>CANJOB010000074.1 GCA_947475655.1 Caulobacterales bacterium | reverse complement strand
CCCGGCGTCTCGTAGCGGGCCGAGGAGTAAGTCATGCTGGCGTCGAGCCAGCGCGAATAGAAGGCGTTGCCCAGGTCGTAGTGGGCGTGGATGTTGCGCCGCGACCCGCGCCGCGAATTTCCGTGCAGGGCGTGGCGGACACCATTGATCAGCTGGACCAGGGGTGAGCCTTCGCCCAGCTGGCGGAGATTGTCGAAATTCAGCGAGAAGGCGCCCAGCAGGGCCGCCAGGTCCGGCGTATCCCATTCCCCGGCCATGTAACCCTCGGCGAAACCGATATCGCCGGCCGCCAAGGCGCGGCGCAGGCAGCGGTAGTCATTGATGATCAGGCGGGCGTCCGGCCCCGGCTCGCGGCCGGTCAGGCGGATCGCTTCTCCCGTGGGGGTGACGAAGGTGACCGATCCGGCGGTCCAGTTGCTGCCGGCGATTCTGACGGCCGTGCGGAAAATACCCGGGGCGCGGACCCGGCGGACATCGTCCAGCAATGCAGCGTCAACGCTCATTGGCGTTCCGTGGGCGTTCCGTGTCATTTTTCGCTTCTATACAACCGCTTGTGGCAGGTACGCGAATCCACGGACTTGAGATGCAACGCCGGTCGGGCCACTAAAGCTCATGTCGCTCCTCAAACTTGACCGCTGGAATATCGCCATTGGCGACGGCCAGCCCCTGTTCGTCGTCGCCGGCCTCAATGTCCTGGAGGACGAGGCCCTGGCGCTGCACACCGCGCGCACCCTCAAGGGCATCTGCGATCGCCTCGGCCTGCCGTTTGTGTTCAAGGCCAGTTTCGACAAGGCCAACCGGTCCTCGATCACCAGCTACCGCGGCCCCGGCTTGGAGGCGGGCTTGAAGATGCTGGCGGCTGTGAAGGCCAAGGTGAGCGTGCCGCTGGCCACCGACATCCACGAGATCGACCAGGCCGAGCCCCTGGCCGAGGTCGTTGATCTCCTGCAGATTCCAGCCTTCCTCTGCCGCCAGACCGATCTTGTCGCCGCCTCGGCCCGGGCGATCCACGCCACCGGCGGCCTGTTGCACGTGAAGAAAGGCCAGTTCCTCGCGCCCTGGGATGCCAAGAACATCGTCTCCAAGGCGAAGGAGGCCGTCGACGGGGCCGACATCACCATCCTTTGCGAGCGCGGCGTTTCGTTCGGCTACAACAACCTCGTCGTCGACATGCTCGGAATAGGCGAGATGAAGAAGCTGGGCGTGCCGGTGACCATCGACGCCACCCACGCCGTGCAGCTGCCCGGCGCCGATCCGCGCACCGGCGGCGCCTCGACCGGCGGCCGCCGCGACGGCGTCGCTGTCATCGCCCGCTGTGCGGTCGCGGCCGGGGCCGACGGCGTCTTTCTCGAATTCCACCCCGAGCCCGATAAGGCGCTGTGCGATGCGCCCAGCTGCCTGCCGCTGGACGGAGCCGAGGCGCTGCTTAGCCAGCTGAAAGCCCTGCACGAGATTGTGCGAAGCTGAGCATGGACCTTTCCGCCCTCCAGTCCCTGCTCGGCGACATCGGCAAGGCCCGGGTGGCCTGCGTCGGCGATGTGATGGTCGACCGTTTCGTCTACGGCGAGGTCGGTCGCACCAGCCCCGAAGCTCCGGTGGCGGTGCTGGCGCGCGGGCGCGAGGCGTCGATGCTGGGCGGGGCCGGCAACGTGGCCCGCAATGTCGCGGCGCTTGGCGGGACCGTCGCCCTGGCCGGGGTGCTGGGCGACGACGCGGCGGGATCCGAAGCTCTGCGCATGTTGGGGGCTGAGCCGCGCATGGAAGGCCACCTGATCAGCGTCGCCGGGCGCCCGACCACGGTGAAGACGCGCTACGTCGCCGGCGGCCAGCAGCTGCTGCGCGTCGACGCCGAGGAACTGAGCCCGCTGGATGCGCTATCGAAGGCAAAGATGGCCGGCGCCGTGCGTCATGCCGGGATGGATGCGGGCGCGATCCTGCTGTCGGACTACGGCAAGGGCGCGGTGGACGACGGCGTCATCGCCGCCTGCCTGGAGGCCGCCCGCGCGTCCGGCGCGCCGCTGATCGTCGACTCCAAGGCGCGCGGCCTGCAGCGCTACGCCAAGGCGGCGCTGCTGAAGCCCAACGCCGCCGAACTGGCGCACGTCACCGACATGCCCACCGAGACCGACGACCAGGTCGAGGCGGCGCTGGCCCACGCCCTGACCCTGTGCGAGGCCGGGGCGATCCTGGTCACGCGCGCGGCCAAGGGCATGAGCCTGATGCGGCGCGGGAATAGCGCCCTGCACTTCCACGGCTCAGCCCGCGAGGTCTTCGACGTCTCCGGCGCTGGAGACACGGCGCTGGCGGCCCTGGGGTTGGCCCTGGCGTCGGGCGCTTCCTACGAGACCGCTGTCGAACTGGCGCTGCTGGCCAGCGGCGTGGCGGTCGGAAAATCCGGCACCGCCGTGGTCACGCCCGAAGAACTGATCGAGGCCGAGCTGGCCGCGCGCCTGGCGCCCGCCGAGGCCAAGATCGCCACCCTGGAGCGCGCCGCCCAGCTGGCCGCCGGCTGGCGGGCGCAAGGCCTGAAGGTCGGCTTCACCAACGGCTGTTTCGACATCCTGCACCGGGGCCACATCACCTACCTCGCCCAGGCCCGCGCCTGGTGCGACCGGCTGATCGTCGGGGTCAACAGCGACGCCTCGGTGCGGCGGCTCAAAGGCGACGGCCGACCGGTGAACGACCTGGAATCCCGCGCCGTCGTGCTGGGTGGCCTCAGCCATGTCGACCTCGTGGCGCCCTTCGCCGAGGACACCCCGCTCAGCCTGATCGCGGCGGTGAAGCCCGACGTGCTGATCAAGGGCGCGGACTACACCGAGGCCACCGTCGTCGGCGCCGCCGAGGTGAAAAGCTGGGGCGGAGCGGTGATGCTGGCGCCGCTGGTGGAAGGCTATTCGACCACCGCCGCCATCGAGCGCATGACGAAGGCGGACAGCGAACGATGAACCGGCTGATCCTGGTCACGGGCGGAGCGGGTTTCATCGGCTCCAACATCGTCGCGGCGCTGGTGGAGCGCGGCTTCGACGTTGCGGTCAGCGACCGGCTGCGCGCCGCCGAGACGGGAAAGTGGCGCAACCTTTCCAAACACGCCATCGCCGACTTCGTCGATCCGGACGCCCTGCCGCAATGGATGGCCGGACGCGGGCGCGAAACGGAAGCCGTGATCCACATGGGCGCGGTGTCGGCCACCACCGAGCCGGACGCCGACAAGATCATCCATTCCAACTTCACCCTGTCGCGCGACCTCTATGACTGGTGCGCTCAGCATGGCCGGCGGCTGATCTACGCCTCCAGCGCCGCGACCTACGGCGACGGGGCGCAGGGCTTTTCCGACGACGACAGCCTGGAGGCCCTGAAGGCTCTGCGCCCGCTGAACGCCTACGGCTGGTCCAAGGCCCTGTTCGACATCTACGCCCGCCGCGAGGCCGGCCGGGGCAAGGCGCCGCCGCAGTGGGCCGGCTTGAAGTTCTTCAACGTCTATGGCCCCAACGAGGGCCACAAGGGATCGATGAAGTCGGTGGTGGCGCAGATCTGGCCGCAGGTGGCGGCCGGCGGGGCGGTGAAGCTGTTCCAGTCGCATAACCCGGCCTACGCCGACGGCGGCCAGCTGCGCGACTTCGTCTACGTGCGTGACGCTGTGGCGGCGGCGCTGTGGCTGCTCGACAATGGCCAGATCAGCGGCGTCTTCAACATGGGGTCGGGCCAGGCGCGTTCGTTCAAGGACCTGGCGGAAGCGACGTTCGCGGCGGCGGCGCGCGCGCCCAGCATCACCTATATCCCCACGCCCGAAGTGATCCGCGACAAGTACCAGTACTTCACGCAAGGCCCGATCGACCGCCTGCGCGCCGCCGGCTACGACGGAGCCTCGACCCCGCTGGAGGACGGCGTGGCCGACTACGTGCAAACCTACCTGTCGAAGGCCGACCCCTATCGCTAGGCCGCCCCGCATCGATCCGATCGTCCGCCTCAAGGCGGCCTGGGCTTGGCTGCTGACCCTGTTCGGCGGCCGGGTCTGGCTGATGGCCGCCGTCGCCGGCCTGTTCACCCTGCTGGCCGCCGTCGCCATCATCTGGCGCGAGGACGTGATGCGGACCCTGCTCGACCCCAAGGTGCCGTTCCAGACCTACAAGCCGCCGCCGGCGCCCGACTACGCCACCAGCGACGCCTGGGCTCTGATCCCGCGCAACCCGCTCGCCTGGACCCCGAACGACCCGCCGGCCGACGTCTTCTTCGTCCACCCCACCACCTACGACGGCGGCGCCGATTGGAACGGCCCGATTGACGAGGCCCGCGCCGGGCGGGTGCTGTCCGACGTCATGCTGCCCAACTACGCCGGGCCGTTCGCCCGGGTCGGGCGGCTGTTCGCCCCGCGTTACCGCCAGGCCAGCCTCTACGCCATGCTGACCCTGCGCGACGACGCCCGCGACGCACGGCGCTTCGCCTACGAGGATGTGCGCGCCGCCTGGACCTACTACCTCGACCACAACAACCTGGGCCGCCCATTTATCGTCGTGGGCGTGGAGCAAGGGGGCGCCCTGGCCGCGCGGCTGATCGCCGAGGAGATCGTGCGCCGCCCCGAGGTGCTGGGGCGGATGGCCGGCGCCTACCTGATCGAGACCGCCGTGCCGGCCGAGGCCTACGGTCCGGCCGCGCCGGTCCCTGCCTGCGTCCGCCGCGAGCAGGCCGGCTGCGCGGTGGCCTACGCCATGGCGCTGGAGATGGATGGCGACCGCGCCTCCGCCATCCGCAACCGCTCGATCAGTTTCGATGAGCAGGGGGTGCTGGCCAACCTGAACGGGCGCACCGCCCTATGCGTCAATCCGCTGACCGGGGCGACCGGCGGCGAGCGCGCCTCGCAGCGGCTCAACCAGGGCGCCGCCAACGCCACCGGCCTCGAATGGGGCGCACGGCCCGCCTTCCTGCAGCGGCAGGTCTGGGCCCAGTGCGAGAACGGGGTGCTGACCGCGGGCCGGCCAAGGTCGCCGTCGCTGAAGCTGTCGGGACGATGGGCTGACCGGAAAAAGGCGCCTAATTACAACCTGTTCTACGCCGACCTTGAAGCCGACGCCCGCGCCCGCATCGATGCCCTGTTGGCCCGGCCCGGGTTCGAAATGCCGCCCGCGCCGATCGGCGGGGTGATCAACGTCCGCCGCGTGCCGACGCATAGGATCGACTAACCCACTGTGATCTGGCCTCACAGGGCCTGCCGCCGATCTCGATTGGCCGTGCGGGGTCGCGTGGTTAGCGTCACCACATGCTCAAGCCGATCGACTACAACCAGCAACAGCACGCCAACTACGCCGCCGGGCGTGACCTCGGCGCGGCGCACGCCCGGCGATGGGCGGAGGTGTTCGCCGCCCATGCGCCGACGGGACGGCCGTTGGATGTTCTCGACCTGGGATGCGGGACCGGCCGCTTTATCGACGCCTTGGCGGATGAGTTCCAGGGCGCGGTCTACGGCGTCGAACCCTCGGACGCGATGCGGGCTCAGGCGGCGGTGCGGACGACCCGCGACGCGACGTTCCTGGTCGGCCGGGCCGAGGCGATCCCGTTGCCGGGCGGCTCCTGCGACCTGGCGCTGATGTTCCTGTCCTTCCACCACGTCCGTGACCGCGTCGCCGCGGGCAAGGAGATCGCGCGGGTCCTTCGGCCTGGCGGCCGGGTGCTAATCCGCAGCCAGTTCTCCGACCGTTTCCCCGACCTCGACTGGCACGCCTACTTCCCCCGCGCCCGCGAGATCGAACTGGCGATGTTCCCGACCCTGGCCGAGGTGGAGACGCCCTTGGCCGCCGCCGGCCTGCGCCGGGTTGAGCTGGTCGAAATCCAGGAGCGGTTCGACGACAGCCTGCGCGAGGCCGCCGAACGGCTGAAGCACCGGGCCATCTCCACCTTCGAACACATGACCGAGGCGGAGATCGTCGAAGGGTTCGCGCGGCTGGACGCGGCCGTCGCCGCCGAGACGGTTCCCCAGCCGATCATCACCCGCAGCGACGTCCTGGTGTTCGAAAAGGCCTAGAACGGGAAGAAAGCAGGAATGGCGATCATGGCGGCCGCCCAGGTGACGAGGTTGAGCGGCAGACCGACCCGCACGAAATCGAGGTAGCTGTATCCGGCCATGTTGTAGACCAGCACGTTGGTTTGATAGCCGAAGGGCGTGGCGAAGGCGGCGGAGGCAGCCGTCATCACCACTACCAGGAACGGCCTCGGATCGACACCCAGACTCTCGGCGACCGCGACGGCGATCGGGGTCATGAGCACGGCCACCGTGGCGTTTGACAGAAGTTCAGTGGCGAAAAGCGTCACTCCGTACAGCACGGCCAAGGCGCCGATCGGTCCTAGCGGCCGGATCACGTCGATCAGACGCCCCGCGGCGGCCTCGGCCAGCCCTGTCACTTCCATGGCCGTGCCGATCACCACCATGCCCGCGATCAGGAGCAGGATTTCCGGTCGCAAACCCGCGTAGGCTTGCTCGGGGGTGATGACTTTCAACAGGATCAGGCCGACCGCTCCGGCGAACGCGGCGGCCGCGATCGGCGCCCACCCCAGGGCGGCGGCGGCGATCACCGTCCCGAACACCGCGAACGAGATCAGGGCGGGCCTCAACCGGAACGGCCGGTCGGCGGCGCTGTAGAGCGCCACGTCGCCGAGGCTGGCGTCGCCCGACCCGTCGGGCTGGTTGCGCGCTTCGCCCAGCCGAGGAAGGGCGATTTCAGCCTGAGCCGGGGCCGCCGCGACGCCCTCTTCACGTGCGGCCGAGCGTCCTAGCTGGCGAGCGCCGACGACGTATAGCCACAACCCGCCCGCGCCGCCGATGACCAGTCCCACCGGCGTGATCTCGAACATTCCGAAGACGGGCTGGCCGGCGTTTCTGGCCATGTCGTTGACCAGAAGGTTGGTGGAGGTGCCGATGAGGGTCAGGAGACCGCCCATGACGGTGACGTGGCTTAGCGGCATCAGGAAACGCTTCGGCGACAGTCCCAGCGAGCGGGCGACATCGCGGATCACGGGGGCCGCCAGAACCACTACAGGCGTGTTGTTGACGAAGCCGCCGACCAGACCGCAAAGGCCGATGACCAGCCATATCCCCACGGCGCCGATGCGCGATGACATCCGCACGGCCTGGCGAATAAGAAGGCCGAGCAGGCCGGATATCTCGATCGCGTAGGCGATGACGAACAGGCCCGCCAGGGTGATGACAGCCGGACTGGCGAAGGCCCCCTGAACCTCAACCGGACGCACCACCCCGAAGACGAGCAGCAGCGCTGCGCCAAGCAGCGCCACGACATCGGCGCGCATCCGGCCCTGGATCATGAGGGCGACCACCCCCACCAGCACCACCAGCGACGCAATCTGATCGAAGCTCATGGCTCTTGCAGACGTTGGGACTGCGGCCCGGTCAATCAAATTCTCGGCGTTTGCGCGGCGCCGGCCGCGCCACGTGATAGGCTGACCCGATGTTTTGGGTGAACAGACCCTGTCCGCGTCTCACGCTGCGGACGACGGCCACAGTCCTGGTCCTTGCGGGACTGGCGCCGGGAGCTTGCGACCGCGGGCCTAAGGCCCCTCCCGCGGAGGCGCCCGCCGTGGCATCGGCTACCGTTGACATCCCCACACCGCCGCCCCTCGTCAGCCGGGCTGAGCTCTTGCTGGCCATCGCCAACGCGCGCTCGGCCTACGCGGCCGGACAGCCGGATGTGGCGGAAGGGCTGGCGGGCCGGCGTTTCGCTGTTCGGCAAACTTTCGGTTGCGACGCGGTGACCGATCCGGACCTCGCGACCGGCCCGGTCGTCCCCGGAAACGCCGGCTGGAGCTGGGGGCGCGACCGGCAGACCATCGACATCAAACTGACGCCGGCGGATTTGACCGCCTCGCCGGTCCTGGCAGGCGATAACGGGTGGGAGGCGGCGGAGGGCTATTGGTTGGCCCGTCCCTGGCTGAAGTCGGAGGGATGCCCCACGCCGCCGGCGGATTCGACGTCGGGCGCGGCCTCCTCGGCCCCGCGCGCCGGCCTCGCCGCCGTCTTCGGTCGCGAGAGTTCGCGCGTCCGTCAACGAGACGGCAGGGCGTTCACCTGGACCTTGCGCGGCGATCCGCCCGTCCCGCCGGCGAATGGCTACCGCCTGGTGATCGAGGGCCGCTTCTCGGCTTTCCCGTCCGGCCGCGCCATCCGGTGCCATTCGCCCGACATCGATCAAGAGCCCATTTGCATCGCGGCGGCTGAGGTCGATCGGGTCGCTTTCGAGGACTCCGAAGGCAGGCTTCTGCAGGAGTGGCGCCTGGGGTGAGGGCGGCCTAGTCGGTCTCCCCCGTCGCCCCGACCGGCCAGTCGAACAGCGCCTGAAGCACCTGCAGCGCCTGGCCGCGCGGGTTTTCCAGTGTGGGATCGCGGGCGAGGATCAGGCGGGCGTCGTCGGCGGCGACGGCGATCAGGTCGCGGTGGGCGGCGGGATCGGCCAGGCGGTAGGCCGGCAGGCCGCTCTGGCGCAGGCCGAGCGGGTCGCCGCCGCCGCGCAGTTCCAGGTCCTTCTCGGCGATCAGGAAGCCGTCATCGGTGCGCCGCAGGATGTCGAGGCGCTTCTGGCCGGTCTCGGTCAGCGGCGGGTCGTACAGCAGGATGCAGGCGCTCTCGCGCCGCCCGCGGCCGACGCGTCCGCGCAGCTGGTGCAGCTGGGCCAGGCCGAACCGCTCGGCCTGTTCGATCACCATGATGGAGGCGTTGGGCACGTCGACGCCGACCTCGACCACCGTTGTCGCCACAAGCAACGGCAGACGTCCTTCGGCGAACTGCGCCATCACCGCGTCCTTGGCGTCGGATTTCATCTGGCCGTGGATCAGCCCGACCTCCGTGCCGAGCACCGCGCGCAGGTCGACGGCGCGCTTCTCCGCCGCCGCCAGGTCGGACTCTTCGGACTCCGCCACCAGCGGGCAGATCCAGAACGCCTGCGCCCCGCCGGCCGCCGCGGCGCGCAGCCGCTCGACCACCTCGGCCGTGCGCGAGGCCGGGACCGCGCGGGTGGCCACCGGGGTTCGGCCGGGCGGCTTCTCGTCGATGCGCGAGATGTCCAGGTCGCCAAAGGCGGTCAGCTCCAGAGTGCGCGGGATCGGGGTGGCCGACATCACCAGCATGTGGGTGTCGGGGCCCTTAGCCAGCAGGCGGCGGCGTTCGTTGACGCCGAAGCGGTGCTGCTCGTCGATCACCGCCAGGGCCAGGTCTTGGAACACGACGTCGTCCTGAAACAGCGCGTGGGTGCCGACCGCCACCGCCGCCGAACCGTTGGCGAGCGCCGTGAGCTTGGCGGCGCGCGGGTTGCCCTTGTCGCGGCCGGTCAGCAGCACGACTTGCACCCCCAGCGCCTCCAGCGGTCCGCGCAGGGTCTCGAAGTGCTGCCGGGCCAGGATCTCGGTCGGCGCCATCAGCACGCTCTGGCGGCCGGCGGCGGCGATGTCGGACATGGCCAGCATAGCGACCACCGTCTTGCCCGAGCCGACGTCGCCCTGAACCAGCCGCGCCATGCGCTCGCCGCTCTGCAGGTCGCCGCGGATTTCGCTCAAGGTCCTGATCTGCGCCCCGGTCAGTTTGAAGGGCAGGGCGGCTTCCAGCCTGTCCGCCATCTCCCCGGCGGGAACCGGCGCGGCGGGGAAGCGCCGCCGGTCGGCGCGGCGGATCGCCAGGGCCAGCTGGTGCGCCAGCAGTTCGTCGTAGGCCAAGCGCCGCCGGGCCGGGGAGGCGGGCGAGAGGTCGGCCTCGCTGACCGGGCCGTGCAGCCCCTCCAGCGCCGCGCGCCAGGCGGGGAAAGCCTCGCGCTTCATCCAGGCCGCGTCCTGCCACTCAGGCAGCTCCGGTGTCCGGGCCAAGGCCTCCAGCGCCAGCTTTCGCACCACACGGGGGGCGAGGCCGGCGGTGGCCGGATAGATCGCCTCCACCTCGGGAATCTCGGCGGCGCGCTCGGGGGGAACGATGTAGTCGGGATGGGTGATCTGTAGCTGCACCCCGAACCGCTCGACCCGGCCGCTCACACAGCGGCGCGAGCCAGGCGGGTGCTGTTTCTCCAGGCTCTGGCCGTAGCCGCCGAAGAAGACCAGATGGACGAAGCCGGTGTCGTCGTGGGCCCTGATGCGCCAGGGCTGGCCGGGGCGCTGCGAGGCCAGGTGGTTGTCGATCACCAGGTCGAAGATGTGCGCCGTCTCTTCCTGGGCGGCGGCGACGGATGAGCGGCTGCGGCGCACCAGGCGCTGGGGGGTTAGGAACAGCACGTCGCGCACTCGCGGGCCCGCCAGTCGGTCCAGCAGCGGGGCCAGGCGCGGCCCGACGCCCTTCAGCGAGGACGAGGGCGCGAACAGCGGAAAGAGAATCTCCGGACGCATGCTGCGAACCTAGCCTTCAGCGGCGGCTCGCCCTATACCGCGCCCCTCCTATGGACGACACGCGCCTCAAGAAGATCTCATTTCGGGCCTGGCACAGGGGGTTTCGCGAAGCGGACCTGATCCTGGGGGCCTTCGCGGACGCACGCCTGGCGAGCTTGAGTCCTGCGGAACTGGACCTGTTCGAGCGGCTTTTGGAAGAGGCCGATCACGACATCTACAACTGGATCGCGGAGAAGGCGCCGACGCCGCCCGAATTCAACACGATTATCATGAGTGAACTCAAGCTGTTCCGCGATAAATTTAGCGAGATTGCGGGGCCGCGTGGCGCTTAGCGCGGCGGAGGCCAAGGCCGTTTCCCAAGACGGCGGCAGCCTGACTCTGGCCGGGGCGCCGGAAGGGTTCGACGCCCTGGTGATGGCCGACATCGCCCGCGCACGGAGCGGGCTGACCCTGTTCGTCGCCCGCGACGGCGGTCGGGCCCAGGCCTTCATTGAGGCCATGCGCTTCTTCGCCCCGGAGATGGAGTGCGTGCTGTTCCCGTCGTGGGACTGCCTGCCTTACGACCGGGTCGGGCCATCCAGCGCCGTCTCCGCCCAGCGCATGGCCGTGCTGGCCCGGCTGGGCAAAGGCTGGAAGGGTGACAAGCCGGCCATGCTGGTCGCCGCAGCGCCCGCCGTGGCGCAGCGCCTGCCGCCGCCGGCGGCACTGGCTCGCGCCTCCTACGCCGCCAGGCCGGGCAACGAGGTCGATATCGCCGATCTGGAGCGCTACTTCGGCGTCAACGGCTATGCTCGCGCCAGCACTGTCAACGAGCGCGGCGAGTTCGCCGTGCGCGGCGGCGTGATCGACGTCTTTCCACCGGGCGCCAACGAGCCGGTACGGCTGGACCTATTCGGCGACACCCTGGAATCCATCCGCGCCTTCGACCCCGAGACCCAGCGTTCGACCAAGCAACTGCAGTCGATCGAACTGGCCCCGGTCAGCGAGGTGCTGCTCGACGCCGACGCCATCTCCCGCTTCCGCCGCGGCTATCTGGAGGCCTTCGGCGCGCCGGGCGACGATCCACTCTACGCCACGGTCAGCGAGGGCGGGCGGCGCGGCGGCATGGAGCACTGGCTGCCGCTGTTCTACGAGACCACCGCCACCTTGTTCGACTATCTCCCCAAGGATTGCCTGATTGGGCTCGACCACCTCAGCGGCCAGGCCCGCGACGAGCGCCTGGCCATGGCGACCGACGCTTGCGACGCCCGGGTGCAGGCCAAGGGGAGCTACCGGCCGCTGCCCGTCGAGACGCTCTACCTGACCGCCGCCGAATGGGACCAACGCATCGCCGCTCACCCCAGCCGCGCCTTCACCCCGTTCCAGGTGGCCCAAGTTTCCGGGGGCGCGGATGTGATCGACATGGGCGCGCGCCAGGGCCGCAGCTTCGCCGCCGAACGGGCCCAGGACAGCGTCAACCTGTTCGAGGCCGCCGCACATCACGCCGAGAAGCTGACCGCCGACGGCAAGCGCGTGCTGTTCGCCTCCTGGAGCGAGGGCTCGTCCGAGCGGCTGGGGCTGATGCTGGCCGACCACGGCATCAAGTCCGTGGGCCTCGCGCCCTACTGGCTGGCCGCCAAGGCCGCCGACCCGAAGAAACCACAGCGCGCCGTCCTGCCGCTGGAGGCCGGGTTCGAGACCGACAACCTGGCGGTGATCGCCGAGACGGACATCTTAGGGGACCGCCTTGCCCGCCCGCGCCGCAAGCGCCGCGCTGCCAACTTCCTGGCCGAGGCCAGCGCCCTGACTCCCGGCGACCTGGTGGTGCACATCGACCACGGTATTGGCCGCTACGAGGGACTGCAGACGCTGAGCGTGCAGGACGCGCCGCACGACTGCCTGGAGATCCAGTACGGCGGCGAAGCCAAGCTCTACCTGCCGGTGGAAAACATCGACCTCCTGACCCGCTACGGCGCCGAGAGCGAAGGCGTGCAGCTCGACCGTCTCGGCGGCGCCGCCTGGCAGGGCCGCAAGGCGCGCGCCAAGGAGCGGCTGCGCGAGATGGCCGAGGGGCTGATCAAGATCGCCGCCGCGCGGGCTCTGAAACAGGCCGAGGAGATCGAGCCGCCGCAGGGGCTGTTCGACGAATTCTGCGCCCGCTTCCCCTACGAGGAGACGGACGACCAGCTCAACGCCATCGCCGACGTGCTGACCGATCTCGGCGACGGCAAACCGATGGACCGGCTGATCTGCGGCGACGTCGGGTTCGGCAAGACCGAGGTGGCCCTGCGCGCCGCCTTCGTGGTGGCCATGAGCGGCAAGCAGGTGGCCGTTGTCTGCCCGACCACCCTCTTGGCCCGCCAGCACTTCAAGACCTTCACCGACCGCTTCCAGGGCTGGCCCGTGAAAGTGCGACGGCTGTCGCGGCTCGTTCCGGCCAAGGAAGCCAGCGAAACCCGCGCCGCCCTCGCGGCCGGGGAGGCGGAGATCGTCGTCGGCACCCACGCGGTGCTTTCCAAGCAGGTGTCGTTCAAGGACCTCGGCCTGGTGGTGGTCGACGAGGAGCAGCATTTCGGGGTCAAGGCCAAGGAGGCGCTGAAAGCCCTGCGCGCCGACGTGCATATGCTGACGCTCACTGCGACCCCCATACCTCGCACCCTACAAATGGCGCTGAGCGGCATCCGCGAGATGTCGATCATCGCCACCCCGCCGGTCGATCGCCTGGCGGTCCGCACCTACATCAGCCCCAACGACCCTGTGACCCTGCGCGAGGCGCTACTGCGCGAGAAGTATCGTGGCGGCCAGGCCTATTACGTGGTCCCGAGAATCAAGGACCTGGAGGATGTGCAGAGATTCCTTCGAGAAAGTGTGCCGGAGATAAAGTTCGTCACCGGCCACGGCCAGATGGCGCCGACCCAGCTGGAAGACGTGATGAGCGCCTTTT
>CANJOB010000073.1 GCA_947475655.1 Caulobacterales bacterium | reverse complement strand
GCCAGCGCGGCCGCCCTGTTGGCGCTGGCTGGAGCCGCCGCCGCCCAGGCTCCCGCCGCCGCTGCCCCCCGTCCGGCCGCGGCCGCCGCCCCGGCGATCACGCATGGCCCGGCCATCGGCGGGGTCTGCGTGGTGGACGTCGACCGCATCCTGGCCGAATCCGCCGTCGGCAAGGCCGCCAACGCCCGCCTGCAGAAGCTGACCACCGACGTGCAGGCGGAACTGACCGCCGAACAGACCGCCCTGGTCAACGACGCCAAGACCTTCGACACCCAGCGGGCCACCCTGGCCACCGACGCCGCCGAGAAGCGCCAGGCCGACCTGCAGCTCCGGGGCGCTGCCCTGCAGCGCAAGGCCGAGCTGCGCCAGCGCGAAATCCAGGCGACCCAGGCCAAGGCCCTGGACCGCATCGCCTCCGAGCTCGATCCAGTCGAGGTCCAGGTCTATCAGCAGCGCGCCTGCTCGATGCTGGTCAACCGCCAGGCTGTCGTGGCCGTGAACCCGGCCATGGACATTAGCCCGGTGATCATCACCGCCCTGAACGCCCGCATCCCCACCCTGACCTTCGATCGGGAACGCCTCGACCAAGCGGCCTCGGCGGCGCAAGCTCGCTAGTTTAGGGGCCGACTCGCAACCTGTCGCGGTCGGCCAGCCGCCGCCGCAGGAAGGGTGATGCCGGATTCTCGCTTCTACCGGGCGCTAGGCCCGCTGCCGCTGTCCGACCTCGCCGCCCTGACCGGGGCGGCGGTGGAGGCGGGCGAGGGCAGCATCGCCATCAGCGGCGTGGCGCCCCTCGACGTCGCCGGCGCCGGCGAGATCGCCTTCCTCAACGACCCCAAACAGGCCGGCCGGCTGGCGGCGTCGGCCGCCGCCTGTTTCGCGCGCGACGGCCAACTGTTGCCCAAGGGCTGCGTTGCGGTCTGCACCGCCCATCCCCGCGTCGCCTGGGCCCGGGCCGCGGCGGCGCTGCACGTCCCGATCGAGCACCCCGCAGGGCCGGACATTCATCCCGACGCCTTCCTCGAGGAGGACGTCTCGCTGGGCCAGGGGGTCGTGATCGGCCCCGGCGCCCGCATCGGCCGCGGCACGCGTATCGGCGCGGGAACGGTTATCGGTCCCGGAGTGGCCATCGGCCGCCAGTGCCGGATTGGTCCGCGCGTGGTGGTCGGCTTCGCCCTGATCGGCGACGGAGTCAGCCTCTATGCCGGGGCGGTGATCGGCGAGGCGGGTTTTGGAGCCACGGCCGGGCAGGGCGGGGTCATCGACATCCCCCAACTGGGCCGGGTCATCATCCAGGATCGGGTCACCGTCGGGGCTAACAGCTGCATCGACCGCGGGGCGTTCGGCGACACCTCGGTTGGGGAGAACACCAAGATCGACAACCTAGTCCACATCGCCCACAACGTGACGTTGGGCCGCAATTGCGTTCTGGCCGCTTTCACTGGCATTTCCGGCAGCACCGCCGTCGGTGACGGGGTCCGGTTCGGCGGCAAGGCCGGGCTGGCCGACCACCTGACCGTCGGCGACGGCGCCGGCATCGGCGCGGCGGCGTCGGTGTTCAAGGATGTGCCGGCGGGCGAAGTATGGACAGGCTTTCCCGCCCGTCCGATCAAGCGCTGGATGCGCGAGACGGCCTGGCTCGCCAGACAGGCCGGGCGGCGGGGCTCGGGGGACAAGGCATGAGCGAGACAGGATCAGGGGAGGCGGGCGGCGACATCGACATCGCCGAAATCCTCCGCCGCATACCGCACCGCTACCCGTTCCTGCTGGTCGACCGGGCCGAGGCCTACAAGCCCGGCCAATCGATCATCGGCGTCAAGAACGTGACGATGAACGAGCCCTATTTCATCGGTCATTTCCCGGGTAATCCGGTCATGCCCGGCGTGCTGATCGTCGAAAGCCTGGCCCAGGCCGGGGCGGTCCTAATGTCCAAGACCCTGGACGCCGACATCGAGGGCAAGACCATCTTCTTCATGACCCTGGACAACTGCCGCTTCCGCCATCCGGTGCGGCCGGGCGACGTGCTGCGCCTGCATGTCGAGGTGCTGAAAGCCCGCGCCAAGCTCTACAAGTTCCAGGGCCGGGCCATGGTCGGCGACAAACTGGCCGCCGAGGCCGAATGGGCCGCCATGGTGGTGGAGACCCCGAGTGCCTAAGGTCCATCCCACCGCGATCGTCGACACGAAGGCCCAGCTGGCCGACGACGTCGAGATCGGGCCCTACAGCCTCGTCGGCCCCGACGTCACGCTCGGGGCCCGCGTGCGGCTGCTGTCGCACGTGGTGATCGAGGGCGTCACCGCCATCGGCGACGACAGCGTGGTGCATCCGTTCGCCAACCTGGGCGGGCCGCCGCAGCATCTGGCGCACAAGGGCGAGCCGACACGGCTGGTGGTCGGCGCGCGCAACGTCATCCGCGAACACGTCACCTTCCACACCGGCACCGTCGGCGGCCGCGGCGTCACCACCATCGGCGACGACGGCCTCTACATGGTCGGCAGCCACGTGGCGCACGACTGTATCGTCGGCGACAAGGTCACCCTGGCCAAGGGCGCGACGCTGGGCGGCCATGTGGTGGTGTCCGACTTCGTCTTCATGGGCGGCTTGGCCGCCGTGCACCAGTTCGGCCGCATAGGCCGCTACGCCTTCGTCGGCGGCCTGGCGGCGGTGACCAAGGACGTGATCCCGCACGGCTCGGTCTGGGGCAACCATGCCCACCTGGAAGGCCTCAACCTGGTGGGCTTGAAGCGCCGCGGCTTTTCGCGCGAAACCATCAACGCCCTGCGCGCGGCCTACCGTCTGCTGTTCGCCGACGAGGGCTCGTTCCAGGAACGGCTCGACGACGTGGCCGAGAACTACGCCGGCCATGCCGATGTGATGGAAATCGTCGATTTCATCCGCGCCGACGCCAGCCGTCCGCTGTGCCTGCCGAGGAATGACGATTGAACCGGCCCATCCCCAAGGTGGAGTCGCCCCTGGGGCTGGTCGCCGGCGGCGGCGGACTGCCCCGGCAGGTGGCCAAGGCCTGTCTGGAATCGGGCCGCGCCCTGTTCGTGGTGCGGCTCAAGGGTTTCGCCGACCCGGAGATGGCGGAATATCCGGGCATGGACGCGGGGCTGGGGGAGTTCGGCAAGGTGTTCAGCGCCCTCAAGCGTGAGGGCTGCAGCTCAGTCTGTTTCGCCGGGGCCGTGAAGCGGCCTGACTTTTCCGCGCTCAAGCCGGATCTGCGCGGCCTGACCGCCATGCCCGGCCTGATGGCCGCCGCCCGCCGCGGCGACGACGCGGTGCTGCGCCGGGTGCTGTGGGAGTTCGAGCGCGAAGGCTTCGACATCGAGGGCGTCCATTCGGCGGTGCAGGGCATCACCATGTCCGAGGGCGTCATGGGCACGGTGCGGCCCGAGGCCCGCCACGCCGAGGACATCACCCGCGCCCTGCAGGTGGCGCGCGGCATCGGCGAATTGGACATCGGCCAGGGCGCCGTGGTCGCGGACGGTCTGGTGCTGGCGGTCGAGGCCCAGGAAGGCACCGACGCCATGCTGGCGCGGGTGGCAGGCCTGCCGTCGGAAATCCGCGGCTCGGCCGAGATGCGGATCGGGGTGTTGGCCAAGGCGCCCAAGCCGATCCAGGACCGTCGGGTGGACCTGCCGACCATCGGCGTGACCACCGTGCACAATGTCGCCACGGCCGGGCTGTCAGGGATCGTCGGCGAGGCCGGGGCCGTGCTGGTGGTCGACCGCGCCGAGGTGATCGAGGAGGCCAACCGGCTGGGCCTGTTCATCTACGGCTCCCCCCCGACCTCGAGGCGCTAACCGTGCTCTGCGTGATGCTGGTGGCCGGGGAGGCGTCTGGAGACGCCCTGGGCGCCAAGCTGGCCGCCGCCATCCGCAAGCAGTTGGGCGAGACCCCGGTCCGCTTCGTCGGCGTCGGCGGGCCGCTGATGGCCGCGGAAGGGGTGCAGAGCCCGTTCGACATCCGACAGCTGTCCGTGCTCGGCCTGATCGAGGGCCTGGCCGCCTATCCGCGTGTGGTGGGACGGGTGCGCGACACGCTGCGCCTGGCGCGGCGGGAAAAGCCGGATATCGCCGTGCTGATCGACAGCTGGGGCTTCACCCTCCGCGTGGCTCAGGGCCTCAACCGCATCCTGCCGGCGACGCCGGTGGTCAAATACGTCGGGCCGCAGGTCTGGGCGTCGCGGCCGGGCCGGGCCAGGACCCTGGCCAGGACCGTCGACCGGCTCCTGACCCTGCACAGCTTCGACGCGCCGCATTTCGAGGCGCACGGCCTGCCCGTCACCTTCGTCGGCAACGCCATACTGGCGCGTGATTTTTCCAAGGCCGACCCGCGCCGCCTGCGCCGTACCGTGGGCGCCGCGCCCAAGGCGCAGGTGCTGCTGGTGGCGCCGGGCAGCCGGCGGTCCGAGATCGCGCGGATGGCTCAGCCGTTCGGCGAGGCGGTGGCGCTCCTGCGTGCCAGCCATCCCGGCCTGCGGGTTGTCGTGCCGGTGGCGCAGAGCGTGGCCGGCGCCGTGCGCGAAGCCGCGGCCGGCTGGGGGCAGGGCGTGCTCCTGATCGAGGACGAGGCGCTCAAAGACGATGCCATGGCGGGCGCGACCGTCGCCCTGGCCTGCAGCGGCACGGTGACGACGGAACTGGCCCTGGCCGGGCCGCCGGTGGTGGTCGGCTACCGTATCGGCGCCCTCAGCTACGCCCTGTTGAAACGGCTGGTGCGCACGCCGTGGATCAGCCTGGTCAATGTCGCCGCCGCTCGGATGGTGATGCCGGAATTCATCCAGCACCGCTGCACCGGACCAAAGCTCGCCGCGGCGGTCGCCCGCCTGCTCGACGATCCCGCCGCGCGGGCCGAGCAGGTCGCCGGCCAGCAGCGGGCCTTGGCGCAAATGGGACGCGGCGGCCCCGATCCCTCGGGCGCCGCCGCGCTGGCCGTTCTAGAAATGGTCAAGAAACCTTAGCCGCGCCTTCCGGGCAGCGAACCGGTTCCCACTTCGCCTTAAGGCGCGGGCTTAGCCGCGCTTGTCGACCGGGATGTAGTCGCGCTGAGTGGCGCCCAGGTACAGCTGGCGCGGGCGGCCTATCTTGCGGGTGGGGTCCTCGAACATTTCCTTCCACTGGCTGATCCAGCCGCTGGTGCGGGCCAGGGCGAACAGCACGGTGAACATGTTGGTTGGGAAGCCCATCGCCCGCAGGGTGATGCCGGAATAGAAGTCGATGTTCGGGTAGAGTTTGCGGTCGATGAAATAGGGATCGCTCAGCGCCACCTTCTCCAGCTCCATGGCCACCTGCAGCAGCGGGTCCTTGACGCCGAGCTGCTCGAGCACCTCGTAACAGGTCTTCTGCATCACCTTGGCGCGCGGGTCGAAGTTCTTATAGACCCGGTGGCCAAAGCCCATGAGCTTGTACTTGCGGTCTTTGACGCCCTGCACATAGGCGGGGATGTTCTCGACCGAGCCGATCTCCTCCAGCATCTCCAGGGCTTCCTGGTTGGCCCCGCCGTGGCTGGGCCCCCACAGGCAGGCGATGCCCGCCGCGATACAGGCGAACGGGTTGGCGCCCGACGAGCCGGCCAGGCGCACGGTGGAGGTCGAGGCGTTCTGCTCGTGGTCTGCGTGCAGGATGAAAATCTTGTCCATGGCGCGCGCCAGGACCGGATTGACCACATAGTCCTCCGCCGGCACGGCGAAGCACATGCGCAGGAAGTTTTCCGAATAGCTCAGGTTGTTACGCGGGCTGACGAAGGGCTGGCCGATCGAATATTTGAACGCGCGGGCGGCGATGGTCGGCATCTTGGCGATCAGGCGGTGGGCGCTGATCTTGCGCTGCACCGGATCGTCGACCTGGATGGCGTCGGCGTAGAAGGCCGACAGAGCCCCCACGGCGCCGGTCATGACCGCCATCGGGTGAGCGTCACGGCGGAAGCCCTCGAAGAAGCGGTCGAACTGAGCGTGCAGCATGGTGTGCCGCGTAATGGTGGTCTGGAAGTCGGCCAGGGCGTCGCCCTTGGGCAGTTCGCCGTTCAGCAGCAGGTAGCAGACTTCCAGGAAGCTGGACTGGTCGGCCAGCTGTTCGATCGGGTAACCGCGGTGGAGGAGCACCCCGGCGTCGCCGTCGATGTAGGTGATCTTGCTCTCGCAGCTGGCGGTGGAGGTAAAAGCGGGGTCGTAGGTGAACATCTCCGTCTCGCCATACAGCTTGCGGACATCCACCACGTCGGGACCGGTGGTCCCTTTTAGGATCGGCAGGTCGTAGGCCTTGTCGCCGATCGTGAGCACCGCTTTGTCGCTCATATCGCATCCCCTGAGTTCGCCCTTCGTTGGGGCGTCGTGGGCGTTATAAACATTCGCGCGGCGGACGAAAGCGTCCGTTTGTGCATTGCACGTTGGAACCCTCCGCCGCCGTCGCCGCGCCGTAAACCTGGGCGCCGCCTGGGCTTTTCCGCCCCGCATCCACCCCTTGAACGGCGCCGCCAGACAGCCTCCTATGGCGGTCGATCTCTCGAAGGGGGCGGGGTTGACGGCGGCGGGCGCGGACGCCGTGGAAATCGGCGAGGACGTGCGTCGCGGCGCCGGCATCACGGACGCCGTCGCCTGGGTCCGCCGGCAGGTCGCCGCCCAGGCCGGGCGCTGGCGGCTGTGGGCTCCCGTCGCCTTCGGGCTGGGCGCCTGCGCCTACCTGGCGCTCAAGACCGAACCGCCATTGTGGCTCACCGCCTGCGCCGCCCTGGGGGCCGCCGTCCTCGCCGGAATGGTCTGGCGCTGGCGTCCGGGCGTGGCGGCGATCCTGGCCGTTCTTGGCGCGGTGTTCGTCTGCGGAATCCTGGCCGGGCAGGTGAGGGCGGTGCGCACCGCGGCCCCGATCGCCCCGGCCACCGAGCGGGCCGTGCGGGTCGACGCCTTCGTGGTCGACGTGATCAGTCCCGGCGCCACTGGCGCGCGCATCCTGGTGGCGCCGGTGCGGATCGCCGGCCTGTCGCCGGAGGAGACGCCGACGCGGCTGCGCGTCACCGTTGACCCGCGCGCCGTGCCCGGTCCTGGCGCGGGGATACGCCTCTACGCGCGGCTCAATCCGCCGCCGCCGCCAGTCAGCCCCGGCTCCTACGACTTCGCCCGGGACGCCTGGTTCGACGGCATCGGCGGCGCCGCTTTCGCCCAGGGGCGGATGCAATTTGTCGACCTGCCCCCGCCGCCGTGGCGGCTGCGCCTGGCCATGACGGTCAACGCCATGCGCTGGAATCTGGCGCGGCGCATTGTCGAGCAGATGGGCGTCGCTAGCGGCGGGCTGGGCGCGGCCATGATCACCGGGCACGAGGCCTGGATTCCCACCGCCCAGACCGAGGCCCTGCGCACCTCCGGCCTGGCGCACATCGTCTCCATCAGCGGCCTCCACATGGCCATCGTCGGCGGCTTCGTCTTCGCCCTGGTTCGCTTAGGCGTCGCCGCCTGGCCCTGGGCGGCGCTGCGCATCCCCGGCAAGAAAGTCGCCGCCGTCGCCGGGATGGCGGCCATCGCCGTCTACCTGCTGCTGGCCGGGGCGCCGCCGCCGGCCGAGCGGGCGGCCATCACCGCCTGGGTCGCGTTCGGGGCCATACTTGCCGACCGCCGGCCGATCTCGCTGCACGCCCTGGCCGTGGCCGCCGTGGCGATTCTGCTGATGCAGCCCGAAGCCGCGGCCCAGCCAGGCTTCCAGATGTCGTTCGCCGCCACTGCCGCCCTGGTGGCCCTGGCCGAGGCTTGGCCAAGACCCATCCGCGAGATCGCCGCGCCGTTGTGGATCCGCGCCATCCAGGGGATCGGCGGCTGGGTGGCGCTCAGTATCGGGGTAAGCTTCGTCGCCGGCCTGGCGACGGCGCCCTTCGCCATGCAGCACTTCAACCGCATCGCCGTGTTCGGCCTGCCCGCCAACCTGGCGGTGGCGCCGCTGTCGTCGTTCCTGTTCATGCCTGCCCTGGCGCTTGGCGCGGTGCTCACCCCGTTCGGGCTCGGCGGGCCTTTCCTGGCCGTGGCCGGCTGGGGCATCGGCGCCATGACCGCCATCGCCGCCAAGGTCGCGGCTCTGCCCCACGCCCAGCTGACGATCGCCAGCGCGCCGGACGCGGCCCTGGTGATTTCGTTCCTCGGCCTGATGATCCTGTGCCTGTCGCAGGGCCGGTTGCGCTGGATCGGACTGCCCCTGGCCCTGGCGGTCAATCTCTGGCCCAGGCCGCCGGCGCCCGACCTGTGGGTCTCCAGCGATGGCGGGGCGGCGGCGGTGCGCCAGGACAAGGCCGCTGTCCTTACCCGACCCGACGTGCGCCGCTTCGCTGTCGATCTGTGGATGCGCCGCCGGGGGCTGGAGGAGGGGCCGGCTTCCTTCGCTTGCCGCCGCTACATCTGCCGCCCGACCCAGCCGGCGCCGGTAAGGCTGGCTTCGGCCTACGCGCGCCGCGCGCCGTCTCCGGAGGTTCTGGCAGGCCTGTGCCGCGAGGCGGAGGTAGTGGTGCTGCGCGGAACGCCATCGGCGGCCCCGGCGGAATGCGCCGGCCGCCTGCTGCTGACGCAAGCCGACTTCACCCGCGGCGGGGCGCTGGAGGCCTTTCGCAAGCCCTCAGGCGGCTGGCGGCTGGTCTGGACCCAGGACGTGCGCGGGCGCCGTCCCTGGTCCGCAAGCTCTCCCGCTGGCGCGGAATAGCTAGATTCTTTTTTTCGCGTGCAGGGCGCCTAAACCGGTTCCCACTTTCGGCTGTCACGCTTGGTCAGTGATGATACTTCCGGATGAGCCCGACCAGCTTGCCCTGTACCTGGATCTGGTCGGGGCCGAAGATGCGGGTCTCGTAGGCCGGGTTGGCGGCTTCCAGGGCGATGGAGGCTCCCTTGCGGCGCAGGCGCTTGAGGGTGGCTTCCTCGCCCATCACCAGGGCGACGACGATCTCGCCGCTATTGGCGGTGTCGCCCTTGCGGATGATGACGTGGTCGCCATCGAGGATGCCGGCGTTGATCATGGAGTCGCCCTGCACCTCGAGCACATAGTGCTCGCCGCTGCCGAGCATGGATTCGGACACCGACATGCGGTCGCGCTCGTGCTGGATGGCCTCGATCGGCGTGCCGGCGGCGATCTTGCCCAGGATCGGCAGTTCGCGCATGTCGTTGGCGGCCACCGCCGGGCGCACCCCGTCGACCACCTTGGGCTTGAAGCCGCCTTTGGCCGGGGTGGGTGTGGCCGAGGCCGGAAGCTTGGTCACCTCGAGCGCCCGCGCCCGGTGCGGCAGGCGACGTAGGAAGCCCCGCTCTTCCAGGGCGGTGATCAGCCGGTGGATGCCGGACTTGGACGCCAGGTCCAACGCGTCCTTCATCTCGTCGAACGAGGGGGAGACGCCGGTCTCCTTGATGCGTTCGTGGATGTACATCAGCAGTTCGTGCTGTTTGCGCGTAAGCATCGGACACCTCGATTGGTCGAATCGCGGCGGAACAAACCGCCAACTTTCGAAATGTTCTCTAGGCGTTCTTTCTTGATGTCAAGTTAACGCTGTTGGCCGCGCGCCTAAGCTTAAGCGCTCAGCAGTTCCCGCGTCGCGGCGGTCACGTCCGCCTGCCGCATCAGGCTCTCGCCCACCAGCATGGCCTTGGCGCCGGAGCGCTCCAGGGCGGCGACGTCGGCCGGGCCGCCGATGCCGCTCTCGGTCACCAGCAGGGCGTCCGGCGGCGCGAGGGTGGCCAGGCGGCCGGTGACGGCTAGATCGACCTCGAAGGTGCGCAGGTTGCGGTTGTTGACACCCACCAGGGTCGCGCCCAGCGCGCCGGCGCGCGCCATCTCGGCCTCGTCATGCACCTCGACCAGGGCGTCCATGCCGAAGCGCTCCGCCTCGGCCAGCAGGTCGGCGCAGAGGGCGTCGTCGCACATGGCGGCGATGACCAGGATGCAGTCGGCCCCCAAGCCGCGGCTCTCGGCGATCTGCCACGGGTCGACCATGAAGTCCTTGCGCAGCACCGGCAGGGTGACCGCCGCGCGGGCGGCGACAAGATAGGCGTCGTCGCCCTGGAAGCTTGGGCCATCGGTCAGGACGGACAAACAGGCGGCGCCGCCGGCGGCGTAGGCGCGGGCGTGGGCCGGCGGATCGAAGTCAGCGCGGATCAGGCCCTTGGAGGGCGAGGCCTTCTTGATCTCGGCGATCAGGGCCAGGCGGCCGGGAGCGTAGGCCGCTTCAAGGGCGCGCTTGAACCCGCGCGGTGCGTCGGCGGCCTTTGCGGCGGCCTCGACCAGCGCCTGGCTGCGCACGGCCTTGCGGGCGGCGACGTCGATCCGTTTGTAGGCGGCGATGCTGTCGAGCACGTCGCTCATGCCGGCGCGCCCGTGATGGCGACCAGCCGCTCCAGGGCGGTGGCGGCGGCGCCGCTGTCGATGGACCCGGCGGCTGCCTCGACGCCTTCGCGCAGGGTCTCGACCTTATCCGCCACCAGCAGGGCGGCGGCGGCGTTGAGCAGCACGATGTCGCGGTAGGCGCCGGCCTCGCCGCCGAGCAGGGCGCGCAGGGCGGCGGCGTTCACGTCGGGACTTCCACCCTTAAGATCAGACAGGGAAACACGGTTTAAGCCAACGGCTTCCGGCGTGATATTGAACAGCCGGACCGCACCGTCCTTCCACTCCGCCACTTCCGTTTCGCCGGTGGTGGTCAGTTCGTCCATGCCCTCGCCGTGCACGGTCCATGCCCGCGTCGCGCCCAGCACGCCCAGCGCCTTGGCCAGGGGCTCGACGAACCGCGACGACGGCACGCCCACCACCTGACGCCGGGCGCCGGCGGGATTGGTCAGGGGGCCGAGCAGGTTAAACAGAGTGCGGAAACCCAGTTCGCTGCGCACGCCCATCACATGTTTCATCGCCGGATGGTGCGCCGGGGCGAACATGAAACAGACCCCCGCTTCGTCCAGCGAGCGGCGCTCGACCTCCGGCGATGCGGCGATGTTGACGCCCAGGGCCGTGAGCACATCGGACGAACCCGACTGCGAGGAGGCGGCGCGGCCACCGTGCTTGGCCACCTTCACCCCGGCCCCGGCGGCGACAAAGGCGACCGCGGTGGAAATGTTCAGGGTGTGCAGGCCATCGCCGCCGGTGCCGCAGACGTCGATCACGTCATAGGGTTGGTCCAGCTTAATGGAGGCCCCGCGCATAGCGCGGGCGCAGGCGACCAGTTCGCCCACCGTCTCGCCGCGCAAGCGCATGGCGGTGACCGCGGCGGCGATCTGGGCCGGGGTCGGCTCGCCGCGGAAGACGGCGGCGAAGAAGGCGTCCGCGTCCTCTTCCGAGAGCGTCGCGCCGCCCGCCAGCCGCGCCAGCAGCGGCTTGAAGGCGTCAGACATAGGTAGCGGCCGCCCGTTTGACGCCGGCCCGGTCGAGGAAGTTGGCGAGCAGGGCGTGGCCCCCCTCGGTGGCGATGGATTCCGGGTGGAACTGCACCCCGTGCACCGGGCGGGTCCTGTGCGACAGGCCCATGATTTCGCCGTCGTCAGTCCAGGCGGTGATTTCCAGCGCCTGTGGCAGGCTGGCGCGCTCCACCGCCAGGCTGTGATAGCGGGTGGCCGTGAACGGCTGGGGCATGGCGCCGAATACGCCCTTGCCCTCGTGGCGGATCAGGCTGGTCTTGCCGTGCATCACCGACTTGGCCCGCACCACCTTGCCGCCGAAGGCCTGGCCGATGGCCTGGTGGCCCAGGCAGACGCCGAGGATCGGCTGGTCGGCGGGGGCGGTCTCCAGCAGTTCGAGGCAGATTCCGGCCTGTTCCGGCGCGCAGGGGCCCGGCGACAGCAGGATCGCCTCCGGCTTGAGCGCCAGGGCCTGCTCTGCGCTAAGGGCGTCGTTGCGGACGACCTTCGTCTGCACCCCGAGTTCGTTCAGGTAGTGCACTAGGTTGTAGGTGAAGCTGTCGTAGTTATCGATGACCAGGATCATGAGCCGTATCTAGGCCCTGGCGGCGGACGCGCCAAGACCTATGCTCACCGCATGGATTCGACCGATTCCGCATTGGACCAGGTGGCCATCGGCCGGGCGAGGGCGCTGCTCAAGCCCCCGATCGAGCGAGAGCGGCTTTGGCCGGCCCTGGCGGCGGCGACCTTCGCGGCGATCAGTGCCCTGGCCTTCGCCACCGCCATGATCATGGCTCCGCCGACCCTGAGCCGGCCCGTGCCGGGCGTCGAGGCCCGCTAGCTCAGGCGTTGCCCGCCGCCGGCAATCGTGGGCTAATGGCGTATTGAAGCTTGCCGTGAGGTCCGATCATGCGCTGGCGTTCCCCCTTGCTTGGCCTGTCCGCCGCCGCCCTCGCCCTGATCGCGGCGAGCCCGGGCGCGGCCCACCATTCCTATTCGATGTTCGACCGCGGCCGCACCGAGACCCTGTCGGGCACGATCAAGTCCTTCGACCTGATCAACCCGCACAGTTGGCTGGAGGTCGCCGTGCCGCGCGCCGGCGGCGCCACCGAATGGTCGCTGGAGATGGGCGGCGCGGGCCAGATCACGCGGCGGGGCTGGAACCAGGAAACCTTCAAGCCGGGCGACCGGGTGACGGTGACCTACCATCCGCTGCGCGATGGTTCGAACGGCGGCCAGTTCGTCACCGTGACCACACTCAACGGCCTGCCGTTCACCGGATGACGCGCCTGGTCCTTCTGGTGCTGGCGGCCCTGATCGCCGCGCCCGTGACGGCGGCGGCCCAGAGCTGGCGCGCCTACAGCTATCCGGAGGCCGGATTCGGGGTGCATTTTCCGGCTGAGCCGACTGTCTCCAACGGCGCCTACCGCACCAGCGCGGGAGTCAGCGTTCCGGCGGTGACCTACGCGGCGTCCGTCGACAACGTCGCCTACGCCGTCACCATCGCCGATCTATCCAAGACCGACATGGCCGAGGAGGCCGCGATCAACGACGCGGTGAAGACGCTGGGCCAGGCCGGCAAGATCACGGTGGACGTGGAGGAGCGGGTCAACCGCCATTACGGCCGCCAGCTCAGCCTGGAGCGCAAGGACGGCAGCCGCTCGACCCTGGCGGTCTTCTTCATCAGCGGGAAGCTCTATGTGCTTGACGGCAAGGCCTTGCCGCCGGACCCGGTGGCCCGCTCGAACCGGACCAGCCGCTTCCAGCAGTCGCTGTCCTTCATCAACCCGTAGAAGCGCGGCCTTAGGTGAAGCGCCAGGCCTCTTCCGCCGCCCGCTTGATGGCGCGGGATTTGTGCAGGGTCTCGTCGTATTCGGCGTCCGGGTCGCTGTCGGCGACGATGCCGCCGCCGGCCTGCACATAGACCGTGCCGTCCTTGACCATGGCGGTGCGCAGCACGATGCAGGTATCGACCGAGCCGTCGGCGCCGAAATAGCCCACCGCCCCACCGTAGCCGACGCCGCGTTTGACGATCTCGAACTCGTCGATGATCTCCATGGCCCGAACCTTCGGCGCGCCCGACAGGGTGCCGGCGGGGAGGGCGGCCATCAGCACGTCCACCGGGTCCAGGCCGTC
>CANJOB010000072.1 GCA_947475655.1 Caulobacterales bacterium | reverse complement strand
GGCCTTGTCGATCTCGATCCGCGCCACCTTCTCGGGCAGGGCGTCGGGGCCCGGGCGGGCGACGACAATCTTGGTCCCGGCCACGGCGAAATCGGCGCCGGGATTGAGGGTCTTGAGCAGGGCCTCATCCATGTGGAAGCGTTCTGCCAGGGCCTCCGACGGCGTGGCGTAGGAGAGCTTGGTCAGGGTGGCCAACACCTCGTAGTCGTCCGACAGGCTTTGCGGGTCATACGGCCCGGCGGCGTCCTGCGGCGTGATCACATAGTCCTGCATGGCCGGGGCGGCGTCGCCGGCGACCAGGGCGGCCCAGGTGGCCTGGTCCACCACCCCGGTGACGGGCAGGTTGTGCATGGTCTGAAAGCCGGTCACCGCCAGCTTCATATTGCCGCCGTCGCGGCCGTCGATGACGCCTGGCGAGAAGCGGGCGCGGTCGAGCAGCACCTGCGCCCGCACCAGGGCCGGGTCGTAGCCGCCGGGCTTCACCGCCCCCATCTGCGCTTGAGCCTTCGCCTGTGGCGCGGCCGCGGGCTGGCCCGGAGTCGGCGTCGTGGGGATGATCGGCGTTTGCGCCCCCAGCACCGCCGCGTCGATCGCCTGGGCCATCGGGAAGCTGGAGGCCGCCACCACGATTTCCTCGGCTGGGGGCACGATCAGCGGCGGCGGATTGAGGTTGTTCGCCTGCGGTCCGGAGGCCGGCGCGCCCGGCTGGGCGGGAGCCTCGGCCGTGTTCTGGGGCTCGTCCGAACAGGCTCCGACGGCCAGGGCGAGGAGCATCAAGGCGGGAATGGGCGCGCGCATGGAGGGTCTTCCTGTGGAACAAGGCTCCATGCTCAAGCCTTGTCGAGGGACGAAGTTCCGGAAGGCCAAGCTTTGCGAAGACACCATTGGATCGGAGGACTGGGCGTCCTGGCGGGCGGGGCGGCGGCCGTGGTGGTCATCGTCCGCCTGACCGGCGCCCTGTCGCCGCCGCCCAACGAGGCCCTGATCGCCCCGCCGGTGGTGGTGGTCGAGGCCCCGCCCATGCCCTTGCCCCTGCCGCCGGTCGCCGAGCCGCAGGCGCCCCTGGGCGGCGCCGCGCCGCAAGCCATTGTTGAACCCGAGGCCGAACCGGTCGTCGCCGCCGCCCTGCCTCAGGGCGTCCCCGTCCTCGCCCCGGCCCCGAGACTGCCGACTCCCGACTGCGGCCAAGGGCCGAAACAGGCCGCCGCCGCCAACGCCGCCTCCCTGCGCACCCTGGCCTGGGGCCCGTTCCACCGGCCCGAGACCGGCTGGGAGGTCTATGCCCCAAGGATCGCCCTAGAGATTGGCACGGCCTGCGCGCCCGACACGCCCGGCTTCGCCGCCGCCCTGCTGGCCTGGGAACAGGGCCGGAAACTGCCCGCCGACGGCCAGGTCGACGCCGGGGCCTTCAACGTCATGAACACCGCCTGGCTGCTGGCCCGGCCGTTCGTGGTCGCCAGCCAGAAGGGCTGTCCGCCGGCGGCCCCACCCGGCCAGCTGGTCCAGCTCACCGGCGCCGACATCTACGGCAAGCCCGAGCGGCTGCTGCCCGCCGCCCTGGCCGCCTATCGCCGGATGGCCGCCGACGCCCGCGCCGCCGATAGCGCCATCGCCGCCGACAAGAAGATGCTCACGGTGTTTTCAGGCTATCGCGATCCAGCCGCCGACGCCGCCCGCTGCGCCAAGGACAACAACTGCCAGGGCGCGGTCCGCACCATCTGCTCGGCCCACCGCACCGGCCTGGCGGTCGATCTGGTGGTCGGAAACGTCCCCGGCATGCGGCCGGATTCCAGCGACGACGCCAACCGCCTGGCCCAGACCAAGACCCCCGCCTACCGCTGGCTGATCGCCAACGCCGGCCGCTACGGCTTCGTCAACTACACCTTCGAGCCCTGGCATTGGGAATGGATCGCCCCGCCCGAGGCGTTGGGGCCCTAGCCCTCCGAAACCATTGACGAAAATCCACATCAGGCGCACGCTTCGAAGGTCGCCTTGCTACGGCAGGCGCGAAGGGCGTTCTCCGGCGGTCCCTGATGGCTGTCCGGCCTTAGCCCTGTAGGGCGCCTGTCGCAGTCTGGTGTTGAGGACGCGGTCCTCAAGAACAGAATGGGAGAGTAGCGCCATGACCAAAGTCGTCGAAGACGCAAAGGGCGTCGTTCACCACCATAAGGACCGGCATCTGGCCGAACGCTTCGAGCGGCTGATCGGGATCGTGATGGTGGTCGCCATCGCCATCTTGGCTGTTGGGCTGATCTACGGCGTCGTCACCACCGGCGAAGCCACGCCGTCCTGGATGCGTTAGCCCGGCCGGCGGCAGCGTAGGGCCGCCCGCTCTTACGAATACCCCGCGTCCGCGGGCTTGCTGTTCCCGCGGATCGCGGGCGTTTTGCGCCAGACATGAACGCGCGGCCCTTGAGCGACACAGGGCCGCACAGGCATCTATTCAACCTTGCCTTGCACCCCTTCTTAAGACTTCGCCGCCATCGTCTGGGGTCCCTTTTTACGGATCAACGATGACCGCTGTTGCGTGCCTGAGAATAGTCGTCGGCGAAGAGCTGCTGTTCGCCGATATCGACACCATGGCCGACCTCGTCGCCAAGGTGGCGTCGTCCTATCTCGACACCCGCTGGCTCTGGCCGCGCCGCTACGGCCTGGTGGCGCCCTTCGCCTTCGTGCTCGCCGACCCACGCGTCACCCTGCTCGACCCGCGCGAACTGCAAGCCCTGGCGGCCGAGCTCCACAGCAAGCTTTTCGGCCAGGAGAGCGAGGGCGACGTCACGCTGCTGACCCTCGAAGGCGACCAGAGCGAGGTGATGAACTTCGCCGGCGCCACGCGCGAGGAGATCAGGGCCCTGCTCAGCGGCGAAATCGAAGGCATCAGTTCGCGGGTGTGCAAGATCACCCGGCACGAGGTGGTGTCCGTCTCGCCGAAGGGCGGCTCCATCCTGGGGGTGCCGCCGTACGAGCAGCTCGAGGAAGTCACCGGAGAGCCGCCGGCCCGCGCCACCTACCGCGGCGTCTACAGCGTGCAGCACGAACGCTTCATCGGCAGCGCCCTGATCTGGCAGGAACAGGGCCAGCATTCCTTCCGCAGCGGCGAGCTGCATCCGACCGAACAGGCAGTGACCGAGCACGACGCCTTCGGCATCGCCGCCGCCGGCGAGGCGGTGCGGTCCATGCCCTCGGGCAGGCTGTTCCTGCCCATCAGCTTCTCCAGCCTGATCAAGCCCAGCGGCCGCACGGCCCTCACCCAGGCGCTGCAGGCCATGCCGCCGGGGATGCGCATGCGCCTGGCGGCGACGGTCTATGACACGCCCAGGTCGCCGACCTTCCCGGCCATGACCCAGGCCCGCAACGTGCTCGATCCCTTTTTCGCCAACATCGACCTCTGCGTCACCGACCCGGCGTTCCAGATCGACTACCTGGCGCAGGACATGGCCCGCAGCGTCACCCTGGTGCTGCCGGCGGGGCCGGAGAAATCCCGCCTGGCGGCCATGGCCCGCTTCATGAGCGAAGCCGGCGCCTATCAGCGCAAGCGCATCCTGCAAGGCCTGGCCGACGTGCGTACTCGCCGCGAGCTGGAAGCCTGCGTGCGCCTCGGCGCCCTGTTCGTCACCGGCCCCGCCGTCTGCGAGGTGCTGGAGGAGCCGATCGGCCACATCCCCTGCCCGGAGATGAACCTGCCGCTGCGCAACTGGCAGAAGGCGGCCTAATCTAAAATCGGCGGTGACCTAGGCCCGGCGCACCCGCTTGGCGCCAGCGGCCACCATGGCCATGGCCTGCGCCGCCGGCACCGCGGCGCTGAACCGGTAGCCCTGGCCCAGGCTGCAGCCCTGTTCGATCAGGCTGGCCTCCTGCTCGGCGGTCTCCACCCCCTCGGCGGTGACTTCCAGGCTGAGGCCCGCGCCCAGCCCGACCAGCGCCCTGACGATGGCGGCGGACTCCGGATCGGTGGCCATGGACTCGATGAAGCTGCGGTCGATCTTAATCTTGTCGAGCTTGAAATTGCGCAGATGGTAGTGGCTGGAATAGCCGGTGCCGAAGTCGTCCAGCGCGATCCGCACCCCGGCGTCGCGCAGGGCGCCCAGCACGTCCTTGGCGGCGTCCATGTCGCGCACCAGGGCGCTTTCGGTGATCTCGATCTCCAGGCGGTTGGGCGCGAGGCCCGTCTCCGCCAGAATCGACATGATACGCAGGCCCAGCGTGCGGTCCTTCAGCTCCAGCGGCGAGATGTTGAAGGCCAGGGCCACGTCCGACGGCCAGGCGCGCGCGTCGCGGCAGGCCTGGCGCAGCAGCTTGCCGGTCAGTTCGCGGATCAGGCCGCTGTCCTCGGCGATGGGAATGAAGCGGTCGGGCGGAATCTCGCCCAGCGTCGGGTGGGTCCAGCGCGCCAGGGCCTCGAAGCCGACCGCGCGGCCGGTCTTCATGTCCATCTGCGGCTGGTAGGCGACCCGCAAGTCGCCGCCGGCGATGGCCTTGCGCAGTTCGCGCTCGATGACCGAGCGCTCGCGCACCTGGGCGTCCATCTCGGCCTCGAAAAAGCGCATGGCCGAGCCGCTTTCCGCCTTGGCGCGGTAGAGGGCTATGTCGGCCTTGCGCATGATCTCGGACACGGTGGTGGCGTCGCGCGGGGCCAGGGCGATGCCGATGCCGACGCCGACGCCGATGGCGTGTTCCATATTGCCGACGCGCACAGGGGCGTTCAGGGCCTCGATGACGCGCAGGGCCAGGCCGGCGGCTGCCTCGGGGCCGGACATGTGCTGGGCCAGCAGAGCGAATTCGTCGCCGCCCAGACGCGCCACCACGTCGCCTTCGCGCACCAGGCCGGCGAGGCGCGAGCCGATGATCGACAGCACGTCATCGCCGTCGGCATGGCCGAACACGTCGTTGATGCGCTTGAACCCGTTCAGGTCGAGCAGCAGAACCGCATGCGTCGCCTGGGCGCCGGGCAGGGCGGCCAGGGCGGCGTTCAGGCATTCGTCGAAGCGGCGGCGGTTGGGCAGGCCCGTGAGCGGGTCCTCCAGCGCCAGGACGCGCGCCTCGCGCTCGGCGTCGATGCGGCGGGTCAGTTCACGCTTCTGCTCCAGCAGGCGGCGGCCGGCATAGACCACCAGCCCGACGCAGAACAGGGCCGACAGGGCCATGATCTCGTTCAGCTCCAGCGTCGCCTTGGTCAGGGACGCGGTCTTCTCGGTCTTGAAGACGTGGACCTCGAAGAAGATGAAGCTGGCCACCAACAGGATGGCGAAGATGAAGAAGCCGTCGTCGTAAGCGGCCCGATGCCGGCTGATCCTGGCGGAAAGCCGCTGGGAGAAGGTTTTGGGCGTCATAACAAGGAACGCTTGTGAACTGAACGGCTACATGTTGTGCGTGCAAGCTTGGGGATTCATGAATCCCTTGCGAAAACTTCCTGCTCGCGGCGATGCGCCGCGGATCGCCTAGCGGTTCGCGGGCCGCCGATGTATCCATTCCGCATCGCGCCGGGCGCGGGGAACCAGGGTGAACATGGCCGTTCGTGCAGCCCCTTCGCGCAAGCTCAGCCCTCAGGCGCCGCTGACCGGCGCGGCGGCATGGGTGGTGATCCCCTGCTACCGCGTCACCAGCCATATCCGCGAGGTCCTGGCCGGAGTGCCCGCCTGGATCGAGGGCGTCGTCTGCGTCGACGACGCCTGTCCCGACGGCTCGGGCGACCTGATCGAGGCGACCACCGCCGATCCGCGCGTGCGGGTGCTGCGCCTGCCCGCCAACCAGGGCGTCGGCGGCGCCACCCTGGCCGGGTACGCCCTGGCGCTGGAGCTGGGCGCGCGGATCATCGTCAAGCTGGACGGCGACGGCCAGATGGACCCCGACTACCTGCCGCACCTGGTCGCCCCGATCCTGCTGGGCGAGGCCGACTACGCCAAGGGCAACCGCTTCACCACCGCCCAGCACCTGCACGCCATGCCGGGGGTGCGCACCTTCGGCAACGCGGCCTTGAGCATGATCGCCAAGGTCTCCAGCGGCTACTGGGGCGTGTTCGACCCGACCAACGGCTTCACCGCCATCGAGGGCTCGGTGGCCCGGCTGGTGATGGAGCGCAACGTCGACCGCCGTTACTTCTTCGAGACCGACCTGCTCTACCACCTGGGCACCGTGCGTGCGGTAGTGCGCGACGTGCCGATTCCCGCCCGCTACGCCGACGAGCGCAGCAACATGAAGATCGGGCGGATCATCCTGCCGTTCGCCGCCAAGCATCTGCGCAACGCCGTGCGGCGCCTGGTCGGCCAGTATTTCGTGCGCGACCTGAACATCGCCTCGGTGGAGACGATCCTCGGCTTCCCGCTGCTGCTGTTCGGCGTCTTCTACGGCCTGTCGTGGCTGCACCGGCCGCACATCGGACCGGCGCCGGCCGGGGTGGTGATGCTGGCCGCCCTGCCGGTGATCATCGGCGTGCAGTTCCTGCTGCAGGCGGTGAACTACGACGTGCAGAGCGCGCCGTCGGAGCCGATCCACCCCCGCCTGCGCGCGGTCGAACGCCTCAAGAGCGGGACGGCGTGAGCCAAGCCAGGCCGATCTGGCTCTGGCTGTTCTGGGCCCTGGCCGCCGCTGGCTTCATCGCCGTGCTGACGATCAACCTGCCCGGCCAGCTGTCGGTGGATTCGGTGCTGCAGCTCTATGAGGGCCGCAACAACCACCAGATGACCTTCAACCCGTGGATCATGTCCTGGATGCTGGGCCTGGCCGATGCTGTGTTCCGGGGGACCGGGCTGTTCGTGGCGCTCAACGCCGCCCTGCTGTTCGCCGCCCTGGCCATGCTGCCGCTGCTGCGCGGGACGCGCGCGGGGCCGCGGGCGCTCGTCGCCCTCGCCTTCGTCCTGATCACGCCGCAGATCGTCAACTTCCAGGGCATCGTCTGGAAGGACGTGCTGTTCGCCAACCTGACCGTCGCCGGCTTCGTCGTCTTGGGCTTAGGGCTGGTCCGGCGTGACCGTCCCGACCTGCGCTGGGGCGCGCTCGCCGCCGCCGTGCTGATGCTGGCGGTGGCGGGGCTGGTGCGCCAGAACGGCCTGATCGCCGCGCCCCTGGCCGCCCTGGCCTGCGGGATCGGCGAGGGCCGCCGGCTCGGCTGGCGGCGCGGGCTGGTGCTGGGCGCGGGCGGGTTTGTCGCCATCGTCGCCCTGGCCTTCCTGCTCGGCGCGGCGATCCGGCCGGGATCGAGCGAGCTGAAGACCACCGACGTCGGCCTGCGCGTGCTGCGCCACTACGACATCGCCGGGGCGGTGAGCCGTGATCCCAGCCTCGACCTGGGCCCCATCCCGCCGCAGCGGCAGGCGGTGATCCGCGCCCTGGCGCCGGCGATCTTCAGCCCCGAGCGCGTCGACACCCTCGACAGTTCGCGCGACCTGACCCGCGCCCTGTGGCAGACGCCCAAGGCCGCCCTGGCCCAGGCCTGGGGGAACATGGTGCTGCACCGCCCGGGCCTCTATGTCAGCCATCGGATCACGGTGTTCCGCCAGGTGTTCCTGACCCCCGACATCGCCCGCTGCGGTCCCGTGACCATCGGCGTCGACGGCCCGGCGCAGATCCGCCAGGCGCTCGGCCTGACCGCTGAGACCAGCCGCAACGCCGGCTTCCTGCGCGCCTACCAGCAGGCCTTCCACGGCACGCCGCTCTTCAGCCACCTGACCTACGCCATCCTGGCCCTGGCCGTGCTGGGGGCGCTGGCGACCCGGCGCGAGGCGGCGGACCTGGCGGTGATGGGGCTGATGCTGGCAGGTTTGGGCTTCGCGGCCAGCTTCTTCCTGATCTCGATCGCCTGCGACTACCGCTATCTGTACATGCTCGACTTGGCGGCCCTGGCCGGGCTGGTCTATTGGGCGCTCGACCCGCCGCCGCTGAAATTCAAACGCCGCGCCTCATGAGAGCTGTCCTGATCGCCGTCTGCCTCGCCGCCGCGCTCGCCGCCTGCGAGCGGCGCCCTGAGCAGTCGCAGGCAGCGCCGGCCGCGGTCCAGGCCCCGGCGCCCGACTATCCGTACGAGCGGGTTCAGGCGATCACCTGGGACGACGCCGCCGGCGGTTTCGCCTTCGAAGGCCAGCTGCTGGCCGCCGGGCGGCTGTGGCGGTTCGACGACGGACCGCAGGGCTTCTACGGCCAGGGCGCGGCGGTGAGCTTCTCGCCCCTGGCAGGCACGCGCGTGACCAACACCGTGCATGACGCCCTGATCCGGACGCCGGACGGGCTGGCTCTGGACGGTTCGCGTTTCAATCTGCTGCTGATCCGCCTGGGGCGCGAAGCCGACGGACCGCCGTGGGACGGCTCGGTACACTGGATCACCGAGGCCCACGGCGAACACGACGACTTCCACGCCAAGCCGTTCATGGGCGCCGCCCCGGCGCTGAACGAGACAGTGATCCTGGCCTACGACATGGCCCACCCGGTCAGGGGCGGCGCCGACTGGGTGACGTCGATGATCCGGCAGATCCGGCTCGACACCGACGATGGCGCCGGCGGCCGCTTCATCCTGCGGCAGATGGCCCTGGTGGAAAATCCGGCCCCGGCGCGGCTGCGCCCGCTGGCCGCCGCGGCGTCGGCGAGCGCGGCCGGGCTGCGTTAGCGGTTCGAGGAAAAGTGCGAAGCGGTTTTCCGCCCGCGACCCGCGCCAAAAAAACAATCTCTAGGCGTTGGCGAGGCCGAGGCCGACCTCGTGCTCATCGAAGCCGCAGAAAGCGTCGTCCACCCGCAGTGCGTGCAGCACCTCGCCCGGCGCGGTCAACCGCCCGGCGGCGAAGGCGATCAGAGGCTCCAGCGCCACGGCGGGGGTGAAGCTCAAGGAGGCGATGGCCGGGCCGTAGAAGCCGATCAGGTCCTCGGCGTAGGCCAGGGCTCCGGCGTGCAGGTCGGCGAGCACCGCCAGGTCGCCGTCGCCGCGGCTCGTCGGCTGGAACACCGGCTCGGCGGCCCCATCGTCGTTGAGCCGGAAGTGGTCGAGCTGGCCTTCCGGGGCGGTCAGGAAGGCCTCCAGCAGGATGGCGTAGCGTACGATCGGCAGATCGCTCAACGGGTCGACCCGGTCGCCGAAATAGGCGGCGGCGCTGCCCGGCGCGCTATCCGAACGCGGCGCGGCCACCGCGTCGACGGCGGGGAAGGTGGCCAGGTAGAAGCCGTGCAGGCCGCGGCCGAGCGCCGCCTGCAGACCCTTCTGGATCGTGCCGCGATAGCCGACGTCGACGACGCCGAGCGCCGCGTCGGGGCTCAGGCCCAGCTGGGCGAGGTAGAGGGATAGCCCCTTGGACTCGATCGCCGCCTGGGCCTCGATCGGCGCGCGCAGGGCGTCCAGGGCGGCGCGCACCGCCTTGGCGTCCGCCGGCAGGCGCACTCGCTGCGCGCCGTCGACGCCGGCGCCGTCAGGGATGTCGAAGCCGAGCCGGGCCTTGAGCAGGCCGGCCATGTCGCCATCGAATTCCGGGCCGTCGATCACCGCCGCCGGGTCCAGCCCCCCGGCTTGCGCGGCCAGCAGCACCGTGCGGCGCGAGGCGTGCAGGTAGTGCGACGGCGGCAGCGGCGTGCCGCTCAAGGCGACGCGCACGCGGTCGTAGATCGGCTGCAGGGCCCAGCCTTCGCGGGAGAGGAAATACAGCCGGTCCAGCGCCTGCACGTCCGGCTGCGCCGCCAGCCAGGCGGAGAAGGCGAACAGCGCCGGGCCGTAGGCGCAGTAGCCGAGATCGTGCGCCGTGGTCACGCGCGAGGGCCCAAGCGCCCCGCCGGGCGGATAGGGATCGGCCGCCAGCCGCGCCGCCGCCGGGCCGAGCAGCAGGGCGTCGGCCATGCCGTGCGCCTCGTCCGCCGCCTGCACTGTCGGCGATTGCAGGAAGCCCTTTTGCAGCAGCAGGGTGGCCGGGTTCATGACGTGGGTCGTCATCAGCCCCAGGTCCCCGGCGCGCTGCATGTCCGACACCTCGTTGTCGCCGATGTGCAGCCAGGCGCCCGGCGCCGCGCCCTCGCGCGCAAGCAGCGCCTTCCACAGGTCGCCTCTGTCTTTCCGCGCGCCCAGTTCGTTGGAGAGCACGATGTCGTCGAACAGGCCGTCGAGCCCGGCGGCGGCGAGCAGGGCGTCGATGTCGGCGCGGCCGAAGTAGGTGTCGGAGACGGCGATCACCCGCTTGCCCGCCGCCTTGGCGTGGCGCAGCGCCTCCACCACCGGCGGGCGCGTGAGCACGATCCGCCGCTCGACCTCGACTTCCAGCACGCGGGCGCGGGCCAGGGCCTCGGCGCCCCAGCCGGCGTCGCCCATACCCTGGTAGATGGCGTCCAGCCCGACGTCGCCTTCGAAATTCCGCGCGGCGCGCGCGGCGTGTTCGGCGGCCTTGCGGGCGGTGAAGAAGTCCGGCGCGTCCGCCATCTCGCGCGCCAGCAGCAGGCCGGCGTAGCGCTGCACCGCATCGGGTGAAATACTGGGCCGCTGCATCACCGTGTCGAACAGGTCGAACGACACCAGGTCCGACTTTTCGATGGCGCTTTTAAGCCGCGGCAGGGTGTTGAGTTCATAGCGGTCGAGGTTCTTGTCGCTCCAGCCGAGGCGGAACAGGTTCTCGTCGGGATCGGCCTCGGCGAAGGTGTAGCCGCGCGCGCGCGCCACATCGACGAAACTGCGCTCGATGGCGTGGGCGATGGTGCCGTCCAGTTGGCCGGCTTCTTCCGGAAAGTCGGTGTAGTTGAAGCCGGTCTCGAACAGGGGCGCGATGGCTTGCACCCGCGCCCAGAACATGCCGCCGACCGGATAGTCGATGTAGCCGCGCGTGCTGTAGTCGGAAACGCCCAGCCGGGCGAACAGGGCGCGGCCCTGGCCGACGTTCTGCAGCCAATGGTTGGCCCAGTAAGCCATGTGGCGGAAGGTGCGGGTGAACAGCACGCCGACCTCGGGCCGGTCGGCGAACAGGGCGATGACGCTGGCCGCCCCGCCGCCGCGGCCGATCAGGCCGTCGAAGATGTCGTCGCGCCAGCCGGCCTGTTCGCCGGTGGCGTTGTGCAGCGACTTCTTGGTGTGGATGTGCAGCAGCAGGTCGTGCTGCAGGATCACCTTGCTGAATTCGCTTAAGAGCGGGCCGAAGTTGCGGCCGCGGTTGGGCGTCACCCGCACGTCGGCGCTTACCTGCAGCCCATGGCCGGCGATGGCCGCCTCCACCGCCTGCTTGGCCTCAGGCGTCGGGGTGGAAACCAGCAGGGTGAAGTGGCCGGGAATTTCCGCCAGGCGCGGGCAGAGCTCGCCGAACACCTCCGGGTAGAAGGCGTGCACGGCCACGGCGATGCGCGGACTGACAAGGAATTCCACCTCCGCCGGCGGCAGGATCGGCACGGTCTCGCGCCGGGCGCCGAAACCGGGCGCCGGACGGCGCCATTCGCCCACGCTGCGTTTGTCGCGGCCTTCATTGACGCCGTACATCACATAGTGCGCCAGCGGATCGATCCCCGCCTTGGCCAGGTCCGGGTTGGCGTAGCGGTAGTAGTCGGGATCGAACCCGGGTCCGGGGCGGCGGCCTTCGCGCCAGCCGATGGTCAGATAATGGTTCAGGGGATCGATCGCCGTCCCGCCGAGGTCGGCGTGGTTGTCGATGTACCAGGCCGGATCGAACAGGCCGGAGCGCTTCACCGCCGCGTAGCGCCGCCCCTGGCGGGCGCGCTCCATCAGGCCGGACGGCGACAGGCGGCGCAGGATGCGCAACAGCCGGCGCGCGGCGCGGCCGGCGGCGCGGAGCGGCCGGGTCAGGCGCCAGCTGGCCGAGCGATGGATGGCGGCGATCTGCGTCTCGAGGCCCTGTATATGCGCCTCCAACCCGGCGATGTGGCCCTGGGCCGCGCGCAAGGCTTCGCCCCGCTCGGCGTTCTGGGTCGAGAGGCTGTCGGCCAGGCCGCGCAGGTCGCGCAGCATGTCTCCGAGTTGCACGGCGTTGGCGGCGAGCGCGCTCAGTTCGTCGCGGACCCGGTTCAGTTCGGCGCGCAGGTGGGCGCCCGCCGCGCGCGACGCCTCCAGCCCGTCGCGGGCGCGCACCATCATGGCGCGCGACACCGCCAGCTCGCGCTTGAGAATCTCGATGCGCGCCGGCGCCGAGTTCTCGTCCCGATGGTCGATGCCGTCCGCCACGCGTTCGTCCCCCAACTGCGTCATGCCTTAACCCAGCTCCGGCGGCGCGTCAGCCGTCTCGGGATGCAAATAGGCCTGAAGGCTGCCCTCGCCGCTGGCGAAGGGTTCAGGGAAGCGCGCTTGAAGTTCGGCGCTGTCGCGATAGGCCCGGCGGTCTGCGCGCGGGATCGGCGTCCCATCGGCGTAGGCGCCGTGCGCCCACCAGCCCGGCGGCAGGCCGATAGCCTCGCAATCCTCGATCCGGCGGCGGTACCAGTTCCAAATTTCGTAGACCTGGAAATTGTCGCGGGCGTAGCGGCGGGTCATGGCCTCGCCCACCACCCCGAGCTTTGTGAAGTGCCAGAAGCGCAAGGGCGCCCCGCCGGCGGTGATGGTCCCGTCGTGGCGGATCTCGACCGGGCGGCGGCTGATGTTCCAGCTGGCGACGTTGAAACCGGGATCGCGCAGGATCGCCACCTGGTCGAACAGCACCGGGACCTGGTCGCACCAGCGCTGGTCGGTGAAGAGGCCAAGCTGCATCTCGTCGTAGCAGAATTCCTCCAGGCGCAGCGCCCACCAGGCGGCGAACCGCGCGCCCTCGCCGCTGGTGCGGATGGCGACGAAACCGAGGTTGTAGATTCCCGTCCGCAGGGCCGACATCTCGTTGTCCTTCACACCGGCTTGCTCCGCCTCCGGCGCCGCCAGATGCGGCGTGAGCACGATGTCGGCGGTCCGCAGTTTTTCGACCACCGGATCGAGGCGGCTGAACACGGCGGTGTCGGGATCGAGATAGACGGCGATGTCGGCGCCGCCGCGATACGCGGGATCGCTGCAGACACGGTGCAGGAACGGCCCCTTCACCGCCGTGCACATCTCCACCACGTCATGCTTGAACAAAAATGATGTGTAGCCGGGCAGGCCGAGATCGTGCGCCCACACCAGATTGTCGAACGGCTCAGTCGCCGGATCGAATTGAAATCCCGGCGGCGGCTCGTCGCTGATCAGGGCCGTGAGAATCCATTCCGGATGATGACGGCGCAGGCTTTCGAACAGCACGCGCGCGCGATCGAGGTAGGAGAAGGTGAAGCTGGTCCAGCACAGCACCTTCATGACGTCTTCTTCCCCGGCGGGCTGAGGAAGTCGGCGCTCATGCGGCTGAAGCGCAGGTCGAACAGGTCGGGCCGCCGCGCCACGCGTGACATCGACAATATCTCGCCGCTCTCGAACAGGCGGTTCAGCTCCGTCTCGTCGGCGACGACGCGGCCATGCGCCGGGTCGGAGGCGAAACGCGCGACCGCGCCGGAATCCGGCAGGGCGATCACCGCCGCGCCGGCGGCCGCCGCCTCGTGCGCGGTGAAACAGAAGGTCTCTGGACAGATCGACAGGATAAGGGCCACATCGACCCCGGCGGCGCGCGCCGCCTC
>CANJOB010000071.1 GCA_947475655.1 Caulobacterales bacterium | reverse complement strand
TCCAGGTTGTTGACGTAGAGCATCGACGGCGAGAAGGCCGCGTCCAGCTCCATGCCCTTGACCTCGACGATGCGCGGGGCGCCGCCGACGACGATGCCGGCGAAGGACCGCTTGCCCTTCTCGGTGGTGACGGTGATGCGCATCAGGCTGTCGTAGACGGGCGAATCCTCCTGACGGCTCTCGGACACGGTCACGCCACGCTCCTTGGCCACGGCGGGGGCGCTGACCATGTTGATCTCGGCCAGCATCGGCCGCAGCACCCCGGCCAGGGCGGCGGCGGTGAGGGGCTTGGTGTTCAGCTTGGCCGCCTCGCCCTCGAAGGCGATGTCGATGGCCTTGAGCCCGAAGTCGACCATCTGCCCGGCCAGGGCGCCCAGCTTCTCGGCCAGGGCGATGAAGGGCTTCAGCCGCGGGGCTTCCTCGGCGTTCACCGACGGGCTGTTGAGCGCATTGGTCACCGCGCCGCTCAGCAGGTAGTCGCTGATCTGCTCGGCCACCTGCAGGGCGACGTTCTCCTGCGCCTCGTTGGTGCTGGCGCCCAGGTGCGGGGTGGCCACCACCTTGTCGGAGCCGAACAGCGGGTTTTCCTTGGCGGGCTCGACGGTGAAGACGTCGAAGCCGGCGCCGCCGATGTGGCCCTCGTCCAGCAGCTTGCGCAGCGCCACTTCGTCGACCAGGCCGCCGCGGGCGCAGTTGACGATCAGCACGCCCTTCTTCGTCTTACGCAGGTTCTCTTCCGACAGGATGTTGCGCGTCTTGTCGGTCAGGGGCGTGTGCAGGGTGATCAGGTCGGCGCGGGCCAGCAGGTCGTCCAGCTCCAGCTTCTCGACGCCCATTTCCACCGCGCGCTCGGGCGACAGGAAGGGGTCGTAGGCGACGACCTTCATGCGCAGGCCGTTGGCGCGGTCGGCGACGATCGAGCCGATGTTGCCGGCGCCGATCAGGCCCAGCGTCTTGCCGGTCAGCTCCACGCCCATGAAGCGGTTCTTCTCCCACTTGCCGGCCTGGGTGGAGGCGTCGGCGGCCGGCATCTGCCGGGCCAGGGCGAACATCATGGCGATGGCGTGTTCGGCGGTGGTGATGGAGTTGCCGAACGGGGTGTTCATGACGATCACCCCCTTGGCCGTGGCGGCGGGGATGTCGACGTTGTCGACGCCGATGCCGGCGCGGGCGATCACCTTCAGCTTGGTGGCGGCGGCGATGACGTCCTTGTCGATCTTGGCGCCCGAGCGGATGGCGAAGGCGTCGTAGTCGCCGGCCACGGCGATCAGTTCGTCCTTGGAAAGGCCGACCTTGATGTCGAAATCGATGCCGCGGGTGGTGAAGATGGCGACGGCGGCGGGGCTGAGCTTGTCAGCGATGAGAACGCGAGGGGCCATGAGGCTCTCCTTCGAAAAATTGGATGGGGGGAAGCGGCGCCGTCTTAATGACGGCGCCGTCAAAGGGAATCAGGCCGCGGCGGCCAGTTCGGAGACGACCTGCTCGAAGGCCCAGTCCAGCCAAGGGGTCAGGACCTCGACGTCCGAGGTCTCGACCGTGGCGCCGCACCAGATGCGCAGGCCCGGAGGGGCGTCGCGGTAGCCGCCGGCGTCGAGCGCCGCGCCTTCCTTTTCCAGCAGGGACGCCAGCTTCTTGGCGAACTCGGCCTGGGCGTCGTCGGACAGGCCGGTGACGCGCGGGTCGACCACCTTCAGGCACACCGAGGTGTTGGAGCGGATCGCTGGCGTCGCCGCCAGGAATTCGACCCACGGGGTCTTGGCCACCCACTGCGCCAGCACGCCGACATTGTTGTCGGCGCGGCGGATCAGTTCCTGCAGACCGCCGATCTGAGCCGCCCAGCGCAGGGCGTCGAGGTAGTCCTCGACCGCCAGCATCGACGGGGTGTTGATCGTCGCGCCTTCGAAGATGTCGAGGCTGACCTTGTTGCCGCCGTCCTTGTTGGCCTTGGTCATGCGGAACAGCTTCGGCATCGGCCACGGCGGGGTGTAGCTCTCCAGCCGGGCCACCGCGCGCGGCGACAGGATCAGCACGCCGTGGGCCGCCTCACCGCCGAGAGCCTTCTGCCAGGAGAAGGTGACGACATCGAGCTTGGCCCAGTCCAGGTCCTGCGCGAAACAGGCGCTGGTGGCGTCGCAGATGGTGACGCCCTCGCGGTCGGCGGAGATGAAGTCGGCGTTCGGCACGCGCACGCCGCTGGTGGTGCCGTTCCAGGTGAAGACCAGGTCGGCGTCGGGGCGGACCTTGGACAGGTCGGGAAGCTGGCCGTAGGGCGCGTCGAGCACCTCGACGTCCTTGATCTTGAGCTGTTTGACCACGTCCGTGACCCAGTCCTTGCCGAAGGACTCGAAGGCGACCAGCTGCACGGGCCTTGGCCCCAGCATTGACCACAGGGCGGCTTCCACCGCGCCGGTGTCGGAGCCCGGCATGATGCCGATCAGATAGTCCTGCGGCACGCCCAGCACGTCGCGCGTCTGGTCGATGGCGGCCTTGAGGCGCGCCTTGCCCAGCTTGCAGCGGTGCGAGCGGCCAAGGACCGCCTGGGCTAGATTTTCGGAGGACCATCCAGGACGCTTTGCACAAGGTCCGGATGAAAATTCGGGATGCGCGGGGCGCATCGCCGGCTTGGCGAGGGTCGTCATCTGTGGTGTCTCCCATCCTTACAGATGGACTGCGCCCCGTTGGGAGGGCGTGGCCCGGCGCGGAAAAACGCCCATTCGCGCGCCAAGGCAAGCGAAACTTTCCAACCGTCCTCGCAACGGCGGCGCTTCGCACGGTCAAGTTTGATGAACCGAACATAACGGCGCGCTCAGGTTCGGCTCAGGCGCGGCGGGGTCTTCTAGCATCAACGGTCGTCATAGGGACGGCCCGCTCTCAGAGGACATATCGTCATGAACAAGCTCATTCTGACCCTCGCGGCGGTCTCCACCCTGACCGCCGGCGCCGCGGCCGCCCAACCCGGTTTCGGCAACGACCACGACCGTGGCCAAGATCGTGGCCGTGGCGGCTGGGAAGACAACAACCGCGGCCGTGATTTCGACCGCCCGCCCTTCGCCGTCACCGGCGCCGCGATCGACGCCAAGCAGCTGATGCTGTCGCGCCGCATCGAGGTCGCCGCCCGCAACGGCACGCTGAACCGCCGCGAAGCCGAGCGTCTGCGGACCGAGATGCGCAACATCGAGCGGATCGAAAATCAGTTCCGCCGCACGCGTCCGGGCCTGACCGGCGTTGAGATCGCCCAGCTCGACCAGCGCCTCGACACGGTCAGCATGCAGTTCCGCTTTGAACGCAATGACCGCCAGTACGGCTACGGTTACGGTTACGGTTACGGTTACGGTCGCTAAATAGACCCCAGGCTCGTTGTTTCTGAGCCACAGAGACGCCCTTCCGGAACCCCGGGAGGGCGTTTTTCTATGAACCGCATGGCGCGTGAGCCGTTCTCCAGGCCGTCGAGGGCCACAGAGAGGAGACACGAGATGAAACGCACCCTTCTGAGCATCACGGCCGCGACCGCTCTCGCCGCCGTCGCCGTTCCCGCCCTGGCGCAGGGCTGGCAGTCCATCAACCAGCGCCAAGCCAACCTGGACCGCCGTATCGATCAGGGCGTCCGCGGCGGGCAGCTGACCCGCGCCGAGGCCGCCGGCCTCCGGGCCGAATTCGTGCGGATCGCGGCCATGGAAGCCCGCTACCGCGCTGGGGGCCTGCAGTCCTGGGAACAGGCCGACCTCGACCGCCGCTTCGACCAGCTGTCGCTCCGTATCCGCGACGACCGCAACGACCGCGACACGCGCTGGATGCCGATTGACCAGCGCCAGGCCAACCTCGACCGCCGCATCGATCAGGGCGTCCGCAGCGGCCAGCTGACCCGCAGCGAGGCCGCGCGCCTGCGCAACGAATTCCGCGACATCAGCCGCATGGAAATCCGTTATCGCCGCGACGGGCTGCAGAACTGGGAGCGCGCGGACCTGGATCGCCGCTTCGACCGGCTGTCCTACCAGATCCGCGACGAGCGCCGCGACCGCGACAACCGCTACACCTACAACTACCGCTAACGCTAACGCCTAGATCGCCCCGGTCCCCGCTTTCCGCTCATCCCCGCGAAGGCGGGGACCCAGGCCTTTTCTTCCAACACAGCACAGCCGCCGCGGAAGCGCGGCGTTTTCGTGCGAACTGGACAGCACTGGATCCCCGCCTCGCGAGGATGAGTGGTGTTATTTTTCGATCGATATTTCCGGCCAGCGGGCCTTGGCGCTAGCGGCCGCCCGGTCGAAGCCGCTGCTTTGGGGCCTGAGCGGATTGGGACGAATCTTCATCGCCAGGATGTCGTCGAGGCCGAACGGCGCTTTGATCGTCATCGACCCGCCGGCCTCCAGTCGCGCGCCGACAGCGAAGGTCGGGCTGACGAACCGCGCCAGCGCATCGGCCGTGCTGACGAGCGGCGCGTAGGGCTCGCCGAACTTGCTCTCGAACCATAGATGCACCCGCGCTTGGTTGCGCGCCTCCACCGTGTCGTCGAGCGGCGGCGCCATCGCCGCCCGCACGCGGCGGATCACCGCGTCCTCGGTGTCCCAGCTGACGTCCGCATCGAAATAGCCCAGGTCGTAATCCTTAATCCCGTGGTCGGGATCGCGGCCGGTGAGGCCGTTCCACACCGTCTGGTAGATGGCGCCGGAGAAGATCAGCCAGTCTGGCAGGCTCAAGGTCCGGGCCGTCTCCAGCACCGTCATCAGCCCGGGGGCTTGCCGCAGCAGCGCCTCGACCTTCGCGTCCGGCGTCACCGACCAACTCTCACCGGATTGGCCAGCCGTGATCGAGCGGCCCGTGGCCGGATCCTAAGCCGGGCGCGCGGCGGATGGCTTCGCGCACATAGGCGATGGCGCGCTCGACGGCCTGCTCCAGCGGCAAGCCCTGGGCGATGCCGGCGGCGCAGGCGCTGGCCAGGGTGCAGCCCGTGCCGTGGGTATGGCGGCTGTCGATGCGCGGGGCGGCGAAGACGCGCTCGCCGTCGATGGAGATCAACAGGTCGGTGACCATGTCGCCCGCCACATGCCCGCCCTTCATCAGCACCGCCTTGGCGCCCATGGCGATCAGGGTCCGTCCGGCGGCGCGCAGGCCGTCCAGATCGTCCACCGCCATGCCTGTCAGGGCGGCGGCTTCCGGCGCATTGGGTGTCAGCAGGGCGGCGCGCGGGACCATGAGGTTGATCACCGCATTGACCGCCTCGTCGGCCAGCAGGGAGGCGCCGCCCTTGGCCACCATCACCGGGTCGATCACGGCGGGGACGCTCGCCCCAGTATTGGCATGATCGATCAGCCGCGCGGCGGCCTCGACGACGGCGGCGTCGGCCAGCATGCCGGTCTTGATCGCGTCGCTGCCGATGTCGTCCAGCACGGCGCGGCCCTGCGCCTCGACGATGGCCGGATCGATCCCGACCACGCCGCTGACGCCGAGCGTGTTCTGCACGGTGATGGCGGTGATGGCCGTGGCCGCATAGCCGCCCAGCATGGTGACGGTCTTGATGTCGGCCTGGATGCCGGCACCGCCGCCGCTATCCGAGCCGGCGATGATCAGGACTCTGCCTAAGGCGCTCATGAGTCAGGCTTGGCGGATCGCCGCGTCGGCGTCCAGGGCCTGGATCGTGGCGGCGACGTCATGCACCCGCACGGCGGCCACGCCGGCCCTCGCCCCGGCGATGGCGGCGGCCAGCGATCCCGGCAGCCGGTCCTGCGGCGCCAGGGCGGGACCCAGGAAGCGCTTGCGGCTGGCGCCCAGCAGCAGCGGATAGCCGTGGCCGCAAAGCCTCGGCAGCGCCGCCAGCAGGGCGTGGTTGTGGTCGGCGGTCTTGCCGAAACCCAGGCCCGGATCGATCCAGATTTTCGCCCTCGCCACCCCGGCGTCCTGCGCCGCCTGCGCCCGCTGCAGCAGGAAGTCTTCCACCTCGGCCACCACGTCGCCGTACTGCGGATCGTCCTGCATGGTGGCCGGCTCGCCGCGCATGTGCATCAGCACCACGCCGCATTCGAGCGCCGCCGCGAGGCTGGGCGAGGTGGGGTCGTGGCGCAACGCCGTGACGTCGTTCCAGATGTCGGCCCCCGCCGCCATAGCCGCCTGGGCCACCGCCGGCTTCATGGTGTCGACGGAAATCGGGATATCGCTGTCCTGGCGGATCGCCTCGATCAGCGGCAGCAGGCGGGCGAGCTCCATATCCTCCGCGACGGCCGCGGCGCCGGGCCGGGTGGATTCGGCGCCCAGGTCGATCATCTCCGCCCCCTCGCCGATCAAGCGGCGGGCGTGCTCCAGGGCGGCGCCGTCATCGACGCCGTCGCCGGAGAAGCTGTCGGCGGTCAGGTTGACGATCCCCATCACAAGGGGACGGCTGGGCGTCATGCGCTGGAGATCGACAGCAGGTTGCCGTCCGGGTCCTTGAACCAGGCGACGCTTGTCCCGCTCGGGGCGATCCAGACACCGTCCGCGTCCTGTTCGAACCACCCGTAGCGTTCGAACACGATGCCCCGGGCGCCAAGGCCGGCGGTGGTGGCGGAAACGTCGTCGACCCTAAAGCCGAGCACCGTGTAGGACGCCGGCGTCACCTGCGGCGGCCGGGTGATGCGGATGGTCACCCCGCCCGCCTGGACCACGACGGAGAAGCCGTCCTGCGATACGACGGTCAGCCCCAGCACCCCCTCGTAGAAGGCGCGGGCGGCATCGAGGTCGGAGACGCCCAGGAACGTTATCGCCGTCGCTTCGCCGAGCATGTCAGCCACTCCAGACGAACACTCATTCAGGCTTCATGGCCTTGCGTTTCAGAAATACCGTCACCCCCCGAACTTGGATATCGGTTTCATTTCGCCACTCATCCCGGCGATGCGCCAGGCGGAGCTAAAGCCGGAACCTGGCTTTTCTCTCTAGGCCTCTTTGGGCGCGAAACGGGCATCACGGCTAATGTGGGGTGAAATCCTGGTCCGGAAACGCCGATGCGGCCGGCGCCCGGATTATCAGATAGTTGCGGCCCTGTGACTGATGGCACTGGTTACAGGTGGCGGTGAGCTCCGCGAACGCCGCGTTCGCCGCGCGCGGCTGTTTGGCTCTGATCGCCGCGGTCAGGGCGTCGAGCGGCGGGTTCGCCTGGCTTAGCAACATGGCCGTGTCCTTGCCCTCGTACCCGGGCATGCTCTGCGCGATCCGGCGGAAAGCGCCGCGAAGCTCGCCGACCTCGTAAGCCGCGTAGGTGAAATTCCCTGCCCGAAGCGCCAGTCCGAGCTTGGTGTGCCGCGGCTGGATCGACATCGTCATCATGTCGCTCAAACTGGGGTGGAAGTCGCTGTAGACCGAAGGCGGGTTTCTCGGCGCGGCCGTCTGCGCCTGAACCGCCGACGCCGGAATGCTGCCGGCGCAGAGTACTGCGCCCAGCACAGCAGCGGCTAGGCCGCGCGCCTTTTCCAGCTTCTGTAGCATCCGTCCCCCTTTGACGTGTTGTGCGGCCATACTACGCGCGGGCCTATTGACCGGTGGGCCGCTTCAGGAACGGCGCCATCCGCCACAGCACGGGCGATCCATCGAATTGGTGTTTCAGCGCCCCCGCGACATGCAGGCCGACGAGGGCGATCAGGACCCAGACCATGGCGGAGCCGTGGATTCCTTCCAGGGCTTCCTTGATTTCACGCCGGTCTCCACCCGCCAGGAACGCGTTCACGCTCGGGAAATGCGGCCACGACACGCCCCAGAACGGGACCGGGCGAGGCCCGATAGACTCCATGAACCAGCCTGTGAGCGGCAACGCCAACATCATGGCATAGAGAAGCACGTGCACGGTCTCCGCGAGCACGCGCTCCCATCGCGCCAAGCCTGCGGGGAGGGGCGGCGGACGATGCGTCAGCCGCCAGAGGATGCGCAGGACGGTAAGGCAGAGGATGGTCAGGCCGATGGAGATGTGAATCGGCTCGAACGTTTTCGGTCCGGAAGAACCCTCGTCCAGCGACGCCATGTTCCAGCCCAGCAGAATCTGGCCGATCAGCAGTAGCGCGATGGCCCAGTGCAATGCCATGGCGACGGCGGAATACCGGCGCCCGCCTACCTCGTTCGCGCCATGTGGACCCGTGGTCATGTGCGTTGCTCCTCGGCGCGGGCGAGTGTCATTCGGACCGCTTCATCACGCAAGGTAAAAAGCTATTTGAGGCGTTGTTGTTCTTAATAGTCTCTCGCAAAGAGCCCTAGTTGCTATTGGTTATCAGAACTAGAAGCGTGTATCGCTGCCGAATTAATAATAATAACTAATCGCAATTTGACGAATACAGGCATTTTGACTTGTGGCACGGTCCGGCCAGGCGCCATTGTGCGGCAATTGATGGCAACGGCTGCAGGTGTTCCGATGTTAGGCGATCTTCTCCGGCTTGGCTGCCGCTCTCATACGCCCGCAGCCGCCCTGTCAGCGCGCTTCACTCTTGCCGCCCTGGTTGGTCTTCTCGCCTTCGGGGCCTCTCCAACGCGGGCCTTAGCCGGGCAGTTCGATAACCTCGTGCCTTCGGTCAACAAGCCGCTTCCAAGCGCGGCGGTCCACCCCCTGGTCAACGCCTTGGAATACCGCAGCGAGAACGGTCTGCTCGACGTCACCATGGAAGCCAAGCGGACTTCAGTGACGCTTGGCGACACGGAGATCGAGGGCGCGACCTACAACGGCGTCTACGGCGGGCCGGTGCTGAGGGTTCAGCCGGGCGACATGTTGCATCTTAGGCTGATTAACCACCTGCCGCAGGCGACCAACGTGCACTTTCACGGCCTGGAGGTTTCGCCGCAGGGGCATGGCGACAACTCGATGCATATGGTCGGCCCCGGCCAGACCTGGGACTACGAAATCCCGATCCCGAAGGACCATCCGCCCGGCCTCTACTGGTTCCACACCCACGGACACGGCTTCGCCGAACGTCAGTTAATGGGCGGCCTAAGCGGCACCTTGATCATAGAGGGTTTCCAGGACGAGGTGCCCGCGACAAAGCCGCTGAGGGAGCGTCTGTTCGCCCTGAAGGAATTCTCGCCCGATCCGAAAGGGGCGCTCAATCGCGTGCCCAAGCCATTCAACAATACCATCAAGACGATCAACGGGCAGCTTATGCCGCGAGTCGACATTCGGCCGGGCGAGACCCAGCTTTGGCGCCTGAGCAACCAGACCGCGAACACCTACTTCCGGCTGTCGCTGGACGGACACAATGTCACGGTGATCGGCCGAGACTCCCACCCGCTGCCCAGGCCGGAAACCGCGCGCGAGATAATGCTCGGTCCGAGCGAACGTCTCGACGTGCTCGTCACCGGCGGCGGGGCTGGCTCCTACAGGCTGGTGGCGGAGAAGACCACGACCGGGCCAGCGGGCGACATGTTCCAAGCCCAGAACATGGCCCTGATGGTATCCGCCGACGATCCCTCGCTACCGCCGCCCGCGCCCTTAGGGCCGCTCACCGTCTTGGCCGGCGTCACTCAGCCGATCCCCGGCGACAAAATCGACGAACGGCGGCTGGTCTCCTTCTCCGAGGATGCCGTGACCGGACTGTTCTTTATCAATCATGTCGTATTCGACCATGAGCGTGTCGACGTGAAGGTTCCGCTCGGCAACATCGAGGAGTGGACGATCCGCAACGCGTCGGACGAACTGCACATCTTCCACATTCACCAGGTCGCTTTCCAGGTCATCAGCGAGAATGGCCGTCCCGTGCCGTTCGGCGGGCTGGTGGACACCGTCAACATCCCAATCCACGGCGAGGTGAAGGTCCGGATACCCTTCACCGACCCGACGATCGTCGGCCGTTTCATGTTCCACTGCCATATCCTCGAACATGAGGACAAAGGCATGATGGCGCAGATCGAGGTGTATGACCCCAAGGTCGGACCGATGCCCGACGGTCCCATGGACATGAGCGGGATGGACCATGCTCAAAATGGCCTGTCCGGCATGGACCACGGCCCGATGACGATGACGGCGGCCCAAGGCGAACGCTCCGGCGGAACAGCCGCAGTCGAACCAGCGACGGAAAACAGCAACGGGACGGCGACGCATGCGCACCATTGACGTAGGAGCGCTCACGCGCTTGGGTCTGCTCGCCGCCATGGTGCTGACAACGCCGGCGCTCGCTCAGTCGCCTGTTTCGTCGCCGAATGGCGTCGGGGTCTGGCCGAAGGTCAGCTTCGATACCTTGGCGAGTCTCGAGTACGTCCGGCTCAACGCCGAGAACGGGCCGGATCGCGGGCCCGATGCCGTGCTCTGGAGCGACACCACCCTGCTGGTGGAATTCAACGACGCGCTTTCGGTGGACGGGCTGTTCCAGTTCAAGCCGCGTGAGCCGCTCGACGCCGGCGACCCGAACAAGGATCTCTTTATCAATCGCGGCGGCGACCGTCGCGAAGGCGGCAAGATGAAGGAGCTCTACATTCGCTACGGGGACTGGCGCGTGGGGAAGTTCGTGCAGGATTTCGGTCGCGCCTACGCACTGCTGCCAGGCCCCTACGCGACTGATTTCATCGAGGAGCCGGAAGAAGGGTACGAACCCAGCGACATGATCGGCATTGAGAAGATTCATGTGCTGGATGACGAGAACGGCGGCTGGAGGCAGATTTCATTGTCGGCCTTCATGGTCGACCGCACCTTCCTGCACGAGAGCTTCCCCTTCAACGAGGGCAAGATCCACTACAAGGAAGGCGGGGTGGGCAATACGAAGTTGCCGGAGAACCTCATGGCGACTTACGACGTCTACAACCACCCGCTGGGTGATTGGGCGCACATGAATTACCAGGCCAGCGTCGTCCGCTGGGGCAAAACCTACGGCGCCCAGCGCGGCGAGTGGTGGACCACCCTTGGCGCCGACATCTCCATTCCGCTGCGCGGTTCGGTGGCGAGCACGCTGAGGGGCAACTACACCCAATTGCGTTTCTATGTGGAAGGCGCGCGCCGCGACAATTTTGAGGGTGTCGCCGGGCGCACGCGCGAGTATCTCAGCGGGTCTGCGGAATATATGGCCGGGCCGCTGGTGTTCGATCTGACTACCGCTCAACGATGGACCACTGACCGGATCGAGCCCAACCGTAAGGACGAAAGCTACACGGGTACGGTAGCCTACACCCTTCCGTCGCAGACGGTGATCAGCATCAGCGCCGCCCATGAAAAGGTTGGCGACCGGCAAGGACTGTATGCGGGCCTTCGTCTCACTCAGACCCTGACCATCTGCAGCCGTTGTCTGCTTCACTCCAGTGCTTACTAGAACGCCCTCAGAGCTCACCATCGGCCGAGGCGCGCACAGGGAGCATCACTTTCGTGGCTCGGAGATTGTGCGCGACGCGGTGCTCGGAGTCGCCGACGGGCTCACAGTGCCCTTCGCGTTAGCAGCTGGACTTTCGGCCGCCGCGACATCCAACGATGTAATCGTTATCGCGGGGATCGCCGAAATCGCCGCCGGCGCCATCGCGATGGGGCTTGGCGGCTACCTCTCAGCTCAGAGCCAGCGGCAGCACTATCACAGCGAGCGCTCTCGCGAGGAGCGCGAGATCGAGCTCGCGCCGGAGACCGAACTGGATGAGGTGAGGGAGATTTTCCGCTCTTACGGCCTGGATGGGCGCACGCTGGAGGTCGTCACCCAAAGCGTCACCAGGGACAAGAACACCTGGGTCGATTTCATGATGAAGTTCGAACTCGGCTTGGAGGAGCCGCTTGAGCGCCGCGCCGCGGTCAGCGGCATGACGATCGCCACAGCCTATGTCGTTGGCGGCCTTATACCGTTGCTGCCCTATGTGACAATGGACGGGAGGGGCGCCGCGCTTTGGTTTTCCACGGTCGCGACATCCATCGCTTTGACTGTCTTCGGATTGATCAAGGCGCGTCTATCCGGCGCGCCGTTGCTGCGTTCGACGTTGCAGACTGTCATCGTCGGCGCATTGGCCGCCTTTGTCGCATATGGCCTCGCCAAAGCGCTGACCTGATCCGGCGATGATCACGCGCTACCGCCTGGAATCGACGCGCGACCAGATGAACGCGGCCGTTCAGGGAATGGGCTTGGCACTGAACCATGTCGCTGGCGCCAGGTGGAATGGTTCCGCGCCATGTGTGATCCGGGTAGGCGACCCCGCGCCCATTATCCGGATCGCGGCCGATGGCGACGCTCTGGAATTCGACGTCCGAGACTGGGGAATCTCAAACCGCCGCCGGCTCCATTCGGTCCTGACGTCCTGTCTTCCCTGAGAAGACACTGATTTCGCCCTCAGCGCGCGAATCCTGATTCCCATGGACGCCTTCGGCGACTACCCGCGCCGGACATCAGGCATGCGTGTTGCGTGCCGCCGCGCCAACGCGGGGCTGGCGAGGGCCGCGGGTAATTGAACACCGCGGCTCGTGGGCGATGCTCACATGTCCGTCCGGACCAGACCTGGAGCCGTTCGATAGCAGACAGCCGCTTCTGGCTAATTCAGCAGAGGCGCGTATTGGCTGGCTGTTGAACGGCGACACAAGTATGCGCGCTGGGCCAATGGACGCGCGCCTCCCCCCGACAGCGGGCCGTCCCCATGTCCGTTACGAAACCGGAGGAAAAACCTGAGTCCCGGTGTTGGCTACGCCGCCCTTCGGGTCGCCGGGATGAGCGGGTTTTTGCCTAAGCCGGCTCCGGGTCGCTCCGGGTGCTGACCGGCACGGCCATGGTCGGGCCGGCCGGCTTGGCTTCGGCCTCGTCGCGCTTGGGTTTGACGCCCTTGAGCACGCCGTTGATCTCGTCGCCGGACAGGGTCTCGAATTCGAGCAGCGCCTTGGCCAGGGTGTGCAGGTCGTCCAGCTTCTCGGTCAGGATGCGGCGGGCGTCGACCAGGCCGCCGTCGACCAGCCGGCGAACCTCGCCATCGATCTTGCGCGCGGTCTCCTCCGAAACGTTCTGGGTCCGCGCCACCGAGTGGCCGAGGAACACCTCGTCCTGGTTGTCGCCATAGGCCACCGTGCCGACCTCTTCCGAATAGCCCCAGCGGGTGACCATGTTGCGGGCCAGGTCGGTGGCCGCCTTGATATCCGAGCTGGCGCCGGAGGTGATGTTCTCCTTGCCGAAGATCAGCTCTTCGGCCACCCGGCCGGCCATCATGATGGCCAGGCGCGAGGTCATCTGCTGGAACTTCAGCGAATAGCGGTCGCCTTCTGGCAGCTGCATCACCATGCCCAAAGCCCGGCCCCGCGGCACGATGGTCGCCTTGTGCACCGGGTCGGTGGAGGGGACGTTCAGGGCGACGATGGCGTGGCCGCCCTCGTGGTAGGCGGTCAGGGTCTTCTCTTCCTCGCTCATGGCCATGGAGCGGCGCTCGGCGCCCATCATGACCTTGTCCTTGGCGTGTTCGAAGTCGTGCATGGTCACCATGCGACGGCTGCGGCGCGCGGCGGTCAGCGCCGCTTCGTTGACCAGGTTGGCGAGGTCCGCGCCGGAGAAGCCGGGCGTGCCGCGCGCCAGCGTGCGCACGTCCACATCGGCGCTCAGCGGCACGTTGCGCATGTGCACGCGCAGGATCTTCTCGCGCCCGGTGACGTCGGGGTTGGGGACCACCACCTGGCGGTCGAAACGGCCCGGCCGCAGCAGGGCGGGGTCGAGCACGTCAGGCCGGTTGGTGGCGGCGATCAGGATGATGCCTTCGTTGCTCTCGAAGCCGTCCATCTCCACCAGCAGCTGGTTGAGGGTCTGTTCGCGCTCGTCGTTGCCGCCGCCCAGGCCGGCGCCGCGATGACGCCCGACGGCGTCGATCTCGTCGATGAAGATGATGCAGGGCGCGTTCTTCTTGGCCTGTTCGAACATATCGCGCACGCGGCTGGCGCCGACGCCGACGAACATCTCGACGAAGTCCGAGCCGGAAATGGTGAAGAAGGGCACACCCGCCTCGCCGGCCACGGCCCGCGCGATCAGGGTCTTGCCCGTCCCCGGAGGGCCGATCAGCAGGGCGCCCTTGGGAATCTTGCCGCCCAGGCGCTGGACCTTGCCCGGGTCTTTCAGGAAATCGACGATC
>CANJOB010000070.1 GCA_947475655.1 Caulobacterales bacterium | reverse complement strand
CGGCATCATCAAGACCATGGGTTCGATCACCGAACCGCCGGCCGTGCTGGGCGAGATGATCGGCTCGGCCCTGGTCGGCACCTTCCTGGGCGTGTTCCTGGCCTATGGCCTGGTCGGCCCGTTCGCCACCCGAATGAAGGAAGTGGTCGATGAGGAGGCCGCCTTCTACAAGATCATCCAGTCGGTGCTGGTGGCCCACCTGCACGGCAACGCCGCCCAGATCAGCGTCGAAATCGGCCGCGGCGACGTGCCCAGCAGCGCCCAGCCCAGCTTCCTGGAGCTGGAAGAGGCGCTAAGCTCCATGCCTGCCGACGGCTAGCCAAGCCCTGTCTTCACGGGGATTACACGAACCCGTGAGTATTTTCTTGCGCCCTGTCCAAAACAGGGCGACCCTCCCTCCACACGCGCATCAAGCTCGTGACACAGACATTGGGAGAGGACGAGATGGACATTCTGCGCAAGACTCTGGTCGCCGCTGCGGCCCTCGGACTGCTTTCGGCCGCGGCTTGTTCCAAGCCGGCCGAACAGGCTGCTGACGCGGCCACCGAAGCCACCACCTCCGCCGACACCGCCGCCGCCGCCGCCACCACGGCGACCGACGCCGCCGCGACCGCCGGCGCCGCTGCTGCTGACGCTAACGCCGCCGCCGCCGATGCGGCCGCTGCCGCTCCGGCCGACGCCGCCGCTCCGGCCGCTCCCGCCGCCAAATAAGGCGACGAGCGAACGAACGATCGAGGGGCCGGCTGGAAACAGCCGGCCCTTTTGATTTTGGGCCCTCGATTCTGGGGTAGGCTGCGCGCCGCATGACCACCCCCGATAACGCCGAGATTATCGACTGGCGCGACGCGCACGCACCGCGCTCGGCCCTCTATGGCGACGTCTATTTCTGCAGCGACGACGGCCTGGCCGAATCGCAAGCCGTTTTTCTCGACGGCTGCGGCCTGCCGGACGCCTGGGCGGGACGGCGCCGCTTCACCGTCGGCGAACTGGGCTTCGGCACGGGGCTGAACATCGCCGCCCTGCTGATGCGCTGGCGTGCGCACCGGCCGCCGGACGCCTATCTGCACATCTTCTCGGTCGAGGCTCACCCGATCGGCGCCGCCGACGCGGAACGCGCCCTGGTCCGCTGGCCCGAAATCGCCCAGGCGGCGCAGGCCTTGCTGGCCGCCTGGCCGCCCGCGACGCCGGGCTTTCACCGCCTCGACCTGCCCGACTTCGGCGCTGTACTTGATCTGGCGGTAATGGACGCCGCCGCGGCCCTCGCCGCTTGGGACGGCCGTGCCGACTCCTGGCTGCTGGACGGCTTCTCGCCCGCGCTCAACCCGGCCATGTGGACGCCGGAACTGATGCAGGCGGTTGCGAACCACAGCGCGCCCGGCGCGCGGGCGGCCACTTTCACCGTCGCCGGTTCGGTGCGCCGCGGCCTGGCCGACGCCGGGTTCGCGGTCGATCGCCTTCCCGGCTTTGGCCGCAAGCGGCAGCGGCTGGAGGCGGTCTTCCCCGGCCCCGCGCCGGCCGACCCGCCCATACCGTCCGTCGCCGTGATCGGCGCGGGGATCGCCGGCGCCGCCCTGGCGCGGGCGCTGCGGGCGATGGGCGCCGAGCCAGCGGTGTTCGAGGCGGACGGCATCGGGGCGGGCGCCTCGGGAAATCCCGCCGCCCTGGTCACTCCGGCCTTCGACGCCGGGGAGGGCGCGCGCGCCCGCCTCTACGCCCAGACCCACCGACGCGCCGTCGCCCTGTTGCAGTCCGTCGACGGGGCGGTGATTGCTCGCGGCGCTGTGCAGATGGAGGCCACGGAGCGGGACGCCGCACGGTTCGACAAGGTCGCCGCCAGTCCGTTGTTCGACAGCCTGACACGCATCGAGGGCGGCATGGCCATCGCGGACGCCCTGGTGGTGGAACCGGCCCCGGTGTTGGCCGCCTGGACCTGCGGGGTTTCGGCCGCGCGGGTCGAGCGGCTGGAGCGCGGGGCGGATGGCTGGCGGCTGCACGCCGCCGGGGGCGAATCGTTCGGCCCGTTTGAGGCGGTGGCGCTGGCCGCCGGGGCCGACTTGGCGCGGCTGTGGCGCCAAGCGCCGGTGCGGAGCGTGCGCGGCCAGGCGAGCTGGGCGGATGGGCTTGCCCCTGACACGCCTACTGCGTTCGGCGGCTACGCCGTCCCGACCCGGACAGGGATGCTGTTTGGGGCCACCCACGATCGCGGCGACGAGGGCGAGGACCTGCGCGAGGCCGACCACCGCCGCAACCTCGACCTGCTGGCGCAGGGCCTGCCGGGCCTGGCCGCCGCCGCCGAAGGCCTGCCCCTGCGAGGCCGGGCGCGCCGCCGCGCCGCCACGCCGGACCGCATGCCGATGGCGGGGGCTGTTCCGGGCATGGAGGGCATCCATGTGCTGGGCGGCCTGGGCTCGCGCGGATTTTGCACCGCCCCGCTGCTGGCGGAACATGTGGCGGCGCGTATCGTTGGAGCTGCGTCGCCCCTGCCGCTCGATCTGACGGCGGCGGTCGACCCGATGCGGCCCGCCTTGAGGGACAAACGATGATCAGACCTGTTTGCGTCGCCCTGGCCCTGGCCTCCTTGAGCGGCTGCGCCGCGACCCCCTCCGGCTCCGCCACGGCCCAGGCTAGTGACCCGCGCCAGTGCTTCTCCAGCCGCAACGTCTCCAGCTACGCCCAGCAAGACGACCGCACGGTCAATATCCGCGTCGGCGCAGGCGCCTTCTACCAGCTCGGTCTGCTTACCGACTGCCCGGACATCACTTTCTCGCGCGGCATCGCCTTCAGCTCGCGGACGGACTTCGTCTGTTCGGGGATCGATGTGACCCTGATCGTGCCCGAGGCGCTTGGTCCGCGCCGCTGCCTGGTGCGGACGGTGCGCCGGCTGTCGCCGGAGGAGGCGGACGCCCTGCCGCGCGGCGCCAAGCCGTAGAAGGGGTCGAGGAAAAGTGCGAAGCGACTTTCCGCTCGCGATCCCCGCAAAAAATTAGACTCGGGGCCGCTTCCAGAGCTGCTCGGTCAGCACATTGGCCAGGCCCATCCAGCCCAGGTACGGCCCGGCGAGGTTGGAGGCCGGCGCATCGACACGGCGGGCGCTCAAGGCATAGGCCAGCGATGTGGCCAAGGAGGCCACCGAGGCCGTCACCTGGCCGCCGACGCGCTTGGGACCGGCGGCCATCCAGACGGTGTTGAAGCCCTGCACCAGGCTCCAGAGGGTCAGGGCGCGGGTGCGCGCTACGCTGGGCGGCGCGTTCCAGACCCGAAGGCCTGACAAGGTCAGCGCCATCATCAGCGGCGGCCAGACCAGGCCGAACACCGCCCGCTTGGGCCTGAACGCCGCCGGAGCCACCAGTTCGGCGTACTCTGGATCGTATTGGTCGATCACCTCGGCGCGCTCGTTGTGATGGGCGATCAGGCCGGCGGCCAGCACCGCCCCCGCCGCCAGGGCGATGCCCATGGCCACGTGCGATCCCGCGCCGGCGCGCCGGTCGTCGACGGGATGGGCCCTTGGGCTCATGACATGGGCGTTCATCGGGCGCGCGCTCCCTCCGATTTTCAGAATGAAAATCGGCGTTATTGGCTTGAGCGCGACAAAACGCCGAAACCGGCAACCACTTTCGGCTATCGCGCTCGGTTCGACTTGAAGTCTAAACCAAGGCGACGCTTCGAGGTTCCGAAATAGGTTGGCGCCCCGACGCTTAGTGGTCGCCGCCGCCTTCCAGCTCGCCCATGGCGGTCTGCAGGTAGTTCAGCTCGCCCAGGGCCTTGAACAGGCTGATCTGGGTTTCGAGGAAGTCGATGTGCTCCTCGGTGTCGTCGAGAATCTCGACCAGCAGCTCGCGGCTGATGTAGTCGCGGGCGGTCTCGCATTGCGGGATGCCGGCCATCAGGGTTTCGCGGCCCCCGACCTCGACGGCGAGGTCGGCGGTCATCATCTCCAGAACGGTCTCACCAATCTTCAGCTTGTGCAGGTCCTGCAGGTTGGGCAGGCCGTCGAGGAACAGACCGCGTATGATCAGCTTATCGCCGTGCTTCATCTCGCCGATCGATTCGGCGTAGGTCACCGACCCCAGCTTGGCCAGGCCCATGTTCTGGTAGATACGCGCATGCAGGAAGTACTGGTTGACCGCGGTCAACTCGTTGGTCAGCACCGCGTTCAGCAGCTTAATAATTTCGCGGTCGCCTTGCATGACCAGTCTCCATTTCAATCGTAGCCATCCAGCCTAGGGCGTTCCTTGGGCGGTTCAACGGAAATGTCTGCAACTGTTTCGCGGTTGCGTCGAAATATTTACGACGGCGTCGCGTTGCCTTAAAAAACACTGAGAATGCGAATAACTCGCAGAGCCGAACGGCCCGCCCGGACGCCTACTCGGCGGCCAGGGCCATGGCTTGCCGGTTGTCCTGGATCATCCGGCGCATGTCGCAGACGCAGCGGGCGCACTGGGCCTCACACTTGGCGTGGGCGAAAATATGCGCGGGTTTCCGCGCCCCGGCGTCGATCGCCGCGCGGACTTCACGTTCCCTAATGCCGTTGCAGTTGCAGACGTACACGCAGCGCCTCTCCGATGGTCCCTAACATCTAGTCAGTTGCGAACGACGTTGCAACTCATTTGCATCTAACTGGGTGGGATGAATCCCCGGTTAGCGGTAGGAGGACGCCATGAGCGACTGCCGCCTTTACCTGATCACCCCGCCCGCTCTCGACTTGTCCGCCTTCAAGGCGGCCCTGGCCGCCGCCTGCGAGGGCGGGGACGTCGCCGCTTTGCAGCTAAGGCTGAAGGAAGCGTCTGAAGATGAGCTCGCCGCCGTGGTGGCGGCCATCGCGCCGGTGACCCGGCGGCATGGCGTGGCGCTGATCCTCAATGACGACCCGGTCCTGGCGGCCAAGCTTCGCTGCGACGGTGTCCACATCGGCCAGCGCGACGCCCCCTATGCCGAGGCGCGGCGGCTGATGGGCAAGGGCATGGTCGGTGTCACCTGCCACGACAGCCGCCATCTGGCAATGGAGGCGGCCGACGCCGGGGCCGACTATGTGGCCTTCGGGGCTTTCTTCCCGACCCAGACAAAAGAGCCGCCGAGCATGGCTGACCCCGAGGTGCTGAGTATCTGGCAGGAAACCATGCAGACTCCCTGCGTCGCCATCGGCGGCATCACGGTGGAGACGGCCAGCCAGCTGGCCCAGGCCGGGGCCGATTTCCTGGCGGTCAGCGCGGGGGTCTGGGCCTATCCCGCGGGCCCGGCCCAGGCGGTGGCCGACTTCAACGCCGCCATGGCGGCGGGCGTCGCCTTGAGATAGAGGTTCGCCCCCACTCTTAAGGACACTTCGTTTGGCCACTCCCAGCGCCCTTGTGAACGTGATGATCGAAGCGGCCCGCAAGGCCGGCAAGGGGCTGACCCGCGACTTCGGCGAGCTGGGCGAGCTGCAGGTCTCCAAGAAGGGCCTGGCCGATTTCGTCAGCGCCGCCGACATCAAGGCCGAGCAGTTCCTGTTCGAGGCCCTGGACAAGGCCCGTCGCGGCTACAGCTTCCTCGGCGAAGAGCGCGGCCTGATCGAGGGTACGGACAAGAGCCACCGCTGGATCGTCGACCCGCTCGACGGCACCACCAACTTCCTGCACGCCATCCCGCACTTCGCCATCAGCATCGCCCTGGAGCGCGAGGGCGCCGTGGTCGCCGCCCTGGTCTACAACCCCGCCACCCAGGATCTGTACTGGGCGGAGAAGGGCAAGGGCGCCTACCTCAACAACGAAAAGCGCCTGCGCGTCGCCGCCCGCACACGGCTGGAGGAGGCGGTGCTGGCGACCGGCATTCCGTTCCTGGGCCACGGCCAGCACGCCAAATTCCTGAAAGAACTGCACCAGATCAGCCAGCGCGTCGCCGGGGTGCGCCGCTTCGGATCGGCCGCCCTGGACCTGGCCTATGTGGCGGCCGGCCGCTTCGACGGCTTCTGGGAGCGCGACCTGTCGGCCTGGGACATCGCCGCCGGCATGCTGCTGGTGACGGAGGCCGGCGGCAAGGTGAGCGAGATCGACGGCGGCGACGTGCTGACCACAGGCAATATCCTGGCCGCGAACCTGGAACTGCACCCGCTGATCGAAGCGCGGCTGAAGGCCGTCACCTAGGGCTAGCGGCTGTCACCAAGCCGGTGAAGAATGAGGCGATGATCTCCCGCCTCGCCCCGATAGCCCTGATCCTGACCCTGCTGAGCGCCTGCGCCGGCCTCGCGCCGCGACCGGCGACGGTGGACCTGCAGATCCTGGCGCTGAACGATTTCCACGGCAACCTGGAGACGCCGGGCGCCGCGCCGGGCCAGCCGCGCACCGGTGGGGCCGCCCACTTGGCCAGCCTGATCAAACAGCGCCGCGCGCCTCAGAACAGCATCATGGTGGCGGCGGGCGACCTGGTCGGCGCCTCGCCCCTGCTGTCGAGCCTGTTCCATGACGAGCCGACGGTGGAGTCTCTGTCGGCGATGGGGCTGGCGCTCAGCGCGGTCGGCAACCACGAGTTCGACGAGGGACCGGCGGAACTGCGGCGGATGCAGGCCGGCGGCTGCCATCCGGTCGACGGCTGCAAGGGCCCTCAAGCCTTCAAGGGCGCCGGCTATCGGTATCTGTCGGCGGGGGTGGTGGATGGCGCCACCGGCGAGACGGTGTTCCCGCCCTACACGGTGCGCGCGTTCAACGGCGTGAGGGTCGGCTTCATCGGCATGACCACCGTCGAGACCCCGGCCTTCGTCGCCCCGTCCGGCACGGCCGGCCTGACCTTCGCCGACGAGGCCCAGACCATAAACGCGCTGGTCCCGCAGTTGCGCGCCCAGGGGATCGAGGCGATCGTGGTGCTGTTGCACGAGGGGGGCGACCCGTCGCCGGGGCTCAACGGCTGCCCGGTTTCGGGCCGGATCGCCCAGATCATTCCCAAGCTGGACAAGGCGGTGGACCTGATCGTCAGCGGCCATACTAACCAGGCCTATGTCTGCACCATCGACGGCCGGCTGGTGACCAGCGCCTGGTCGCTCGGCCGCATGCTCACCGACATTCGCCTGACCCTGGATCGGCGCACCGGCGACGTCGCCACCGCCAGGGCCGAGAACATCACGGTGGACGCCGCCGCCCTGCTGGAGGATGCCGCCCAAGCCGCCCTGGTCGGTCGTTATCGCGCCCTGGCGGCGCCGCTGATGACACGGGTGGTGGGCACGGCCAGCGCCGTGCTGACCGCCCAGGGCAACCAAGCCCGCGAGAGCGTGCTGGGCGATATCGTCGCCTACGCCATGCGCGCCGCCGCCGCCCAGGCGACGGGACAGGCCATCGACCTGGCGCTGATGAACAGCGGCGGCCTGCGCGGCCAGATCGCGCCGGGCGCCGACGGGTCGGTGACCTACAACGACCTCTTCACCGTCCAGCCGTTCGGCAACACCCTGGTGGTCATGACCCTGACCGGGGCCCAGCTGGAGGCGCTGCTGGCCGAGCAGTTCATGTTGAGCGAGCCCAACGTGCTGCAGGTGTCCGGCGAACTCACTTACGCCTGGAGGATGGGCTCGGGCCTGGTGCGGGAATCGGTGCGGCTGAACGGGCGCGCCCTCGATCCGGCGGCCAGCTACCGCATCGTCACCAACAACTTCCTGGCCGAGGGCGGGGAGGGGTTCTCAGGCTTCAAGGCCGGGACCAACCCCGTACCGGTGGGCGGCGACAGCGAGGCGCTGGAGGCCTGGTTCAAGGCCCACTCGCCGCTCGGCCCAACCGCGCGGGACCGGATCAGGCTGGAGCACTAGGCGCGGCCCCGGCGGACGGGGAAGGGCAGCTGGCCGCTGATCGTCGCCACGGCCTGTTCCTTGGTGCGGCCCGCTCCGCCCAGGCGCCGGATCGCGCCGTCGATGGTGGTGCGGAGGGAAACTTCCTCGAGCCGGCCGCCCCGGCTGTGGTGGCGGACGTCGAAATAGCCCAGGCCTTCCAGGGCCGCCTTGATCCACGGCCAGTCGCGATCGCTCGTCTGCATTGCAACCCCATAGGGCGCCGCCCGGTGGCGCACGCTATGGTTAACAACCCAGGCGAGGCGGGTCTGTTCCGTCGGGCGGACTACATAGGTGTGGAGCGCTACTCCGCCGCGACCTTGAACTTCGGGGCCAGGGCGCCGGCGGCGTATTTCTTCGCCATCAGGCTGGTGTGGATCGGCCGGATCGAGGCGGCCTGACCCGCGGCGCCGAACTGCACGAAGCGCTCCTTGCAGATCTTGCGCATCGCTTCCTTGGCGGGCTTGAGATATGCGCGCGGGTCGAATTCGCCCGGCTTCTCTGCGAACACCTTGCGGATCGCGCCGGTGATGGCCATCCGGTTGTCGGTGTCGATATTGACCTTGCGCACCCCGTGCTTGATGCCGCGCTGGATCTCCTCGACCGGCACACCCCAGGTCTGGGGCATCTTCCCGCCGAACTCGTTGATGATGTCCTGCAGGTCCTGCGGCACGCTGGACGATCCGTGCATCACCAGGTGGGTGTCGGGCAGGCGGCGGTGGATTTCCTCGATCACGTTCATGGCCAGGACATCGCCGTCCGGCTTGCGGCTGAACTTGTAGGCGCCGTGGCTGGTGCCCATGGCGATCGCCAGGGCGTCGACGCCGGTCTGCTGCACGAACTCCACCGCCTGGTCCGGGTCGGTCAGCAGCTGGCTGTGGTCGAGCTTGCCCTCGAAGCCGTGGCCGTCTTCCTTCTCGCCCATGCCGGTTTCCAGGCTGCCGAGCACGCCCAGTTCCCCTTCGACGGAAACACCGCAGGCGTGGGCCATGTCGACCACCTGGCGGGTAACATCGACGTTGTATTCGAAATCGGCCGGGGTCTTGCCGTCGGCGGCCAGCGATCCGTCCATCATGACGCTGGTGAAGCCGTACTGGATGGCGGTGGCGCAGGTGGAGGGGCTGTTGCCGTGGTCCTGGTGCATGCAGACCGGGATGTGCGGGTAGATCTCGACCAGAGCGTCGATCAGCCGGGTCAGCATGATGTCGTTGGCGTAGGCGCGGGCGCCCCGGCTGGCCTGGATGATCACCGGGGCGTCGAGCTCGTCGGCGGCCTCCATGATGGCCAGCCCCTGCTCCATGTTGTTGATATTATAGGCGGGCAGGCCGTAGTCGTTCTCGGCCGCGTGATCCAGCAGTTGCCGCAGGGTGATGCGCGCCATGAGTGTTTCCGCCCCGGAAAAGATGAACTGTTACAGGGGCCTTCTAGCAACCGGCTCTCTGATTCACCAGAGCGCGGCAGTCAAAAGCCTGCGGCCTTTGACGCCCGCCGCGCTCTGAATCCCAGGAATCAGAGGCCGTCGAGCGGCCTCTGAGATGGGGGCGCCGGCGTGGACGCCGCAGCCGCCACGGCCTCGTCGGCCTTCTTCTTAGCCTTGGCCGCCTTCTGGGCCTTGTAGCCGGTCCAGGCGCCCGACAGCATGCCGAACACGAACAGCACCCGCAGGGCGGTCATCCACCAGGGTTCGCCGCTGTCAGTCATGGCCGGTCCTCATCACGACGCTTGCGGTCCTTGTCGTCCTTCATCCGCGCCCGGATGTTGCGCAGCTCGCGAAACGCCAGCAGGGCCAGGCCGAGCAGCAGTATGACCCGGATGGCGTCGTAGAGCGCGCCATCCACCGCCATGATCAGACCTCCAGCGCCGCGACGCCGGGCAGGGTCTTGCCTTCCATCCATTCGAGGAAGGCGCCCCCGGCGGTGGAGACGAAGCTGAACCTCTCGACCACCCCGGCGTGGTTCAGGGCCGCCACCGTGTCGCCGCCCCCGGCCACGGCGACCAGCTTACCGGCGGTCACCAGCTCGGCGGCGTGGCGGGCCGCCTGCACCGTGCCGGCATCGAAGGGCGGGACCTCGAACACGCCCAGCGGCCCGTTCCAGACCAGGGTGGCGGAGTTGTCCATCGCCCGCTTGAGCCGGGCCACGGTCTCGGGGCCGGCGTCGAGGATGCGCTCGTCATCGTCGACTTCGCCCAGGCCGCGCACGCGGGAGGCGGCGCCGGGGCCCATGCGGTCTGCCACGACGATGTCCATGGGCAGGAACAGCTTGCAGTTGTTGCGCCCGGCCAGGCCGATGATCTCGCGCGCCGTGTCGGCCAGGTCCTTCTCGCAGTAGGAGGCGCCGACATCGTGGCCCTGGGCGTAGAGGAAGGTGTTGGCCATGCCGCCGCCGATGGCCAGCTTGTCCAGCTTGGTCACCAGGTTCTTCAAGAGGTCGAGCTTGCTCGAGACCTTGGAACCGCCGACCACGCCCAGCACCGGGCGTTTGGGGTTGCCGAGCGCGCTGTCGAGCGCTTCCAGCTCCAGTTGCATCGAAAGGCCCGGGTAGGACGGCAGGACATGGGCCAGGCCCTCGGTCGAGGCGTGGGCGCGGTGGGCGGCGCTGAAGGCGTCGTTGACGTAGATGTCGCCCAGTTTCGCCAGTTCGGCGACGAAGGCCGGGTCGTTCTTCTCCTCGCCTGCGTGGAAGCGCAGGTTCTCCAGCAGGGCGACGCCGCCCTCCTCCAAGGACGTGACCGCCTTGGCGGCGGCCGGGCCGATACAGTCGTCGGCGAAGGCGACCGGCTGCTCCAGCAGGGCCGACAGGTCGTCGACCACGGGCCCCAGGCTCATTTCCGCCACCCGCTTGCCCTTGGGCCGGTCGAAGTGGGCGATCAGCACCACCTTGGCCCCGTGGGTCGACAGGAAGCGGATCGTCGGCAGGGCCGAGCGCAGGCGGGTGTCGTCGGTGATCCGCCCGTCTTCCATCGGCACGTTGAAATCGACCCGGACCAGGGCGCGCTGGCCCTTCAGCTCGGCGTGCTCGAGGTCCCGGAACGCCATTACAGCCTCCCCGATTCAGGTGACGCCTGAATCGGACCAGGAGGCTGTATCCTTTGAGACGAGCACGCTGAGCGCATTAACCGGTTCCCACTTAATGCTGCGTGCTCTTAGAGGAACTTGGCCATGGCCAGGGCGGTGTCGCTCATGCGCGTGGCGAAGCCCCACTCGTTGTCATACCAGCTCAGCACGCGGCCCAGTTTGCCCTCGATCACCTGGGTCTGCGGCAGGGCGACGGTCGAGCTGGCCGGCTGGTGGTTCATGTCGCAGGACACCAGCGGATCGTTGGAGACGGCCAGGATGCCCTTCAGCTTGCCGTTGGCGGCCTTGGTGAGGGCGTCGTTGATCTCTTCCTTGGTGATGTCGCGGCCGGGCACGAACTTGAGGTCGACCACCGAGACGTTCGGCGTCGGCACCCGGATCGACGATCCGTCCAGCTTGCCCTTGAGCTGCGGCAGCACCAGGCCCACGGCCTTGGCCGCGCCGGTGGAGGTCGGGATCATGCTCAGGGCCGCCGCGCGGCCGCGGTAGAGGTCCTTGTGCATGGTGTCGAGGGTCGGCTGGTCGCCGGTGTAGCTGTGGATCGTCGTCATGTAGCCGCGCTCGATCCCGCACAGCTGGTCGATGACATAGGCCAGGGGCGCCAGGCAGTTGGTGGTGCAGGAGGCGTTGGAGACGATCAGGTCGGCGGCGGTGATGCTGTCGTGGTTGACGCCGTAGACGATGGTCTGGTCGGCCTCGTCGCAGGGGGCGCTGACCAGCACGCGCTTGGCGCCGGCGGTCAGGTGGGCGCTGGCCTTCTCCTTGGAGGTGAACAGGCCCGTGCACTCCAGGGCGATGTCGACGCCGAGCTCCTTGTGCGGCAGCTGGGCCGGGTCGCGGACGGCGGTGACCTTGATGGGGCCGAAGCCCACGTCGATGGTGTCGCCGGCGACCTTCACCTCATTGGGGAAGCGCCCGTGCACGCTGTCGTAGCGCAACAGGTGGGCGTTGGTCTCCACCGGGCCCAGGTCGTTGATCGCCACCACCTCGATGTCGGTGCGGCCGTGCTCGACGATCGAGCGCAGGACCAGACGGCCGATACGGCCAAAACCGTTGATGGCGACGCGGACGGCCATGAGCTTTCTTTCCCTTGAGCGTTAAAACGGATGTGCGCGCGTTGTGCGGGCGCGGAGGGGGAAGTCAACCCCTTCCGGCCCGCAGCCGGTGCGGTCTATAGATAGGGGCGGGCCGACGGAGGGCTTGGAGCGAGCATGCAGAACGCGAGCGGGAGCGATGCCGTGGAACAGGCCGCCAGGCGGCTGGAGCGGGCCGTGGCCCTGCTCGAACAGCGCCTGGGCAGCCGTTTGAGCGAGGCCGGGGCCGCCGCCGGCGGGGCCTTCGACCAGGACCGGGCCATGCTGGCAACGGAACTGGACGCCGCCCGCGCCCGCGAGCGCGAACTGATGGCCGCCGGCTCCGACGCCTCGGCCGCCCTGGGCCGCGCGATCGAGGAGATCCGCGCCGCCCTCGGTCCGGAGACTTAAGGAAACCCCATGGCCCAGCTTGCAATCGAGATAAACGGCCGGCCCTACACGGTGGGTTGCGAGGACGGGCACGAGGCCCACCTGCGCGAGATCGCCGTGCTGTTCGACCGCCAGGTGCGCCAGGTCAGCGCCGAAGTCGGCCAGCTGGGCGAGACCCGCCTGTTCCTGATGGGCGCCCTGCTGCTGGCGGACGAACTGAGCGACCTCAAACTGCGCTTCGCCAACGCCCAGGCCGAGGTGACGCGGCTGCAGGACGGCCAGTCCGCTCTGGAGCAGCGCGCCGTGCAGGCGCTGGAAGCGGCGACGGCCAAGGTCGAGGCCCTGGCGGGGGCTTAAATGCCGGACCGCGCCCGCCCGTGAAAAAATGGTGGTGGGGGCTCCTATTGATTCTGGGCCTAGTCGTCGCTGTGTACGCCTGTCAGTCGACACCCTTTATGCAGCAGGACAGGTGTCTCGACGGTGGCGGGATGTGGCAGGCCGGAGCCTGTATTGGTTTGCCCCCCAGATAGTCAGAGCAGCTTTCTCTTCCGCTCACCCCCGCGAAGGCGGGGGCCCAGCCAATGGCCCGCAGCGGGACAGTTTGCCTCCGCACCCTTCACTCTGGCTCCCCGCCTGCGCGGGGATGAGCGGTTGTAGGCGGCGGGGTCACCCCCTACATTGCTAGGTGGCGGGTCTGCTGCGGCTCACGTCGAAGGCTACCATATCTCTGTGACCTTAATTCACTCTACGGGAGCTGTCCCTGTCCCTGGCCGTGGCCTAGGACACATGGTGCCCACCTGTTACGACAGGTCCGAGGGGATTGAACCGTCCTTCACGGCTCTCGCGGCGCCGCCACCCTGACTCCCTCAGCCTAATTTTGGGGAAGGCCCAATGCAGGAACCCGGCGAGGCGAAGCGGTTCCTGCGGGCGGCCATGCTGGCCGACCGCCTGCATCGCGATCCGCTCGCCGCCGGCCGCGCCGCCGCCGCCAAGGCTCCCGTCTCCCTGCAAATATTCAAAACCGTCGCCGGCTACCGCCCGGTCCGCGGCGAGATCGACCCCGGCCCGCTGATGGCGGCCCTGGCGGCCAAGGGCGCGGCGCTCTGCCTGCCCAGCGCCAGGCCGGGCGAGGTGCTGGGCTTCCACGCCTGGGCGCCAGACCATCCGCTGGTCCGCGGCGCCTACGGCATCGAGGAGCCACACCAGGACGCGGTGCGCGTCATGCCCGACCTGATCATCGTCCCCATGGCCGCCTTCGACGCCGCCGGCCACCGTCTGGGCTACGGCGCCGGCCACTTCGACCGCACCCTGGAGGCGCTGAGGATCGGCGGCGGGGTGTTCGCGCTGGGCTTGGCCTACGCCGACCACGAAGTGGCGTCCCTGCCGGCCGAGGTCCACGACCAGAAGCTCGACGCGGTCCTGACCGAAAAGGGCTATAGGGCCTTCCCATGAAGTTCGCTTTCTTTGGAGACGTGGTCGGGCGCTCCGGCCGCGACGGCCTGGCCGACCATCTGCCCGAGCTGCGCCGGCGCCTTGGTCTCGAGTTCGTCATCGTCAACGCCGAGAACGCGGCGGCCGGGTTCGGCATCACCGAGAACACCGCCCGCGAGCTGTTCGACGCCGGCGCCGATTGCCTGACGCTCGGCAACCACAGCTGGGACCAGAAGGAGGCCCTGACCTACATCGTCCGCGAGCCGCGCCTGATCCGGCCGCTGAACTACCCGATCCTGTCCGACGCGCCGGGGCGCGGGGCCAACCTGTTCGAGACTTCCAGCGGCAAACAGATCCTGGTCGTCAACCTGCTGGGTCGGGTGCACATGGATCCGCTGGACGACCCCTTCGCCGCCGTCGACCGGGTGTTGAACGAAACACCGCTGGGCAGCGTCGCCGACGCCGTGGTGGTCG
>CANJOB010000069.1 GCA_947475655.1 Caulobacterales bacterium | reverse complement strand
CGGGTCGACCCGTCCGGCGGCGGCGGCCAAGGCGGCGTCGAGCAGGCCGAGGTCGACCGGCGGCGCCTCAGGGATCGCGTTGCGTACGGTGGTCGCGGTACCTAAGTCGCCAGCGGCCAGGCTGGCGCGCGCCAGCAGCACCCCGTCGGGCAGGGGCGCCCCGGCGCCGGCCTGGGCGGCGATGACCGGCGCGGCGGTGCGGGCGGCGGTGGTGAAGGCGTCGATGGTCTTGGCCGCGCGTAGGCGGGTCAGGCTGACGGTGATGTCGGCGTCCGGCGCCATGGGCGTGGTCAGGGTCAGTTCGGCGGCGATGGCCGGGGTGGCGGCGGCGCGGGCCGGGGCCAGGTCGAGGTTCAGGCGCTTGGAGATGGCGTATTCGACGCCCGACCGTAGCGAGGCGACGCCCGGATCGCCGGCGCCGGTCAACAGCACGGTCATCAGCCGCGTGTAAACCGGCTCCTTGCCGCCTGCGGAAGCTAGGCTCAACGTCAGGGCGGCGGCGTCGGTTTGGCCGCCGATGGCCTGGCAGTAGGCGCGCAGTTTGAGCCAATAGACCCCACCCCGGTCGACGGTCAGGCCCTCGGCGATACGGCAGGCCTGGTCCTCGCGGCCAAGGGTGAGGGCGGTCTCGGCCGCCGCCTGGCTCAAGGCGGCGTTGGCGGAGAGGTTGCTCAAACGCTCCAGGGTCGCGTCGGCGGCGCGGGCGTCGCCCAGGGCCAGCAGGGCCTGGGCGCGGGCGCCGGCCAGCGTCTGGTCGGCCCCGGCGCCGTCAGGGGCGCTGGCGGCGGTGGCCAGCAGGCGGCGCGCCAATGCCTTGGCGGCTGGCGACAGGGGCTTGGTCCCCAGGGTCGGGATCAGGTCGCGGGCGATGGCGGCGCTGGAGCCGGTCCACAGGTCGCGCGGCAGGCCGGTGTCGCGCAGGCCGCCGGAGAACAGGTCGAGGGTCTGCAGGCGCTGCACCTGCACCCCGCCCGGATTGATAGCCGGCGGCACGGGCAGGGCTTCCGGTGTGCCGATAGGCGGCAGCGGAAGGGGCGCTACCTCCTGGGCCGAGACGGCGGGGGGCAGAAACACCAGCACGGCGGCGAGCAGATGGGATTTCAAACGGGGCTCCTTCCCGTGCACAACGCGCCAAACTCTACGTCAGACCACGTTATCGGAAAAGCCACAGCCATTGGCGCGTCGGCGCCGCCCATGTAAATGAAGGGGGCAATGATCGCCGCGCCCGCCTTGAACCGCCGGACCATCGCCCTGGTCGGGCTGATGGGGTCGGGCAAGAGCAGCATCGGCCGGCGTTTGGCCACCGCCCTGGACATGCCGTTCTGCGACGCCGACGCCGAGGTCGAGGCCGCCGCCGGCCAGTCCATCGCCGAGATTTTCGCCACCCTGGGCGAGAGCGCCTTCCGCGACGGCGAGCGCAAGGTGATCGCCCGCCTGCTCGACGAGCCGCCGCATGTGCTGGCCACCGGCGGGGGCGCCTTCATGAACGACGAGACCCGCGCCCTGATCCAGCAGAAGGCCGTATCGGTCTGGCTCAAGGTCGACGTCGATGTGCTGGTCCGCCGCGTCGGGCGCAAGGAGGTCCGACCCCTGCTGGCCGGCCGCGACCCGGCCCGGATGCTGACCGACCTGGCCCATCAGCGCTACCCGATCTACGCCCAGGCGGACGTGACGGTGGAGACCGGCGACACCTCGCACAAGACCGCCGTGGACGCGGTTATCGACGCCCTGCGCGCCCATCTGGAGAAAGACGCGGCATGAGCCGGACTGTGGTTTCCGTCGGCCTGGGTCAGCGCGCCTACGATGTGCTGATCGGCCCGGGCCTGATCGATGGCGCCGGCGCCCTGGTCTCGCCGCTGCTGCGCAAACAGAGGGTGGCCGTGGTCACCGACGCCAACGTCGGCGACTACCATGGCGAACGCCTGGCCTGGGCGCTGGAAAAGGCCGGGATCGCTGTCGACACGATCGTCATGCCGGCGGGCGAGGCGACCAAGAGCTTCGAGGGCCTGGCCGACCTCTCGGCCCGGCTGCTGGCGCTGAAGCTGGATCGCGGCGACCTGATCGTCGCCTTCGGCGGCGGGGTGGTCGGCGACCTGGCCGGGTTCGCGGCGGCCATCTACAAGCGCGGCATCGGCTTCATCCAGGTTCCCACCACCCTGCTGGCACAGGTGGACAGTTCGGTCGGCGGCAAGACCGCCATCGACACCCCTCAGGGCAAGAACCTGATCGGCGCCTTTCACCAGCCGCGCCTGGTGCTGGCCGACCTCGACGTCCTGGCCACCCTGCCCGACCGCGAGATGGCCTGCGGCTACGCCGAGGTGGTCAAGTACGGCCTGCTCGGCGACGCGGGCTTCTTCGAATGGCTGGAGGTCAACGGCGCTAAGGTTCTGGAGCGCGAGAACGCGGCCCTGGCCTATGCCGTGGCCCATTCGGTGCGGATGAAGGCGGAAATCGTCGCCGAGGACGAGCACGAGACCGGGCGCCGCGCGTTGCTGAACCTGGGCCACACCTTCGGCCACGCACTTGAGGCCGAGACCGGCTTTGGCGACGAATTCAAACATGGCGAGGCGGTGGCCGCCGGCTGCGTCCTGGCCCTTGCCTTCTCGGCCCAGCTCGGCCTCTGCCCGCAGGAGGACGCCTCGCGCGCCGCCGCCGTGCTGAAAGCCGCGCACCTGCCCACCACCTTGTCCGACCTGCCGCGCCAAGGCATGAGCGCCGACGCCCTGATCGACCACATGGCACAGGACAAGAAGGCCGACGGCGGCAAGCTGACCTTCATCCTCAGCCGTTCCATCGGCGACGCCTTCGTGGCCCGCGACGTCGACGTCGCGTCCTTAAGGGCGTTCCTCATCGCGCAGGGAGCGCAAGCTTGAACATCTGGGCCATCATGGGGGCGCTCGGCCCCTCGCTGCTGCTGCTGCTCGGCGTCGGGGCGCTGATCTCGGCCGCCGAGACCTCGATGACCGCCGCCAGCCGCGGCCGCATGCACCAGCTGGAGCGCGACGGCGACAAGGCCGCCCGGCGGATCAATCGGATGATGAACGATCAGGAGAACATGATCGGCGCCATCCTGCTGTCGAACAACGTGGTCAACATCGGCGCCTCGGCCCTGACCACCAGCGTGTTGGCCGTCACCTTCCCGGGACCCATGGGCGCGGTGGTCGCCACGGTGGTGATGACCGTGCTGATCGTGGTGTTCGGCGAGATCCTGCCCAAGACCCTGGCCATCGCCCGGCCCGAGGACATCGCCCGCAGCCTGTCGCTGCCGACGCTCTGGGTGGTGCGCATCTTCGGACCCCTGGCGCGCGGGGCGCAGTGGATCGTGCGCAAGACCCTCGCCATTTTCGGCATAAGAATGGACATGGAGACCGACGTCCTGGCGGCGCACGAGGAGATCCGCGGGGCGGTCGAGTACCACCACTCCGAGGGCCTGGTGGAGAGCCGCGACCGCTGGATGCTGGGCGGGGTGCTGGACCTGTCCGACCGTGACGTGTCCCAGGTCATGGTCCACCGCAAGTCGATCGTGCTGCTCGACGCCGACCAGCCCTCGCGCGTGCTGCTCGACCAGGTGCTGGCCAGCGGGCACAGCCGCCTGCCGCTCTACCGCGACGAGCCGGAGAACATCATCGGCGTGCTGCACGCCAAGGACCTGATGAGCCACCTGACCCGCCCGGGCGTCGACCTCGACGCGCTGGACGTGGTCGCCGTCGCCCGCGAACCCTGGTTCATCCCCGACACCACCAACCTCAAGGACCAGCTGAACGCCTTCCTCAAGCGCCGAAGCCACTTCGCTCTGGTGGTCGACGAATACGGCGGGCTGCAGGGGCTGGTGACTCTGGAGGACATCCTTGAGGAGATCGTCGGCGAGATCGAGGACGAGCACGACACCGGCGTCTCCGGCGTGCGTCGCCAACCCGACGGTTCGGTGCACGTCGACGGCGACGTGGCGGTGCGCGACCTCAACCGGTTCATGGACTGGGACCTGCCCGAGGACGAGGCCGTGACCATCGCCGGCCTGGTGATCCACGAGGCCCAGACCATCCCCGACCCCGGCCAGACCTTCATCTTCCACCACCACCGTTTCCAGGTGCTGCGCCGGGCCCGCAACCAGATCACGGCCCTGCGGGTCAGCGCCCGCCTGCTCGACGAGAACCCCGGTTAAACCCGTTTCGCGAGATTTTCCTTGAGTCGGGTAGCGCTACCGCTATCTGGCGAAGAGTGGCGGTGCGCAACGCGCCGCGGGGAGGTTGCTTTCCGATGTCCGACGGTTCGATTCGACCCGGCCTGCGCGTGCTGGTGGCCGAGGACGAGGCCCTGGTCTCGATGCTGATCGAGGACATGCTGGCCGACATGGGCGCGGTGGTGGTCGGCCCGGCGGCAAACCTGGACGAGGCCATGGCCCTGGCCATTGGCGACGGCATCGATATCGCCCTGCTCGACGTCAACCTGGCCGGAAAGCCGATCTTCCCCATCGCCGACGTGCTGCGCGAGCGCGGCGTGCCGTTCATCTTCGCCAGCGGCTACGGCGAGGCCGGCATCATCGACGGCCATCGCGGCGCGACCGTGCTGCAGAAGCCTTTCCGCGAGGCCGATCTGGCCCGCGCCCTGCAGGCGGTGGCGCCGAAGTAGCTAGGCGGTTTCGCCCGGGGCGAGCGCCTTGACCGAAAGCGCATGCAGCGGGCCCGCCAGTTCGTCCTTTAATGCGGCATACACCGCCCGCTGGCGCGCAACGCGCGACAATCCCTGGAATGCGGCGGATTCGATGGTCAGGTTGAAATGGCTTTCTCCGCCATCCCCCCGATGGCCCGCATGGCCGGCGTGGCGGTCGCTGTCGTCCACCAATTCCAGCCGTGAGGGCTGGAACGCCCGCGACAGCTTGTCGCTTATGGCCTTGGCAATGGGTCCCATGATGAACTCCGCAACTGTCAAATCTTTAAAAGAATAAACGAGGACCCTACACTCACCCAATGAGCCGCGCGTTCCAATATCGGCCGAAGTTCGTCGACATCCGTGTCCGTCCCCCCAAGGACGATGAGGACGAGAGCAACGACGTCTTTTCCCTCAAGCCGGGCGAGCGCGCCTGCGACCACGCCGGTTGCCGCACGCCCGCCACGGCCCGGGCGCCCAAGTCGCGCGATATGCTGAACGAGCACTACTGGTTCTGCGCCCGCCACGCAGCGGAATACAACAAGAGCTGGGACTTCTTCGCCGGCATGAACGAAGGCCAGATCCGCGCGGCCCAGGAAGCGCGCCTGACCGGCGAGCGTCCGACCTGGGATTTCCGCGCCAGCCGCAATTCGCGCGAGGCCGCTGCAGGCCGCGCCCGCGGCCTGGCCGACGCGTTCGGCATGTTCACCCGCGCCCGCCCCGCCGCCACCCCGGCGGACCTGGCCGCCGAGCGGGCCCGTCGTTTAGGACGGCTGGAGCGCAACGCCCTGGCCGACCTCGACCTCGACACTGCCGCCGAGGCCGCCGCGATCCGCGCCCGCTACACTGAACTGGTCAAGCGCTGCCACCCGGACGCCAACGGCGGCGACCGCTCGGCGGAGGCCAAGCTGCAGAAGGTGATCCGGGCCTACAAGACCCTGCAGAAGGCGGGAATGGCGTAAGCCCCCACCTCCGCTCATCCCGGCGAATGCCGGGACCCAGATCAAAAAACGCTGGGTCGGCGAGCTAAATCACGAATTCGGGCAATACCGGCTGAAGGCGGAGACCTTGCATCTGGATCACGGCATTCGCCGGGACGAGCGGTCTAAACTACTGCGGCCTAAAGGTCGGGTCGGCCCAGCCGATGTTCAGCTTGCGACCGTCCGGGAAGGTTACCACGCCGAAAGTGCCGACGTTGGCCCCGCTGCGGGCCGGGTTGGTGACGATGCTGTAGGTCGATCCGACCCTGTATTCGTCCTTGCCAGGCAGGCCGGCGCGCTTCTGCAGGGCCGGGCTGGGCGACTGGAACAGCCACTCGGTGTACTTGCCGTTGCGGTCGCGGATCAGGAAATGGAAATAGGCGTGCGGATTGACCCAGTCGACCTGGGTCAGCACGCCTTTCAGCGTCCTGGTCTTGGTCAGGTCGAATTCGGCGTCGACCGCATGGTGGGCGCTGGCGGCCGATAAGCCGACCACGGCCAGGACGGCGGCCGCGACGGCGGCGATTCGAAAGCGGCTAAGCGTCATACGCACCTCAGCGACCCCGTTACCCGCCAGTCTATACGGCGGGGCAGGCTGGAACACTCGCCCACCCGCCTAAGATGGCGAAAGGACGTTTCACAACCGACCCAAAAAAGATAAGCCAAACCCGCCATGACTGAAACCATCGAAATTCCAGACCCCCTGCTCGGCCTCCTGCCCGACCGCATGATCAAGGTGCGCGAGCTGTTCGGGATCGACAGCGACCTCGAGGTCCCCGCCTTCGCCACCCGCGACCAGCATGTGCCGGACGTGGACGAGGCCTATGTGTTCGACCCTCAGACCACCCTGGCCATCTGCGCCGGCTTCGCGCGCGACCGCCGGGTTATGGTCCAGGGCTATCACGGCACCGGCAAGTCGACCCACATCGAGCAGGTGGCCGCGCGGCTGAACTGGCCGATGGTGCGGGTCAACCTGGACAGCCACGTCAGCCGGATCGACCTGGTCGGCAAGGACGCCATCGTCGTGCGCGGCGGCAAGCAGGTGACCGAGTTCCGCGAGGGCATGCTGCCCTGGGCGCTGCAGCGCCCGATCGCCCTGGTGTTCGACGAGTACGACGCCGGGCGGCCTGACGTGATGTTCGTGATCCAGCGGGTGCTGGAGGCGGGCGGCAAGCTGACCCTGCTCGATCAGAACCGGGTGATCCGCTCCAACCCCTATTTCCGCCTGTTCGCCACCACCAACACCATCGGCCTGGGCGACACCACCGGCATGTACCACGGCACCCAGCAGATCAATCAGGCGCAGATGGACCGCTGGTCCATCGTCACCACCCTGAACTACCTGGATCATGACGTGGAAACTTCCATCGTCGCCGCCAAGTCGCCGGCCTATGACAATCCGGAAGGCCGCAAGACCCTGGCCGCCATGGTCCGCGTCGCCGACATGACCCGCAACGCCTTCATGAACGGCGACATCTCCACCGTCATGAGCCCGCGCACCGTCATAACCTGGGCCCAGAACGCTGAAATCTTCGGCGGAGACTTAGGCTTGGCGTTCCGCATGACCTTCCTCAACAAATGCGACGAGTTGGAGCGGCCCACGGTGGCCGAGTTCTTCCAGCGCGCCTTCGGCCAGGACCTGCCGGAAAGCGCCGTCAGAGTGCGGGTAGCCTAGCCAGGGCCTCCCGCGAGACACCGCCGCCCCCGAACAGGGGTGGAACACAACAAACTCGCCCCCGACGCCGCTTCTGAACAAACGCCCCTTGCGGTGTCGCCGGGCGCCTGGAAAATGGCGGCCCAACGAGGGGAATTTAACAACGCCGATGCCGGGGGCCTCCACCGCACCGTTCCGCGCAACCCTGGCCGCAGCCCTGCTGTGCGCCCTGATCGCCGTCGTGGCGGCCGCGGCAGTGCGGGCGACGCCCTGGCTGGGGCTAGACCTCGCCCCCGACCCGATGGCGCTGCGGATCAAGGTCCTGGGCGCCGACGCGCAAGGCCCCGCCGCCCCCGTCCTTGCCGCCGCCGGCAAGACCCCCGCCTGGCTGACCGCCGTCGGCGGCGTGGCCCTGACCGATGTCGACCGTATCGAGGAATCCGACTTCCTGCCGACCTATGCAGACGTCGGCGCCCTGTTCGCGCGCCAGAACGCGGTGGTCGAAGCCCTGGCCGCGCCGGTGAAACTGGATTTCGAGACCGCCGCCGGCGAGGCCTTCAGCGTCACGGTCACGCCGGCCAAGCGTCCGGTCCGCGACCTGCCGGCGCTGTTCTGGCTGCAGCTGGTGTTCGGCGCCGGGGCGCTGCTGATCGGCGCCTGGCTGTGGTCGCTGCGGCCGCGCGACGCGGCGGTGCTGCTGTTCGCCCTCACGGGGGCGGGGCTTTTGCTGTCGACCGCCTCGGCGGCGATCTACTCCAGCCGCGAACTGGCTATCGCGGGGTCCGTCTTCCGCCTGCTGTCGGCGATCAACCACATCGGCGCCCTGATCTTCGGCGCCGGCATGGTGGCGGTGTTCGCCCTCTATCCCAAACGCCTGTCCGGGCCGCGCGCCCTCTGGCTGATGGGCGCCGCCGTCGCCGCCTGGTGCGCCGCCGACCTGTCGCACCTGGCCTTCAACCCGCAGATCGGCTCCTACCTGCCGGTGCTGGTGCTGACCGCCGCCATCTTCGGCCTGATCGGCGTGCAGTGGTGGGTCAACCGCGCCGACCCGCGCGCGCGGGCGGCGCTGCGGTGGCTGGGGCTGTCGGTGTTCGTCGGCATCAGCGTCTATGTGCTGGGCAACGCCACCCCGGTGCTGCTGGGCGAACAGCCGGCCCTGCCGCAGGGGCTGCTGCTCGGTTCGTTCCTGCTGATCTATGTCGGCCTGGCGCTGGGCCTTGGGCGCTACCGGCTGTTCCAGCTCGACCAGTGGGCCTACCGGACCGTGTTCTACACCGCCGGCGCCCTGGCGGTGCTGGCCGCTGACGCGGCCCTGATCTTCGCCCTGCAGATCGAGCGGGTGGCGGCGCTGGGCGTCTCCCTGCTGCTGATCGGCCTGGTTTACCTGCCGCTGCGCGACGGCCTGTGGCGCCGCCTCACCGCGCGGCGCCGCACCACGCCGGAGGACCTGTTCGGCGGGGTGATGGAGACGGCCCTGGCCGGTCTGAGCCTGGATCGCGAGACGCGCTGGCGCGAGCTGATGACCCAGCTGTTCGACCCGCTGCAGATGGCGCCGACCGAGGAGCCGGTCACTGAGCCCGCCATCCGCGACGACGGGCTTGAACTCGCTGTTCCGGCCACGGCGGCGAGCCCGGCCCTGACCCTGCGCTTCGCCCGCGGCGGCCGCTCCCTGTTCGGCGCCGAGGACCTGGCGACCGTGCGCCAGGCCGTGCGGCTGATGGCCCAGGCCGAGGCCAGCCGCCTGGCCTACGAGCGCGGCGCGTCCGAGGAGCGGCGGCGCATCGCCCAGGACCTGCACGACGATGTCGGCGCCCGGCTGCTGTAGGGCCTGCACAAGCCCGACCTGCCGCAGACCCGCAATGCCCTGCGCGAAGCCATCGCCGACATCCGCATGGTGGTTGGCGGCCTGGCCGGCGAGCGGCGGCCGCTCGACCACGTCCTGGCCGACCTGCGCCACGAGGCGTCCGAGCGCCTTTCGGCCGCCGGGATCGCCCTCAATTGGCCGCTTGACGAGGAACAGTCAGACACCAGCGTCGATTATGTGGTGCAGAAGGCGCTGCGCTCGGCCATGCGGGAAATGATCTCCAACACCATCCGCCACGCGCAGGCCAACCAAGTGACCGTGCGGGTCGAGCGCAGCGCTCAAACCCTGCGGCTGGTCGTGGCCGACGACGGAGTGGGACTGCCGCCGCTAGGCGCGGCGGGCGAGCGCCAGGGCTTTGGCCTGCTGGGCCTGGTCGACCGCATGGAGGCGCTGGGCGGCGCCGTGACCCTGCCCAAGGTGAAGCAGGGGCTGACCGTTGACCTGCTGTTCGATCTTTCGGGCCGCGGCCCCCGGCCGGAGGCGTTGTGAGCGAGAGCCGTGGTGACCTGGCGTTGGTGCTGGAAGACCAGGCAGAGAGCCGCGCCTGGATGGCGGCCCTGGTCGCCGAGGTGTTTCCCGGCGTCGAGGTGATCGCGTTCGGCGACCTGAGCGAGGCATGCGGCTGGCTGAAGGCCGCCGACGACGCGACCCTGGCGCGCTTGCGGCTGTCGCTGATCGACCTTGGCCTGCCCGACGGCTCGGGCATCAGCTTCATCCGCGACCTCACCGCGCGCCGTCCCGGCGCCCTGGCGGTGGTGGCCACCATCCACGACGACGACGTCAACCTGTTGAACGCCATCGCCGCCGGCGCCTGCGGCTATCTGCTGAAGGACCAGGAGGCCGGCGCCATCGCCGCCCAGCTGCGCCGCATCGACGACGGGGAGCCGCCGCTGTCGCCCTCCATCGCCCGGCGGATGATGGACCACTTCGCCAAACACGCTCCGGCGCCGACGGCCTCTTCCGGCGCGGCCAAGTCGGTCGAGGCGGCGCTCACCCCCCGCGAGCTGGAGGTGCTGGCCTTGCTGGGCCGCGGCTCGCGCGTGGCGGAGGCCGCCAAGCGCCTGGGCCTGACCGACCAGACCGTCGCGACCTATGTAAAGACCATCTACCGCAAGCTGCGCATCAGCTCGCGCGCCGAGGCGGCGTTGGCGGCGCAACGGCGGGGATTGATCTAGCTCTTACCCTTGGCGAAGAACGCCATGGCCTGCTGCTGGAATTCAGGCGTGGCCAGGCGCTCGATGAACACCGCCGCCTCGGCGTCGATGCGTTCCCTCAAGGAATCGCCCTCGCGGCGCAGTAGGGCCTTGGCCGCCTTCAGCGCGCCCGGCGGCTGGCGCGCCGCTTCCTGGGCCATGGCGCGGGCGGCGCCCAGCGGGTCGTCGTCGATCAGGTTGACCAGTCCCAGCTGCAACGCGCGTTCGGCGCCGACCGGCCGGCCGAGCAGGATCATCTCGGCGGCGACGCGGTGGCCGACCAGGGCAGTCAACAGCAGGCTGGAGCCGGCTTCGGGGGTCACGCCAAGTTTGACAAAGGGCAGGATCAGGCTGGCGTCCGGCCCAGCGGCGACGAGGTCGCAGTGCAACAGCAGGGTTGCGCCGACCCCGACCGCGCGGCCTTGCACGGCGCAGACCAGCACCTTCTCGAACGAGGCCAGAGCGTGCAGAAAATCAAACGTCTTCGCCAGGGCGACGGCCGGGTCCGGTCCGGCCTGGAGGAAGTCGGCCAAGTCGTTGCCGGCGCAGAAATCGGCGCCTTCGCTCGCCAGAAGCAGGCAGCGGATTTCAGGATCGGCGTTGGCGCGCGCGAAGGCGGCGACCAGCGCCTCGTACATGGCGCGGGTCAGTGCGTTCTTCTTGGCGGCCCGATCCAGCGTCACCTCCATGACGCCGCCGGAAACCTCGACGCGGACCTCGCTCACGAGATCATGCCCGCCAGCTTGACCCCCGGCGGGGCGGGGCGGTCGATGTCGAGGAAGAAATCGCCGAAGAGCTCGATGCCCGGAGTGACGCTGTAGGCGTCGAAATCAGTCACCCCGTGCGCGGCCAGCAGTTCGTCATCGACCAGGAACTGACCCGTCAACTCGCGCGACGGCGTGGTGAAAATGGCGTGGGCGGCGTCGGCCATGATCGCCGGGGTGCGGCTGCGGCGCAGCATCTCGCCGCCGCCCAGGGCGAACTCCACCGCCGCCGTGGCGATGGCGGTGCGCGGCCAAAGCGCGTTGGCCGCCACCCCCTGCGCCCTGAATTCCTCGGCCAGACCGAGCACGCAGATGCTCATGCCGAACTTGGCCATCGAATAGGCCAGGTGCGGGGCGAACCACTTGGCCGCCATGTCCAGCGGCGGCGACAGCATCAGGATGTGCGGATTGCCCGCCTTCAGCAGATAGGGCAGGCAGGCCTGGCTGACGACGAAGGAGCCGCGGGTGTTGACCTGGTGCATCAGGTCATAGCGCTTCATGTCGGTGGTCAGGGTGTTGGACAGGCTGATCGCCGAGGCGTTGTTGACGCAGATGTCGACGCCGCCGAACCGCTTGGCCGTCTGTTCGACAGCGGCCCGGACAGAGCCTTCGTCGCGCACGTCAACCATCAGCGGCAGGGCCTGGCCGCCGGCCGCCTCGATCTCCGCCGCCGCGGTGTGGATGGTGCCCGGCAGCTTGGGGTGCGGCTGGTCGGTCTTGGCGGCGATGGCGATATTGGCCCCGTCGCGGGCCGCGCGCAGGGCTATGGCCAGGCCGATGCCCCGGCTGGCCCCGGTGATGAACAAGGTTTTTCCCTTGAGCGTTGCGGCCTCGCCCATGTCCCCTCCCAGGGTTGTGTGATCGCCGTTAAATTGGGCCGCGCCGGACCGCTTGGGAAGCCCTCACCGTCGTTCAGGCGCAGATGTCGTATTTCCTTTGCAGAAGTGTCGTATTAGCTCGCCTGATCTCTGCGTAGAAAAAGGATTCGCCCCTCATGATGGGCCTGTTCCAGGCGCTTATGCCCAAAGAGGCGCGCTTCTTCGACCTGTTCAGCCAGCACGCCCGCACCCTGGTGGCCGGGGCCCAGGCCCTGAGCGACCTGCTGGAAGGCGGCGACGCGGTCGAGCCGGGCGCCGCCCGCGTGGTCGCCCACGAGGAGGAGGCCGACGCCATCACCCGCGAGGTGCTGCTGGCGGTGCGCAAGACCTTCATCACCCCGTTCGACCGCGGCGACATCAAGGACCTGATCAGCTCGCTCGACGACGCCATCGACCAGATGCAGAAGACCGCCAAGGTCATCACCCTGTACGAGATCAAGACCTTCGAGCCCGGCATGCGCGAGATGGCCAAGATCATCCTGGCCGCCGCCAATCTGACCGTGGAGGCGGTGGGGCTGATGGCCGCGATGCGCCAGAACGTCGGCCGGCTGAACGAGCTGACCGAGAAGATCACCCACATCGAGGGCGAGGCCGACGCGATCTACGACGCCGGGCGCAAGGCGCTGTTTCTGGCCAACCGCGCCGGCAAGGGCGCCGACCCGATGGCCTTCATCATCGGCGTCGACATCTACAGCCACCTGGAAAAGGTGGTCGACCGTTTCGAGGATGTGGCCAACCGCATCAGCGGCATCGTCATCGAGCAGGTCTAGCCCCGAGTGCTCACCCTCACCCTGATTCTGCTGATCGGCGTCGCCCTGCTGTTCGACTTCCTGAACGGGCTGCACGACGCGGCCAACTCTATCGCCACTATCGTCTCGACCCGCGTGCTGTCGGCGCGCTGGGCGGTGGTCTGGGCGGCCTTCTTCAACTTCATCGCCTTCATCTTCTTCGGCACCCAGGTGGCCAAGACCGTCGGCGCCGGCATTATCTCCCCTGACCTCATCAACGACCAGGTGATCTTCGCGGCGTTGATGGGCGCGATCGCCTGGAACCTCATCACCTGGTGGCGGGGCATCCCGTCCTCCAGTTCGCACGCCCTGGTCGGAGGCCTGGTCGGCGCCGGCCTGTGCGTCGCCGGAGCGGACGCGGTGGTCTGGGCGGGCCTTGGCAAGACCGCGGCCGGCATCGTCGCCTCGCCGGCGCTGGGCTTTACCCTGGCGCTGCTCCTGGTGCTCGTCGTCTCCTGGGCCTGCGTGCGCTTCACCCCGTTCGCGGTGGATTCCACCTTCCGCCGGCTGCAGTTCGTCTCCGCCTCGATGTACTCGCTGGGCCACGGCGGCAACGATGCGCAGAAGACCATGGGGATCATCGCCGCCCTGCTCTACGCCCATGGCATGGGCGGGCCGCCGGGCGAGTTCCACATTCCGCTGTGGGTTATATTGTCATGCCAGGCCGCCATGGGGGCCGGCACGCTGTTCGGCGGGTGGCGAATCGTCCACACCATGGGATCGAAGATCACCAAGCTGTCGCCCATGCAGGGCTTCTGCGCGGAGACCGGCGGGGCGATCACCCTGTTCCTGGCCACCCACCTGGGTGTCCCGGTCTCGACCACCCACACCATCACCGGCGCCATCGTCGGGGTGGGGGCGGCCAAACGGGCAAGCGCGGTCCGTTGGGGCGTGGCGCGGTCGATCGTATTCGCCTGGGTCGTCACCATGCCTATGGCGGGCCTGATGGCGGCGGCGGCCTATTTCCTGGCCGGGCTGTGGATGTAGATGAGCGACGAGGACGACATTCCCGAGGAGGCGTTGCTGGCCCAGGTGGCCGCCCTGCCCTACCGCATGACCTCCGGCGACCTCGAAGTGCTGCTGATCACCTCGCGCGACAGCGGCCGCTGGCTGATTCCCAAGGGCTGGGGCATGAAGAAGCACACCCCTTCCGAAGCCGCCGCCGTCGAGGCCTTCGAGGAGGCCGGGCTGCGCGGCTCCATCGCCAAGAAGCCAGTCGGCGCCTACACCTACAACAAGACGCTCAAGAGCGGCCTCAACGTGCTGTGCCGGGTCGATGTCTACCCGATGGCGGTCAAGCGCCAGGCGAAGAAGTACAAGGAAAAGGGCCAGCGCCTGCTGCAATGGCTGCCGCCCGTCGAGGCCGCGGAATATGTCGCCGAGCCCGAACTGGCGGCCCTGATCGCCGCCTTCAAGCCCAAGAGCGCTTTAAAGCCCTAACTAGGCCCGCAGACAGGTGACCTGGGCCACGCGCAGTTCCCGGCGCAGGCTGTCGGCGACACGGCCGTAGTTCTCGGTGGTGATCGGCTCACCCACGGCGAAGGTCGCGGCGCGGCGATGGGTAGCCGCCAGGGTACGCCCCACCGTCTCCGGCGCTGTGGTGTAGATGCGGCCCCGGCGCGGGGCCTCGGCGATG
>CANJOB010000068.1 GCA_947475655.1 Caulobacterales bacterium | reverse complement strand
GGCGTGCAGGGCTTCGCCCGCACCCTGCGCAAGGAGCTGGCCGAACGTGACATCAAGGTTGGGCTGATCGAGCCCGGCTTCACCGGCGCCGATTTCCAGTACCCGAAGTTCCCGCCCAAGAAGCAGGCGAAGCTGATCAACAAACATCAGATGCTGCGCGCCGAAGACATCGCCGTGGCGACGCACTTCATGTTGACGCAGCCGCGCCGCACGGCGGTGTCCCTGATCAAGGTCGAGACGCGCCTGCCGCACTTCTGACGCTTGTCTGGCGGCTCAACACAGGCGATCTAGGGGCCGGGGGCGCGATGGGGACGCCGCCGAAGGGAGAGGCCTGATGAAGACCCGCGCCGCCGTCGCCTTCGAGGCCAAGAAGCCGCTGGAGATTGTCGAGATCGACCTGGAAGGGCCACGCCAAGGCGAGGTGCTGGTCGAGATCAAGGCCACGGGCATCTGCCACACCGACGCCTACACCCTGGACGGGTCGGATTCGGAAGGCCTGTTCCCGTCGATCCTGGGCCATGAGGGCGCCGGGGTGGTGGTCGAGATCGGGCCGGGCGTCACATCCGTGGCGGTCGGCGACCATGTCATCCCGCTTTACACGCCCGAATGCCGCCAGTGCAAAAGCTGCCTGTCGCGCAAGACCAACCTCTGCACCGCCATCCGCGGCACGCAAGGCAAGGGGCTGATGCCGGATGGCACGAGCCGCTTCTCCTACAAGGGGCAGGCGATCCACCACTACATGGGCTGCTCGACGTTCTCGAACTACACCGTGCTGCCGGAGATCGCCGTGGCGAAAATCCGCCCCGACGCGCCGTTCGACAAGGCCTGCTACATCGGCTGCGGCGTCACCACCGGGGTGGGCGCGGTGGTCAACACGGCGCAGGTCGAGCCGGGCGCCAACTGCATCGTCTTCGGCCTCGGCGGCATCGGCCTCAACGTGATCCAGGGCTTGAAGATGGTGGGCGCCAATATGATCGTCGGCGTCGACATCAATCCGGCGCGCGAGGACTGGGGTAAGCGCTTCGGCATGACCCATTTCGTCAATCCCAAGACCGTCAGCGGCGACATCGTCGCCCACCTGGTCGAACTGACCGGCGGCGGGGCCGACTACACCTTCGACTGCACCGGCAACACTCAGGTGATGCGCCAGGCGCTGGAAGCCTGCCATCGCGGCTGGGGTCAGAGCATCGTCATCGGCGTGGCCGAGGCCGGTAAAGAAATCTCCACCCGCCCGTTCCAGCTGGTCACCGGCCGGGTCTGGAAGGGCAGCGCGTTCGGCGGCGCGCGCGGGCGCACCGACGTGCCGACCATCGTCAACTGGTATATGGACGGCAAGATTCAGATCGACCCGATGATCACTCACGTCATGCCGCTGGAGGACATCAACAAGGCGTTCGACCTGATGCACGCCGGGGAGAGCATCCGCTCGGTCGTGGTCTTTTAGAACATGGCCGTCGAAGTCCTCCAGCAGCACCGCATGCACGGCGGTCTTCTGCGCTACTGCCGCCACGCCAGCGGCGCCACCGGCACGCCGATGAAGTTCTCGCTGTTCATCCCGGCGGGAGACGGCCCGCATCCTGTACTGGTGTGGCTGTCGGGCCTGACCTGCACCGAGGACAACTTCACCACCAAGGCCGGCGCCTATGCGGCCGCCGCCACCGCGGGCCTGGCCATCGTCGCCCCCGACACCAGTCCCCGCGGCGAGGGCGTCGCCAACGATGAGGCCTACGACCTGGGCCAGGGCGCCGGCTTCTATCTCGACGCGACCCAGGCGCCTTGGACGCCGCATTTCCGTATGGAGAGCTACGTCACGCAAGACCTGCCCGCCGCCCTGGCGGAGTTCCCGCTCGACCTGGCCCGCTGCGGCATCTCCGGCCACTCTATGGGCGGTCACGGCGCCCTGACCCTGGCCCTGCGCCATCCGGACCTTTACCGCTCGGTCTCGGCCTTTTCGCCTATCGTCTCTCCGAGCCGTGTTCCCTGGGGACGCAAGGCGCTCACCACCTATCTCGGCGCCGACGCCTCCGCCTGGGACGCCCACGACGCCTCGCGGCTGATTAAGGCGGGCGCCGCCAAGGGCCGGTTCGACGACATCCTGGTCGACCAGGGGACCGCGGATAACTTCCTGGCCGAACAGCTTAAGCCCGAATTGCTGACCGAGGCCTGCGAAGCGGCCGGCCAGGCTCTGACCCTGCGCATGCAGGACGGCTACGACCACAGCTACTTCTTCATCGCCAGCTTCATCGCCGACCACGTCGCCTGGCACGCGGACCGTCTGCGTTGACATGACTCCCCTCAAGGGCGCGAACTGCCCTCAGGGAGAAACGATGAGCGCATCACGCCACCAGGATTGGGACGCGGCCGCCTCCGGAGAGGTAATCGCCGCCCATGCCGGCCAGCAGGGCGCCCTGCTGCCGATCCTGCATGCCCTGCAGGCCCGGTTCGGCTGGATCCGCGACGAGGACGTGCCGCTTATCGCCCAGGTTCTGAACCTGTCGCGGGCCGAGGTGCACGGGGTGCTGACCTTCTACCACGACTTCCGCCGCAGCCCCCCGGGACGGCATGTGCTGAAGTTGTGCCAGGCCGAGGCCTGTCAGGCGCGAGGGTCACGCGACGTCACCGCCCATGCCGAGCAGAAGCTGGGTGTGGCCATCGGCGAGACCACGGCGGACGGGCGAGTGAGTTTCGAGCCGATCTACTGCCTGGGCCTGTGCGCCAGCGGCCCCGCCGCCCTGGTCGACGGCGTTCCCGTCGCCCGCCTGGGCGTGGAGGCGATGGACCGCCTTCTGGACGGCGCCCTGACATGACGGTGCGGGTCTTCGTTCCGGGCGACATGGCGGCGGTGGCGGTGGGCGCCGGCGCGGTCGTGGACGCCCTGCGCGCGGCGGCGGCGGCTTCCGGCGTTCCCATCGAGATCGTCCGCAACGGCTCGCGCGGCCTTTTCGGGCTCGAGCCGCTGGTCGAGGTGCTTACCGCCGCGGGCCGCGTCGGCTACGCGGCGGTAACGGCGGCTGACGTTCCGGCCCTAGCCGCCTCGGGCCTGTTCGAAGGCAAGGGCGGCCATCCGAAATTCATCGGCGATCCGAAAGCCTTGCCCTTCTTCCAGCGGCAGACGCGCCTGACCTTCGCCCGCTGCGGCGTCACCGATCCGCAGTCGCTCGACGACTACCGCCGCCACGGCGGCTATCGCGGGCTGGAAAGAGCGGTGGCCATGACCGGCGAGGCCATCGTCGACGCCATCAAGCTGTCGGGCCTGCGCGGCCGCGGCGGGGCCGGTTTTCCCACCGGAATCAAGTGGGACACGGTGCGCCTGACACCCGCCGCGCAGAAGTACATCGTCTGCAATGCCGACGAGGGCGACAGCGGCACCTTCGCCGACCGCATGGTGATGGAAGGCGACCCCTTCCTGCTGATCGAGGGCATGACCATCGCCGGCGTCTGCACGGGCGCCACGAAAGGTTATCTCTACGTTCGCTCCGAATACCCGTTCGCCGTCACCGCCATGCAGCGCGCCATCGAGACCGCCCGCCGGGCCGGCCTTCTGGGCGCCGCCGTCGCCGGCTCTTCGCACGCCTTCGACATCGAGGTGCGCGTCGGCGCCGGGGCCTATGTCTGCGGCGAGGAAACGGCGCTGCTGGAGTCTTTGGAGGGCAAGCGCGGCCAAGTCCGGGCCAAGCCCCCGCTGCCGGCGCACGCGGGGCTGTTCGGCAAGCCGACCGTGATCAACAACGTGCTGTCCCTGGCGGCCGCGCCCTTCATCTTGGGCGAAGGGGCGCAAGCCTACCGCGACTTCGGCGTCGGCCGCTCGCGCGGGACAATGCCGATCCAGCTGGCCGGCGACCTTCGCAACGGCGGCCTGTTCGAGACTCCGTTCGGCGTGACGCTTGGCGACCTGATCGACGACATCGGCGGCGGCTCGATCTCCGGCGCCCCGATCCGCGCCGTGCAGGTCGGCGGGCCGCTGGGGGCCTACTTTCCCCCATCCCTGTTCGACACCCCGTTTGATTACGAGGCCTTCGCCGCCCGCGGCGGGCTGATCGGCCACGGAGGGGTGGTGGCCTTTAACGACAGCGTCGACATGGCCGCCCAGGCCCGGTTCGCGATGGAATTCTGCGCCATTGAGAGCTGCGGCAAGTGCACGCCCTGCCGCATCGGCGCGGTGCGCGGGGTCGAGACCGTCGACAAGATCGTGCGCGGCGAGGACCGATCGGCTAATCTCACCGTCCTGGAAGACCTGTGTGAGACGATGAAGTTCGGATCGCTCTGCGCGCTTGGCGGCTTCACCCCTTATCCGGTGATGAGCGCCCTGACCCACTTCCCCGAGGACTTCGGCGCCCCGTCCCGCGCGCCGGAAGCGGTGGTGTAGGCATGGGTGTGATCCACGAAATCGACCACGGAACGCCGGCTTCCCGCGACGAACGGCGTGTGACCCTGACCATCGACGGCCAGCAGGTCAGTGTTCCCGCCGGGACCTCGATCATGCGCGCGGCCACGGCGCTGGGCACCACCGTGCCGCGCCTGTGCGCCACCGACAGCCTTCAAGCCTTCGGCTCCTGCCGCCTGTGCCTGGTGGAGATCGAGGGCCGCGCCGGAACCCCGGCCTCCTGCACCACGCCGGTGGCCGAGGGCATGGTGGTCGTCACCCAGAATCCGCGCCTGGCCAAGCTGCGCAAGGGGGTGATGGAGCTCTACATCTCCGACCACCCGCTCGACTGCCTGACCTGCGCCGCCAACGGCGACTGCGAGTTGCAGGACATGGCCGGCGCCGTGGGCCTGCGTGAGGTGCGCTACGGCTACGACGGCGACAACCACCTGTGCGACGTCAAGGACGAGAGCAATCCCTACTTCACCTACGACCCGTCCAAATGCATCGCCTGCTCGCGCTGCGTGCGCGCCTGCGACGAGGTGCAGGGCACCTTCGCCCTGACCATCGCCGGGCGCGGCTTCGAGAGCCGCGTCGCCGCCAGCCAGGCCGAGCCGTTCCTGGGATCGGAGTGCGTCTCCTGCGGCGCCTGCGTCCAGGCCTGCCCGACCGCCACCCTGATTGAGAAGAAGGTGATCGAGGTCGGCCAGCCAGAGCACTCGGAAATCACCACCTGCGCCTACTGCGGCGTGGGCTGCACCTTCAAGGCGGAGATGCGCGGCGAGGAGGTCGTGCGCATGGTCCCCTTCAAGGATGGCAAGGCCAACCGCGGCCATTCGTGCGTGAAGGGCCGCTTCGCCTGGGGCTACGCCACGCACCGCGAGCGCATCCTCAATCCGATGATCCGCAGTTCCACCGCAGAGCCCTGGCGTGAGGTCAGCTGGGAAGAGGCGATCGGCTACGCCGCGTCGGAATTCAAACGCATTCAGCAGAAGTACGGCCGCCATTCGGTCGGCGGCATCACCTCCTCGCGCTGCACCAACGAAGAGACCTTCCTAGTGCAGAAACTGGTGCGCACCGCCTTCGCCAACAACAACGTCGACACCTGCGCCCGCGTCTGCCACTCGCCCACCGGCTATGGCCTCAAGACCGCCTTCGGCACCAGCGCCGGGACGCAGGATTTCGACTCCGTCGAGCATGTCGACGTCGCCCTGATCATCGGCGCCAATCCCACCGACGGCCACCCGGTGTTCGCCTCGCGGCTGAAGCAGCGGCTGCGCGAGGGCGCGAAGCTGATCGTGGTCGATCCGCGCCGCATCGACATGGTGCGAACCCCGCACATCGAAGCCGATTTCCACCTGCCGCTGCGGCCGGGCACCAACGTCGCCGTGCTGTCGGCCATGGCCCATGTGGTGGTCACCGAGGGGCTGGTGAACGAAGCCTTCGTGCGCGAACGCTGCGACTGGTCGGAATTCCAGGACTGGGCCGCCTTCGTCTCCGACCCGCGCCACAGCCCCGAGACGCTTGAGCCGCTCACCGGCGTCCCTGCCGCCGACCTGCGCGGCGCCGCGCGGCTCTACGCCACCGGCGGCAATGCGGCGATCTACTACGGCCTGGGCGTCACCGAACACAGCCAGGGATCGACCACGGTGATGGCCATCGCCAACCTGGCCATGGCGACGGGAAACCTCGGCCGTCCAGGCGTCGGGGTGAATCCCCTGCGCGGCCAGAACAACGTCCAGGGCGCCTGCGACATGGGCTCGTTCCCGCACGAACTTTCCGGCTACCGCCACGTCGCCGACGACGCGGCGCGCGAGATGTTCGAGGCGGTGTGGGGCGTCGACATCGACCATGAGCCGGGCCTGCGCATCCCCAACATGCTCGACGCCGCCGTCGAGGGCGCCTTCAAGGGCATCTACATCCAGGGCGAGGACATCCTGCAGTCCGACCCCAACACCAAACATGTCGCCGCCGGGCTGGCCGCCATGGAATGCGTGGTGGTGCAGGACCTGTTCCTCAACGAGACGGCAGTTCACGCCCACGTCTTCCTGCCCGGCTCCACCTTCCTGGAGAAGAACGGCACCTTCACCAACGCCGAGCGGCGCATCCAGCGCGTGCGCAAGGTGATGGCGCCGCGCAACGGCTACGAGGACTGGGAGATCACCCAGCTGCTGTCGAATGCGCTGGGCTATCCGAGCACCTATACGCACCCGTCGCAGATCATGGACGAGATCGCGGCGCTCACGCCCACATTCGCCGGTGTGTCGTTCACGGCGCTGGACGAACACGGCTCGATCCAGTGGCCGTGCAATGCAATCAGCCCGGCGGGTACGCCAGTCATGCATATGGACGGTTTCGCGCGCGGGCGCGGCAAGTTCGTCGTCACCGAATATGTGCCGACCGACGAGAAGACCGGACCGCGTTTTCCGCTGCTGCTGACCACGGGACGGATTCTCAGCCAGTACAACGTCGGCGCCCAGACGCGGCGCACCGACAATGTGCTGTGGCACGAAGAGGACCTGCTGGAGATTCATCCGCACGATGCCGAGCATCGCGGCATCCGCGATGGCGACTGGGTCAAGCTGCACAGCCGCGCCGGCGCCACCACCCTGCGCGCGCAGATCACCGACCGGGTCGCGCCGGGCGTGGTCTATACGACGTTCCACCATCCGGCGACGCAGGCCAATGTGGTGACGACCGAGTTCTCCGACTGGGCCACCAACTGTCCTGAGTACAAGGTCACGGCGGTGGAGGTGTCGATCTCGAACGGCCCGACCGAGTGGCAGGAGCGCTACGAGGCGGCCGCCGCGCGCAGCCGGCTGGTGGTGCGCGCCGAGCCGGCGGAATGAGCGCCGCCAACGCCGAACGGCTGGTCTACATGGCTAACCAGATCGCGTATTTCTTTGTCAGCCAGCCGGGCGACAAGGCCGCGTTGCAGATCGCCGACCACCTGAACGCCTTCTGGGACCCGGCCATGCGCCGCGCCATCGGCGCCCACCTGGAGGCCGGCGGCGAGGGCCTGCTGCCGTCGACGGCCCAGGCGGTGCGGCTGCTGCAACAAGCGACGCCGAAAACGGTGGAGCGCGCCTTGCATGCCGCGGGCGAGCCCTCTCCGGGCCACGATCCCGGCGACGACGCCGGCTGAGCGGCATGTCCGGCGCGCAGGCCCTTCCCAACCGAAGCTGGCGCCACGGCAACGCCCCGGCGGACGGCCGCCGCGACCTGCCGCAAGAGACGCCGATCGCCATGGTGCACGACGCCACGACCACGGCGGTGATGATGGCTACCCCTGCCGACCTGGAGGATTTCGGCCTTGGTTTCAGCCTGACCGAAGGCATCGTCGAGCGCGCCGCCGACATCCGCTCTATCGAGATCGCGCACGGGCCGCTCGGCGCCGAGGTGCGGATGTGGCTGAACCATGATCGCGGCGAAGCGCTCACCGCACGCCGCCGCCATCTGGCCGGGCCGACGGGATGCGGCCTGTGCGGCATCGACAGCCTGACCGAGGCCGCGCGGCCGCCGCGCGCCGTGACCGCGGAATTGACGTTGACGCCCGCCGACATCCAGGCGGCGCTGGCCGCGCTCCGCGAACAGCAAACTTTGAACGCCGTCACTCGGGCGGTGCACGCCGCCGGCTTCTGGACGCCGGCGGACTGGCTGCTGGCGGCGCGCGAGGATGTCGGCCGCCACAATGCGCTCGACAAGCTGGTCGGGGCGCTCAGCCGCCGCGAGGCCACGCCACCCGGCGCGGTGGTGCTGACCAGCCGCGTCTCGGTGGAGATGGTGCAGAAGAGCGCGGTCCTGGGTTCCCCGGTGATCATCGCCGTTTCGGCGCCCACCGCCCTGGCGGTGCGCATGGCCGATGAGGCGGGCATCACCCTGATCGCCATCGCGCGCGACGACGGGTTCGAGGTCTTCACCCATCCGCGCCGGGTAGCGAACACCGCTGATCGCCAGGGAGCCGTCCGGCCATGACCATCACGATCACCGCCTTCGAGCATTCGCCCGACGGCGGCAGGGGCTTGGCGCGTGACACGCGCGTGCGCTGGGCGCTGGAAGAGGTCGGCCAGCCTTACGAGGTTCGTCTTGTGTCGTTCAAGGCGATGAAGGAACCGGCGCATCTGGCGGCCCATCCGTTCGGACAGATTCCCACCTACGAGGACGGGGACCTCGTCCTGTTCGAGACCGGCGCCATCGTGTTCCATATCGCCCAGCGCTATCCGGGTCTGTTGCCGGACGATGCTAACGCTCGGGCGCGCGCCATCACCTGGATGTTCGCGGCGCTGAGCACCATCGAGCCGCCGGTCCTTGAAATGGCCAACGCCAAACTGCTGGAGGGCGACAGGCCATGGGCCGCCGAGCGCATGCCGCTGGTGCAGGATCGCGTCCGCAAGCCGCTGGGCCTGCTTTCCAACCGCCTGGGCGGCGCCGATTGGCTCGATGGCGAGTTCAGCGCCGGCGACCTGATGATGGCGTCGGTCCTGCTCAGGATCAGGGCGTCGGGCATCCTGGATGAGTATGCAAACCTGGCCGCCTATCTGGCCCGGGCCGAGGCTCGGCCGGCCTACAAGCGCGCCTTCGCGGCGCAATTGGCGGTGAACAAGCCGGGACCGCCCTAGCCGAGTTTGTGGTTGGCGTTGGCCAGCAGGCGCGGATCGAACGACACCCAGACCACGCCGGCCTGTTCCAGCACCGAGCGAACCGGCGGATGCGCGCCGCCCGCCATCGCCGCCTCCAGCACGTCCAAGGCCGACACCCGCCAGACGCTGCACAAGGCGTGCGGCCCATCCTCGTCCCGCGCCGCCGCCGCGCCCGCTTCCCCCGCCGTCAGCGCCGCCAGCAAGGCCGCCGGAACCTCCGGCGTCACCGTCGGCATGTCGCACGGCAGCACCGCCAGATAACCCGCGCCCCACCCCCTCGCCCAAGACAGCCCCTCGCGCAGGCCCGACAGCGGCCCGTCGGGCGCGCCGGGCGGGTCGGCCAGCACCGGCAGGCCTTCGCCCTTGGCCCAGGCGGCCGCGCCCGACTGCGGCCCGGCGCTGATGGCGATAGCCGCGCAATGAGGGCGCAGGGCCCGCGCGGCGATGCCGATCAGGGGAACGCCCGCCTGCAGAGCCATCGCCTTCTCCGACCCGAAGCGGCGCGATTGCCCCCCCGCCAGCACCAGGCCGGCGACGGTGAGCGATGGCGCGTTTCTGGCGGGCGGCGCGGTCATGAGACGCCGATCCTAGCAGCAAGGGAAATCCCTTGCGCGCCCAGCCGATCTTGAAGAAAGTCCGCCCGCAACGGGGCTGAGCAGCGCCCGGCGGACTAAGTGCGGAGGGACATTATGGCGGCCAAGGACGGCGGGCTCAGCCTGCATATCCCGGCGCCCAAGGCCCGGCCCGGCGAGACGCCCGACTTCAGCCATATCGTCATCCCGCCGGCTGGCGAAACGCCGCGTCCGGCCATCGATACGGCGCCCGCCGAGATGCGCGACCTGGCCTATGGCCTGATCCGGGTGCTGGACGACGAAGGGACCGCCGTCGGCCCCTGGGCGCTCAAGCTCGAGCCGGACGTGCTGCGCCGCGCCCTGCGGGCCATGATGCTGACGCGCGTGTTCGACAACCGCATGTTCGCCGCCCACCGCCAGGGCAAGGTGACCTTCTTCATCAAGTCCACCGGCGAGGAAGCCATCGGCGTGGCCCAGTCGATGGTGCTGCGCAAGGGCGACATGAACTTCCCGTCCTACCGCACCACCAGCTTTCTGATGGAGCGCGAGTACCCGCTGCTCGACATGTTCAATCAGAACCTGGCCACGGCGGACGATCCGCTGCAGGGCCGCCAGCTGCCGATCCTCTATTCGGCCAAGGCCTACGGATTCTATACCCTGTCCGGCAACGTCGGTAGCCGCTTCCATCACGCCGTGGGCTGGGCCATGGCCTCGGCCTACAGGGGCGATACCAAGATCGCCCTGGCCTGTATCGGCGACGGCACCACGGCGGAGAACGAATTCCACACCGCCCTGACCTTCGCCACCGTCTACCGCGCGCCGGTGATCCTGACCGTCACCAACAACCAGTGGGCCATCTCGTCCTTCCAGGGCATCGCCGGCGGCGAGAGCACCACCTTCGCCGCGCGCGGTGTCGGCTACGGCCTGCCGGCCTTGCGGGTCGACGGCAATGATTTCCTGGCGGTGTACGCCGCCACCCAATGGGCCGCCGAGCGCGCCCGCGCCAACCTGGGCGCCACCGTGATCGAGATGGTCAGCTATCGCGCCGAAGGTCACTCCACCAGCGACGACCCGACCCGCTACCGCCCGATCGACGAGGCGACGCACTGGCCGCTGGGCGACCCGATCGAGCGGCTGAAGGGCCACCTGACCAAGCTGGGCGAATGGAGCGATGAGCGCCACGAGCAGCTCTACGCGGAACTGACCGACACCATCACCGAGGTTTATCGCCAGGCCGACGCCGTCGGCGCCCTGGGCGTCTCCAAACCGCCGGTAGGCGAGATGTTCGAGAACCTGTTCGCCACCCCCGACTGGCGGTTGCTCGAACAGCGCAAGGAGCTGGGCGTCTAGATATGGCCAGGATGAACATGGTCCAGGCGCTGAACTCGGCGCTCGACGTGATGATGGAACGCGATCCCGACGTGCTCGCCTTCGGCCAGGACGTCGGCTACTTCGGCGGCGTCTTCCGCGTGACGGACGGGCTGCAGGCCAAGCACGGCGCCAAGCGCTGTTTCGATACCCCGATCTCGGAAGCCGGCATCGTCTCCACCGCCATCGGCATGGGCGTCTACGGCCTGCGCCCTGTCGCGGAGATCCAGTTCGCCGACTACATCCTGCCCGCCTACGACCAGCTGGTCTCGGAAGCCGCGCGCATCCGCTACCGCTCCGGCGGCGACTTCTGGGTGCCGATCACCGTGCGCACCCCCTACGGCGGCGGCATCTTCGGCGGCCAGACTCACAGCCAAAGCCCCGAGGCCGTGTTCACCCACGTCACCGGCCTCAAGACCGTGATCCCGTCCAACCCCTACGACGCCAAGGGCCTGCTCATCGCCTCGATCGAGGACGACGATCCGGTGATCTTCATGGAGCCCAAGCGGCTCTACAACGGCCCGTTCGACGGCAACCACGGCAAGGCGCTCAGCTCCTGGGGCCAGCATCCGGCCGGCGAGGTGCCGGACGGCTATTACAACGTGCCCCTGGGCAAGGCGGCGGTGGCGCGCGAAGGCGCCGATGTCACCGTGATCTGCTACGGCACCATGGTCCATGTCTCCCTGGCGGCGGCGGAGGAGAGCGGCGTCGACGCCGAGGTGATCGACCTGCGCTCCCTGGTGCCGCTCGATATCGACACGATCGAAGCCTCGGTGAAGAAGACCGGCCGCTGCGTCATCGTCCACGAGGCCTCGCGCTTCAGCGGTTTCGGCGCCGAGCTCAGCGCCCTGGTGCAGGAGCGTTGCTTCTTCCACCTCAAGTCGCCGATCGAGCGGGTCACGGGCTGGGACACGCCCTATCCGCACGCTTTCGAATGGGACTATTTCCCCGGCCCGGCCCGCGTGACCAAGGCGCTGCTGCGGACGATGGAAAACAATTAGCCAAAAAGGAGAGGCCCGCCGGGCAAGCCTGGCGGGCCAATTCGTTTCGAGCGCCCCACCGCTTTCGCGGCGGGGCTTTTCGATGTTCCGCTTAGAAGGTGAAGCGGACACCACCCTTGAAGTTGCGGCCGACCAGATCGTACGGGTTGCCGCCCGGCACGATGTAGAGGCCCACCAGCGGCGGATCCTTGTCGAACAGGTTCTCGACCACGCCGAACAGTTGCAGACGGCGAGCGTCTTCCTGGATCAGGTCGTAGGTCAGGGTCGTGTTCCACAGGGTGGAAGACGGGAACCGGTTCTTGTTGATCGAGTTGTTGGACGCCGGGTTGTAGTCCGGGTCATCCGGGCCCTTCAGCGTGGTGCTGTACTTGACGTTGGTCGTGTACTTCACGTTCACGTTGGCGGTGAAGCGAGCCAGCGAGTAGTTCAAGTTGAAGTTCATCGTCCAGTCCGGCACGAACTGACCGGCGGTGTCGATGTCCTGAGCGCCGCCCGCGGGCAGCGGGGAGATCGTGCGCAGGTCGTCGACCCAGGTGGCCAGGCCGCGGAAGTCGAGGCGGCCCGGGACGCCGATGGCGTCGATCGGCGGCCGCATGGAGAGTTCCAGGTCGACGCCGTTGGTCTTCTGGCTGTTCAGGTTTAGCGGCGCTTGGCGGGTGCGGTTGAAGCCGATCGCCGAGTTGTCAAGCGTCAGGAAGGCGCAGTATTCCTGCAGCTTGTTGACGAAGCAGCGGTCGACGATTTCCTGGGTGGCCAGCTGGGCGATCACGTCCTTGATGTTGATCGAGTAGTAGTCGAGCGACATCCGGGCGCCCCACGCCCATTCCCACGTCGGCTGGAACACGATGCCGGCGGTGAAGGTCTTGGCGACTTCCGGACGCAGGCTCGGGTTGCCGGTGGTGAGGCTGCTGACGAAGGTGTTCACGCCGTTGAGGCGGTTGGTCAGGGTCGCGCCGCCCGTCTGGCCCTTCAGGAAGGATTCGAAGATGTTCGGAGCGCGGATGTCACGCGAACGGGTGGCGCGCAGGCGCACCATGTCGTTCAGTTCCCAGGTCGCGCCGACCTTCCAGGTGTTGACGCCGCCCGACACCGAGTAGTCGGTGTGGCGGAAGGCGCCGTTCAGGTCCAACGCCTTGACGAAGGGCAGGTCCTTCAGCAGCGGCACGCCGGCTTCGACGTAGGCTTCCTTGGTGTTGATGTTGGCGTCGTAGGAGACGTTGTTCTCGTTCAGCAGGTACTGCGGACGCGAGCCATAGGCCGCCACTTCCTCGAACTTGACCTTGCGGTATTCGGCGCCGAAGGCCAGCGAGACCGGGCCGGCCGGGAGCATGAAGGGCTCGCCCGACACGTTGAACTGGACCGAGGTCTGGTCGATATCGTCGTCGGCCTTGGAGTCGCCCATCACGTAGCGGATGGCTTCCGGCGAAGCGTTCTTGGTGCCGAACGGATTGTAGGGAATGCAGCCCGGTTCCAGGTTCTCCAGCCAGATCTGCTTGTTCACAGCGTTCTGGGCGTTGAAGATCGGGTTGTTCTGGATCGGACCGCAGATCGGCGTGCCGTTGGGGCCCGGCACCGCGTAGAGCGCCGCGTAGTAGTTGGACGTCTTCAGGGTGTTCAGGAAGGCGCGGTTGAAATCGGTGTGGCCCTTCTGGAGGCCGATATCCCAGTTCCAGCCGGCGTATTCGCCCTGCAGCCCGAAGTCGGTGTTCAGGTAGCGGCTGACGTTGCCCGAGGTCCAACCCGGGATTTCCGAGTTCGGCGACGTCAGCTTGCTCATCGTGAAGTTCGCCAAGTTCTGCGCCACCATGGCGGCGCGGACCGAAGCCGGAATGAACGGGTTGTCGCGGTTGATGATGATGTTGGTCGGGCTGGAACCCAGGATTTCGACGTGGGTGCGCAGTTCGCCGACGTTGACAGTGGCGTGCGCGGACATGGAGGGCGTGATTTCGTATTCCAGGCGGGCCAGGGTGGCGTAACGCTCGTACGGGCCCTTGATGGCCTGGTTGGAGTTCGAGCCATTCTGGTAGTTGGTCTGGGTCGGCGAAATCATGAACGTGGTGCCGTTCAGCGAGTTCGGGCCCGACTGGAACTGGATCGGGTTGCCGTTCAGGTCGAAGGCGGTGCCCTTCAGCGGGCCGGCGCTGATGAAGCCGGCGGCGGTGTTCAGGTTCTGCTCGACGTAGTCGGAGAAGATTTGCGACGGCAGGCCGGCGGCGCGGTTGTTGCCGGTGGCGAACACGCCCGGCTCACGACGGCCCCAGGCGCGGTCGTAGTAGCTGGTGACGCCCTTGTTCTCGTTGTAGTCGCCGCCGATGATGAAGTGCAGCTTGTCGTCGAGGAAGGCCTTGCCGTAGGCGAGGCTGACCAGGTTTTCGATGTTGTCGCCGTGGCCGGTGCGGCCGGTCTGGATCGTGCCGGTGATGCCTTCGAGGCGCTTCTTCAGGATGAAGTTGACCACGCCGGCGACGGCGTCCGAACCGTAGGCCGCCGAGGCGCCGCCGGTGACGATTTCAGTCCGCTCGATCAGGCTGGCCGGAAGCAGGTTGGTGTCGAAGCCCAGGGCGCTGTTGACCGGGTTGGGGCGCAGGCCCTCGACCAGGGTCAGGGTGCGGGCCGAACCGAGGCCGCGCAGGTCGAGCACGGCCTGGCCGACGGTGCGGATGCCGAACACGGCGTTGTTGAGGCCCGCGCTGGAGCGGAACACCGGGATGTCCTTG
>CANJOB010000067.1 GCA_947475655.1 Caulobacterales bacterium | reverse complement strand
TTGATCGCCCGCGCCAGTTCGCGCTGCTTCTTGGCCGAGACGGCGGTGATGCGCGACGGCACGATCTTGCCGCGCTCGGAGACGTAACGCTGCAGCAGCTTGACGTCCTTGTAGTCGATCTTCGGGGCGTCAGCGCCGGAGAACGGGCAAACCTTGCGGCGGCGGAAGAACGGCCGGCGGGCGCCGGCGGATTCGGGGGCGGTTTCTTCGGACATCTCTATTCCTCCTAAACCGGCACGTCGTCGAAGCGGCGCTCGCGTTCGCGCTCACGCTCGCGGCGGGCCAGGATCGGCGACAGTTCCAGGTTCAGCTCGTCGACCCGGATGGTCATGTAGCGCAGGACGTCCTCGTTGAGGCCGAGCTGGCGCTCCAGTTCCTTCACCGCCGGGGCGGGCGCATCGATGGCCAGCAGGGAGTAGTGCCCCTTGCGGTTCTTCTTGATGCGGTAGGTCAGGTTGCGCAGACCCCAGTATTCGATCTTGGCGATGTGACCGCCATTTTCCTCGATCAGGGCTTTGATGGTTTCGTTCAGGGCTTCGGCTTGCTGCGGCGAGATATCCTGCCGGGCAATGACCACGTGTTCGTATTGGGCCATAGGTTCCTTCTTCCGTTATGGAGAGCGGCGCGAGCGGGGGCGGAAGACACCCGTTCACGATGGATCCTCAGGCGATCGGCTAGGCCGGCTTGAAGGACCGCTTTCCGTGGAGGCGCGCTCATACGGGAAATGCGGCCGTAGAGCAAGCCGCGCCTTAGCGCAGGGCCCTGCGGACCACCAGCTTGAGCCCCGACCAGACGTCCGTCACGGCGCAGACCTTGACGTCGACCAGGTCGCCTTTCTGCGCCAGGGCCCGGATATCGTCCTCGGTCAGGTCGGTGGGGACCTTGGCCGACTTCTTATGCCAGCTGACCCAGATGGCCCCTTCGGGTCGGATCGCGGCGCGGGCGCGGGGCAGGGCGGCCTCCAGCTCGGCGCGGGAGGCGGCGAACAGGTGGATCAGGTCCACGGGCGGCTTCTCCACGAAGCAAACGCCGTCCGGCAGGGGCTTGAGCCAGTCCAGATAGCCGTCCGGCGCGCCGATCGTGAGGACCGACGCGCCGGGCTTGAGACCGAGTTTTTTGGCCAAGGGCGTTCCAGAATAGCCGACCGGAGCCGCCAAGGCGGGCTATTTCATCTTCTGGACGGCGGCCAGGGCGCCCGAGACGTGGCCGGCGAAGTTGGGATCGTTGTGGACGTAGGCGACCTTGCCGTCCTTGCCGATGACATAGGAGACGCGGCCCGTCATGCCGGCGCGGGTGGCATTGGCCACGTCATAGGCCTTGATTACGTCGGCGCTGGCGGCGCCGACGGCGAACTTGTCGCGGCACTCGACCTTCGAGAACTCGGCGATGCGGTCGATGTTGCCGGCCGTCATGCCGACGATGGTCGCGCCTGCCTTGTTGAAGTCGGCGGTGGCTTCGGCGAATTCATGCGCCTCGGCGGTGCAGCCGGCGGTGAAGGCGGCGGGGAAGAAGTACAGCACCACCGGGCCCTTCTTGCGGGCGGCGGCCAGGTCGAAGGCGGTGTCCTTGCCCGCCAGGGCCACGGTGCTCTTGAAGTCGGGCGCGGGCGCGCCGACGGGCAGGGCCGCGAGGGCCGGGGCGGCGATGCAGAGCGCCAGACCGGCGGCAGCGGCGAACGCGAGAGTCTTGTTCATGGCGTTTCCTCGATGGGTTGATGACTTTGGCGGCGACTATGGCGCCGTCCAGCCCCGCGCGCCACTGTCCCGCTCAGCTTGCCGCAGGCCGGGCTTTCCCTTACCCCTGCGGGCCGGATTCGACGCTGAAGAGGAACACCATGACCCTTGCCTTCCTCTTCCCCGGACAGGGCAGCCAGTCGGTCGGCATGGGCGCCGATCTGGCGGGCGCGTTTGCCAGCGCCCGCGAGGTGCTCCAGGAGGTTGACGACGCCCTGGGCCAGCCGTTGTCGAAGCTGATGCGCGAAGGTCCCGAGGCCGACCTCACCCTGACCGAGAACGCCCAGCCGGCCCTGATGGCCGTCTCCGTCGCCGTCATGCGGGTGTTGGAGAAGGATTTCGGCGTCTCAATAGAGCGCGCCGCCTTCGTCGCCGGCCATTCCCTGGGCGAGTATTCGGCCCTGTGCGCCGCCGGGGCCCTGACCCTGGCCGACGCCGCCCGCCTGCTCAAGCTGCGCGGCCAGGCCATGCAACGCGCCGTGCCGGTGGGGGCGGGGGCGATGGCCTCCCTGATCGGCCCCAAGACCGACGTCGCCCTGGCCGAGGCCGCCGCGGCGGAAGGCTCCAAGGTCGGGGTCTGCGCCGTCGCCAACGACAACAATCAGGGCAATGTGGTGATCAGCGGCGACAAGGCCGCCGTCGACAAGGCCATCGAGGCCGCCAAGGCCCTGGGCGCGCGGGCCATCCCGCTCAACGTCTCCGCCCCTTTCCATTGCCCGCTGATGCAGCCGGCGGCCGACGAAATGGCCGCCGCCCTGGCCGCGGCCACCATCCTCAGCCCCCGCGCGCCGGTGGTGGCCAATGTCACCGCCCGCCCGACCCTGGACCCGGAAGCGATCCGCGGCCTGCTGGTGCAACAGGTCACCGGCCGCGTCCGCTGGCGCGAAAGCGTGCTCTGGCTGGCTGGGGAAGGCGGTGTCACCCGCTTCGCCGAGGCCGGCTCCGGCAAGGTGTTGTCGGGCATCGTCAAACGGATCGTTCCGGACGCGGAGACCGTTCCCCTGAACGGCCCGGCCGACCTCGAAGCCTTCGCGGCCTCTCTCTAAGGACTGACAGCAATGTTCGACCTCACTGGAAAGACGGCCCTGGTCACCGGGGCCACCGGCGGCATCGGCGGGGCGGTGGCGCGGGCGCTGCACGCGGCCGGGGCCAAGGTGGCCCTGTCCGGCACCCGCCAGGAGGCGCTGGACGCCCTGGCGGCTGACCTGGCCGGCAGCGTGGCGGTGGCCTGCAACCTCTCCGACCCAGAAGCCGTGGACGGCCTGGTCGGAGCGGCCGAGGACGCCCTGGGCGCGCCGCTGGACATCCTGGTGGCCAATGCCGGCGTCACCCGCGACCAGATCCTGGTGCGGATGAAGGACGAGGACTGGCAGACCGTGCTGACCGTCAATCTGGAAAGCTATTTCCGCCTGTCGCGCGCCGCCACCAAGGGCATGATGCGCCGCCGGTCGGGGCGGATCATCGGCATTACCTCGGTGGTCGGGGTGACCGGAAATCCCGGCCAGACCAACTACGCCGCCTCCAAGGCCGGCATGATCGGATTCTCCAAGTCGCTGGCGCAGGAGGTGGGCTCCAGGGGCATCACGGTCAACGCCATCGCCCCCGGCTTCATCGATAGCCCCATGACCGACGCCCTCAACGACGCTCAGCGCGAGGTGATTCTGGGCAGGATTCCCGCCGGGCGGCTGGGCTCGGGCGACGAAATCGCCGCCGCCGTGGTCTATCTGGCCTCGGACGAGGCGGCCTACGTCACCGGCCAGACCCTGCACGTCAACGGCGGCATGGCCATGATCTGAGGATTTGGCGCGAAAACAGCCGGTTTTGCGACTAAAGCCCCGCTTCGGACGTTTGATTGCGAGGTTTTCTCATCCGATCCGATTTTCTACCGGATAGGGAAAGGCTTGGAGGGCGGGCCGCTAGGCAACCCCCCAGGCAATGTGATAGCGAGATTTCGAATTTCCCGCCCCCGGCGAAAGCAGGCGTGGCGGAGTGGATAGTCAAAGAGGGACGAGAACCTAATGTCCGACATTCTTGAGCGCGTGCGTAAGATCGTCATCGAACACCTGGACGCTGACCCGGAAAAGGTCACCGAAAAGGCCAGCTTCATCGATGATCTGGGCGCCGACAGCCTCGACAATGTCGAGCTGGTCATGGCCTTCGAGGAAGAGTTCGACATCGAAATCCCCGATGACGCCGCCGAGCACATCCAGACCGTCGGCGACGCGGTGAAGTTCATCGGCGAAAAGAGCGGCGCGGCTTAAAGAACGCCCGCTCCTTTCCGGCGCTCCGGCCTTTGAAGGCCTTAAGACAGGCGCAGGCGAGGGATATCGGTCATGCGTAGAGTCGTCGTCACCGGCATCGGCCTGCTGACCCCCTTGGGTCAAGGGACCGAACTGACCTGGCGCCGTGTCCTGGCCGGGCAATCCGGCGCGGGCCGCATCTCGCTGTTCGATCCGACCGACTACGCCTGCCAGGTGGCCTGCGAAGTGCCGCGGGTCGACGGGCGCGGCGGCGGCGGGCCGGAGATCGAGGGCTCGTTCGACGCCGACAAGACCCTGTCGCCCAAGGACCAGCGCCGAGTCGACGACTTCATCCTCTACGCCATCGCCGCCGCCGACGAGGCGGTGCGCGACGCCGGCTGGATGCCCGAGGACGAGGAAAGCCGCCTGCGCACGGGGGTCATCATCGGCTCCGGCATCGGCGGCCTGGCCACCATCGAGCGCACCTCGCTGGAGCTGGCGGCCAAGGGGCCGCGCAAGATTAGCCCCTTCTTCATCCCCTCGGCCCTGATCAACCTCGGCTCCGGCCAGGTCTCGATCCGCTACGGCTTCAAGGGTCCCAACCATTCGGTGGTCACGGCCTGCGCCACCGGCGCCCACGCCATCGGCGACGCGGCCCGGCTGATCAAGTACGGCGACGCCGACGTGATGATCGCCGGCGGGGCGGAGGCGGCCATCTGCCCGGTGGGCATCGCCGGCTTCATCGCCTGCCGCGCCATGTCGACCGACTTCAACGACACGCCTGAGCGGGCGTCGCGCCCCTATGACAGGGCCCGCGACGGCTTCGTCATGGGCGAGGGGGCTGGGGTGCTGGTGCTGGAAGAGTACGAGCACGCCAAGGCGCGCGGGGCCAAGATCTACGCCGAGGTGGCCGGCTACGGCCTGTCGGGCGACGCCTACCACATCACCTCGCCGTCCGAGGACGGCGACGGGGGTTTCCGCGCCATGACCGCCGCCCTCAAGGACGCCGGGGTCGACCCGTCGCAGATCGACTACGTCAACGCCCACGGCACCTCGACCATGGCCGACGGCCTGGAACTGGCTGCGGTGACCCGCCTGGTCGGCGGTCATGCCAAGGACCTGGCCATGTCCTCCACCAAGTCGATGACCGGGCATTTGCTCGGCGCCGCGGGCGCCATCGAGGCGGCCTTCAGCATCCTGGCCATCCGCGACCAGATCGCCCCGCCGACCATCAACCTCGACGATCCTGAATTCGACACCGTCGTCGACCTGGTTCCCAACAAGGCCAAGCCGATGAAGATCGACGTGGTCATGTCCAACAGCTTCGGCTTTGGCGGCACCAACGCGGCGGTCGTGTTCAAGAAGGTCACGTGACGAAGCGTCCGCGTCCGGCGCGACTGCGGCCGGCCCGGGCCAAGCCCGTCTCGGCCCTGCGCCGCTTAGCGGTGATGCTGTTCAGCGCCGCCGCCACCTTCGTCGCCGTGATGATGGTCGCCGTGCTTTGGGCGCTGTGGAGCTTCCAGGGGCCGGGCCCGATGGCCAAGGCCGGAGATTCCACCACCGTCATCCTGCGCCGGGGCGCCGGCCTGCCGGAGATCGCCGCGGCGCTGGAGCGGGGCGGGGTGGTGCGCTCAGGCTCGATCTTCGTCGCCGCCGCCCAGTTGACCAACGCCGCCCGCACCCTCAAGGCCGGCGAATACCAATTCCCGTCGCGAGAGCCGATGTCGGCGGTGCTGGACAAGATCAGGGCCGGGCGGGTGGTGCGCCACCAGATTACCATTCCCGAGGGCGTCACCGTCGACATGGCCATGGAAATCCTGGCCCGCGATCCCGTTCTGGCTGGCGTCGCGCCGACCCCGCCGGAAGGCTCGATCCTGCCGGAAACCTACGACATCCAGCGCGGCGAGGACCGCGCCGCCGTGCTGCGACGGATGATGGATGCCCGCGACAACCTGCTGGCCGCGCTGTGGGAGAAGCGCGCCCCGGGCCTGCCGTTCAAATCGCCCAATGAGGCGGTGACCCTGGCCTCCATCGTCGAGAAGGAGACCGGCCTGGCGTCCGAACGTCCGCGCATCGCGGCGGTGTTCCACAACCGCCTGGCCAAGGGGATGCGGCTGGAAAGCGACCCGACCATCATCTACGGCCTGACCCGCGGCCGGCCGCTGGGGCGCGGCATCCGCCTGTCGGAGCTGACCGGCGACACCCCCTACAACACCTACCGCATCGACGGCCTGCCGCCGACGCCGATTGCCAACCCCGGCCGCGCCGCCCTGGCGGCGGTGCTCGATCCGCCCAAGTCCGACGAGCTGTTCTTCGTCGCCGACGGCACCGGCGGGCACGTGTTCGCCAGCACGTTCGAGCAGCATCAGGCCAATGTCGCCAAGTGGCGCGCGGTCGAGGCGCGCAAGGCCGCCGCCGGCCAGCCGACCACGCCCGAGACCAGCACCCCGGTGCCCGGGCAATGAGCCCCTCCGCCCTCTCCGGCATGACCGGCTTTGGCCGCGCCGATGGGGCCCTGGGGGCTTGGACCTGGGCGGTGGAAGCTCGCTCGGTCAACGGCCGCAACCTCGACGCCAAGCTGCGCAGCCCCCCGGGGTTCGAGGGGCTGGACCGGATCGCCCGCGAGGCGGCCCAGGCGCGGTTCGCGCGCGGCCAGATCACCATCGGCGTCCAGGCCAAACGGGCCGAGGGCGCGGGCAATGTGCGGATCAACACCGAACTGCTCGACCGCTACCTGGCGGTGGGCGAGCCCTACCTGCTGCGCGGCCAGGCCCTGACCGCCACCCTCGACGGCCTGCTCTCCCTGCGCGGGGTGATCGAGGCCGGGGAGGAGAGCGACGCCGACCCGGAGATGCAGGAGAAGCTGCTCGCCGCCATGGGCGCCTCGATCGAGGCGGCGCTGGACGCGCTCAAGGTCTCGCGCCTGGGCGAGGGCGCGGCCCTGGCGCCGGTGCTGGAAGGCCTGGTCGACCAGATCGCCCAGCGCGCCGCCGCCGCTGAGGGGGAGGCTCAGACCCACTCCGTGCTGATCCGTGAACGCTTCGAGCGCCGCATGGCCGAGTTGCTGGGCGAGGGGGTCTTGCCGCAGGAGCGGATCGTGCAGGAGGCCGCCGTCCTGGCCGGCCGCGCCGACGTGCGCGAGGAGCTGGACCGCCTGGCCGCCCACATCGCCGCCGCCCGCGCCCTGCTGTCCGGCGACGGCCCGGCGGGCCGGAAACTGGATTTCCTGATGCAGGAATTCATGCGCGAGGCCAACACCCTGTGCAGCAAGTCGGCCAGCTCGGCCTTGACGGCGATTGGGTTGGACCTCAAAGCCCTGATCGAACAGCTTCGGGAGCAGGTGCAGAATGTCGAGTGACGCCCACCGCACGCGCGGCCTGCTGCTGATGATCGTGGCGCCCTCCGGGGTGGGGAAGACCTCCCTGACCCGGCGCCTGATCGCCGACCATTCCGACCTGCACCTGTCGATCAGCGCCACCACCCGCCCGCCGCGCCCGGGCGAGCACGAGGGCCGCGACTACCACTTCGTCAGCCGCCCCACCTTCGATGCTATGCGCGAGCGCGACGAATTCCTCGAATGGGCCGAAGTCTACGGCAACTGCTACGGCAGCCCGCGCGCCCCGATCATGGACGCCCTGGCCCGCGGCGACAGCGTCGCCTTCGACATCGACTACCAGGGCGCGGTGCGCATCCGGGAGCAGGCGCAGCGCGACAGCGTGATGGTCTACATCCTGCCGCCCTCGCTGGGCGAGATGAAGCGCCGGCTCTACGCCCGCTCGCAGGACTCCGAGGAAGTGATCCAGGAGCGCCTGTCGCGCGCCAAGGAGGAGGTCGCCCTGTGGGACACCTTCGACTACGTCATCCTCAACGACGACTTCGACCGCGCCTACGCCGAACTGGCCCACATCTACCATGCGGAGCGCCTGCGCAGCGGCCGCAACTGCTGGATCGAGCCGATGGTGGCCGACCTGCTGGACGAGACGATCTAAGCCACCGCCGGTGGCTGCCCGTGCCTTATCAAACTAGTAGACGTCCTGGAAATGCCAGCCGGTGAAGCTGAGCATGACCTTTCCTAGTGCGTTGGCGGGACCGCTCTTGGGAGACCACCGGTTGACGTAACGGTACTTGCCATCTTCAGCGGCTTCCAAAATCCACATTGCGCCGTCATATCCGGAATTACACTCCACGGCAGGCATACGCAGGCCATTTGCAGCGTCGAGAGCGCGCCGAAATTGCTGTCCCTCCGAGGACGTCAGGGTCCGCTGAATTCGTTTTTCGACCTTTCCGGGCTCATACCCGCCCTGCCCTGAAAGGAAGGTGGCCGTCATTTGGATGCCTCCGGCAGTTTCGTCCAACCGGATCATCACTGGGTTATGAAAGGATCGCAGCCAAGTAAATCGGTACGTTTTGACCTGACGCCGATCCAACTCGACTTGGCGGGTAAGGGAAGGCTCGCCCGCCGCCACAAGATGTTTCGAGTACCACCTGACCTCAAAGTCGCTCAGCAGAGGCCTTCGCCGGCGAACGTCGGTGCAATAGTAGGTCGCGGCCCTCAACTTCCAGGGAAAGTACATGGTCGATCCGTCAGCCATGGGAGGCCGCACAATCCCAGGCGTGACGTAGCCGGCTCGCGGAGCTGCGGGAATGCCGATATTCGGAAAAGCTTGGGGCAGGAACTGCCATGCCGCCGCAAGCGCCAGAGCGATCGCCATTAAGGTGGGTATCAGTAAGGCCCCCAATCGCCAGAAAATATCGGACTGGATGGGTTTGGCGGCCAAAACGAACTACTGGCCCGAGCAGATGCGCCTCACCGCGCCAAAGGCCGTGAATCCAGGTCGCGAAAAAGATCGCGGCAATCCAGAAAAGGATAAGGATCAGGATCAGGTAGACCACACGCCGGAGCTTATGAAGATTTGCGGGCCTCTGCAATTTGGGCGAGCGGCTGCGCGAGTTTGGGCATTAGAGTTGTTCGGCCAACCTCAAAAAGCCCGCCACGTCCACCGTCTCCGCCCGCGCCTCAGGCTCGATGCCGGCGGCGGCGCACAGGGCCTCTCCGCCCAGGACCTTCAACGACGAGCGCAGCATCTTGCGCCTTTGGCCAAACGCCGCGGCCGTCACCTTCTCCAGATTGGCCAGCAGGGCCGGATCGAGCGCATCGGGCTTCGGGTCCAGCCGCACCACGGCGGACGACACCTTCGGCGGCGGGGTGAAGGCGCGCGGCGGCAGGTCCATCACAACCTTGGCTTCGCACACCGCCTGGGCGATCACCGACAGGCGGCCGTAGGCGTCGTCCCCCACCGGGGCGGCGATGCGGTCGGCGACTTCCTTCTGGAACATCAGGGTCATGGAGACCGGCCGCCAGGGCCGGGTCAGCCACTTGATCAGCAGCGGCGTGCCGACATTGTAGGGAAGGTTCGACACCACATGGCCAGGGACGCCGGCCAGCAGGGCGGCTTCGTCGGCCTTGAGGGCGTCGTCCTCGACAACGGTCAGGGCGCCGTCGGCCAGCTCCGCCAGCTGGTGCAGCAGGGCTGAGAAGCGGGCGTCCTTCTCGATGGCGACGACCTTGGCTCCCGCCTCCAGCAGGGCCCGCGTCAGGCCGCCCGGCCCGGGACCGACCTCGATAACCGTCTGGCCGTCCAGCGGCCCGGCCAGGCGGGCGATCTTGCGGGTGATGTTGAGGTCGAGCAGGAAATGCTGGCCGAAGCTCTTCTTCGCCAGCAGGCCGTGATCGCTGAGGCTGTCGCGCAGCGGCGGCAGGTCTTTCAGCGTCACGCTGCGCGCCGGTCGGCGATGGAGCGCGCCATGCGGATGGCGGCGATCATGCTGTCGGCCCGCGCCACCCCGCGCCCGGCGATGTCGAACGCTGTGCCGTGGTCGGGCGAGGTGCGCACGATCGGCAGGCCCAGCGTGATGTTCACCCCGCCGTAGAAGTCGAGCATCTTCACCGGGATCAGGGCCTGGTCGTGGAACATGCAGAGCGCCGCGTCGTAGGTCGCGCGCGCGCCCTCGTGGAACAGGGTGTCGGCGGGCAGGGGCCCGAAGGCGTTGACGCCTAAGTCGCGCAAGGCGCGCACCGCCGGGTCGATCAGGGTGATCTCCTCGCGGCCCAGCGACCCGCTCTCCCCGGCGTGGGGGTTGAGGCCGCTTACCGCCAACCGCGGCTCAGGGATGCCGAAGTCGCGCCGCAGCGCCTGGGCGGTCACCAGGCCGACGGTGACGATCTTCTCCACCGTCAGGGCGGCGGGCACGGCCGAGATCGGCAGGTGGATGGTGGCCAGGGTCACCCGCAGCCCGGCGGCCGCCAGCATCATCACCGGCCCCCGCGCCCCGTCGTAGGACTGGTCGGCGACCAGTTCCTCGAGGAATTCGGTGTGGCCGGGGAAGCGGAAACCGGTCGCGTAGAGCGAAGCCTTGGCGATCGGGGCCGTGACCAGGCCCGCCACGTCGCCGGACAGGGCCAGGCCGGCGCCGGTCTCGATCCAGCGCACAATCTGGTTGGCGTGGGCCGGCGACGGCTGGCCGGCCACCACCGGCGTCTGCAGCGGAATATCCAGCACCGGCAGGGCTTTTTTGAACACCTGCGCCGCCTCGGCGGGGCCGGTGACCTTTTCGACCGGGACGTCCGCGCCGCCCCAGGCCGAGGCCAGGCTGAGGGCGTCGCCGATGACCATGAAGGCCGGGCCGGTCTTGTGCAGCGCGGCCCAGGCCCGGACCGTGATTTCCGGCCCCACCCCGGCCGGATCGCCCATGCTTACCGCAAGGGGAGCGGGCTTCAACGCGTCTCTATGGTGGCGGCGTTGCGCAGGTCGCGCAGGTAGCGGCGCGAGATCAGCGCCAGCTGCTGGCCCCGCAGGCGGTTTTCGATCTGCACCGGGGTCTCGGCGCCGGCGCCGCTGCGGCGCTTGCCGCAGACCGCGACCAGGTGCAGCCCGGCGGCGGTGCGGATCGGTTGCGAGATTTCCCCGATCTGCAGGCTATTGGCCGCGGTTTGGAAAGCCGGGGCCAGGTCCTTGATCTCGGCTTCCCCGAGGTCCCCGGCCACCACGCCCTGGACGCCGCCGGCCACGGATTCGAGGTCGGCGCAGCCTTTGATCTGCGGGCGCAGGGCGGCCAGCTTGGCCTCCGCGGCGGTCACGGCGTCGGCCGCGGCGTCGCCCGGCAGGATCACCGCCGCCTGCTTCAGGTTGACGACCATGGCGTCGGCGCCAGCGCGCTTGTCGCGCAGATAGATGATGTACACGCCCTCGCGCACCGCGATCGGGCGGGAAAGCTGGCCCGGGCGCATCTGCACCAGGGCTTCCTCGACTTCCGGCTGCAGTTCGCCGGACGAGACCCAGCCGGCGTCGCCGCCGTTGGCCGCGGTGGCGGCGGACGAGAACTGGCGGGCCACGGCGGGGAAGGGCGCGCCCTTCTGCAGCTGTTCGATCAGCTGGGTGGCGCCGGCCACGGCGTTGTCGATCCCGCCCACGCGGGGGGCGTCGATCAAGACTTCGCTGATCTGGTATTGCGGTTTGCTGGCGGCGGCCGAGAGCTGGCGCTCGACGGCGACGATCTGGTCCTGGCCGACGCGGACGCGCGAGCCGTAGCGGCCGCTGATCCAGTTCTGCCAGCTGATCGAGGCCCGCAGCTGCTCCTTGAAGGTCTCGGCGCTGATGCCCTGTTGCGACAGGGAGCCCAGCAGGGCGGTGGACGAGGTGTTGTTGCCCCCGGCGATGTCGTTGATCTCGTCCTCGATCTCCTTGTCGGTGGCGACAATGGTGATCTTCTGGGCCTTCTCGACCCGGCGCAGCTCCTGGATCTGCAGCCGCTCGTCGATCAGGCCGCGCAGGGCCTCCTGCTGCAGCTGCGGGATGCTCTCCTCGGTCGGCTGCACACCGGTGGTCACGGCCAGCAGGCGGATGCGCTGCACTAGGTCGTAGGAGGAGATCAGGTTGTCGTTGACCACGGCCACCACCGCTTCGGACAGCGGCTGGGGGCCGGCCGGAGCCGCTGGGGCGGCGGCCGGGGCCGCGGGGGCCGCCGGTTCTTGGGCGGCGGCGGGGGCCGCTGCGCTGAGGGCCAGGACGGCGAGCGCCACGCCCGCCGAGACCAGCCGCCGGTCAAGCATCAGGAACCGCATAGGACGTTACTCAAGCCTCACTCAAATATAGCAGGTCGAACGCCGCGCGGGCGCCCCGCGCCTTATGATTCAAGACGAGCCTACTGGCCATAGCCTGTACCGCCCAATGTGGCCAGGGTTAGGCGCAGGACGATCGACTCGTTGGCCCGCAGCCGGCGGCCGGACGGGGTGTTGGTGAACTGGTCCTCGTGCTGGTAGATCAGCTCGATCCGGGCGCAGTCGTCGTTATAGACCAGCCCGACGTCGCGCCGCCGCCACACGTCGGTGCGCAGATCCCGCGCCCCATATAGCGAAACCGCCCAGCGGGGCGTCAGGTTGAGTTGTCCGCCGCCGTCGACGCTTTCCTGCTTGACGCCGGAGATGTCGAAGTTGTCGCGCAGATAGCGGACCCAGCCGTAGCCAAAGCGGTTGGAGACGTCGGCCCCCGCTTCCAAACGCCGCACCGCCCCGGTGTCGTTGTCCAGGCGCGTGCGGGCGAACAGCGCCACGCCGGCGTAGTTGGCCTGGCCGGCCACGACCCAGTCGGACGCCGTGGGCCGAAGACCGGTGCGCAGGGGGAAGATGTCGTCCTGCTCGCCGCGGAAGCTGCGTCCGACCAGGATCGAGCCGTAGGGACCGTCGCCGTCCGCGCGCAGGGTGGCGCGCAGGCCCGTGTTCAGCCTCTGGCCGCCCTCGTAGAGGTCGAAGCCGGGAAACTTGTTGGCGCGGAACAGGTTGGTCTCGTCGAACTCGAAGGCGATGCTGTCTTCATTGAAATAGATCGGCGAGCCGTCGGCGGCGCGGCCGATCAGGATCGGGTCCGGGCGCGGGGAGACCGCCAGCTGGGCCATGGGCTCGAGCACCACCGAGGCGTTCTTGAACCGCCGGACCAGCGGCAGGCTGAGGTCGATCCCGGCCACGCCCTCGCCCCGCGCCAGGTCGCGCTTGCTGCGGATGGCGGCCGAGCCGAGGTCGGACAGGCTGTAGGCGTCGCCACGGACCTGCACGAATGGCGAGGCGCGCAGCCCGCTGTTGAAAGTCAGGTCGGTGCGCCAGTCAGCGTTGACGCTGGCGCGGCGGCTGTCGGCGCCCGGGTCGCGCGGGTTCACCGGCGACTGGTCGCGGGTCAGGACCACGGCCGAGCCACGCAGGCGCAGCCGTCCACCCAGCACGGGCGCATCCGGCTCGTAGCGGGCCTCGATGAGCGGGGCGATGGTCGGGAAGGTGCGGTCGTTGTCGCCCGGGCGCAGGCCCTGGACGCTGATGGCCGAGATAGACAGGTAGGAGCTCTGGTCCTGCCGCAGGGTGTAGAGCTGCGACAGCAGGCGATGGTCTTCGGAGTTGAACAGGCCGCGCTGGGCGTAGACCGCGCCGATGTCGTACTTGTCGAAGATCAGGTCGTCGGACGCCCGCTCAGCCGAGAAGCCCCAGCGCCACTTTTCGTTGATGTCGAAACTGCCGCGCGCCAGCAGGTAGCTGCGGTTGGTGGCGTTGCTAAACCGCTCGCCGCGCCCGTCCACGTCGCGCTCATAGGTGTAGCCGGCGCGAACGTCGACATCGCCGGAGTAGAAGCGCTTGCGGAAACGCGTGTTGAGGAACGGATTAATTTCCGAATTGATCTGAGGGCTTATGACCAAATCCGAATAGGGCGAGATGACCTGCAGATAGGGCTGCTCGTAGGAAAAGCCGCGCCGCTTGTTGTAGGTCATGCGCGGGGTGAGCAGGCCCGACTTGGCCGGCGCCGAGGGGTCCGGATGCCAGAAGGCGGGCAGGTACACCACCGGCACCCCGAACATCGAGATCACGGCGTTGCGGTAGTAGACCATCTGTTTGGCGCGGTCGCGGGTCACCCGGTCGGCGCGGACCGACCAGGTCGGGGCCTTGTCCGGCTCGTCGGCGCAGACCTCGCACGGGGTGAAGATGGCGTGGTTGAGTTCATCGACCTGGGCGCTGCGGCGCACGGCGGTGGCGGCGGCGATCTTGGAGCCGTCGGGCATGGTGGCGGTGAAGACGCGGGCGAAGCCGGCCCGCATGTCCTTGTCCAGCTGCACCTCCTCGGCGGTCTCGATGCCGCCGTTGGAGTCGATGATCGTCACCTTGCCCTTGGCCGTGGCGATGCCTGTCGTCTGGTCGTAGGTGATCTCCTGCGCCCGCACGACGCGGCCGTTGTAGCGGGCCTCGACCTCGCCCTGGGCGGTGATCACGCTCTTGTTGTCGTCGCGAGTGACCAGGTCGGCTTCCAGGTAGAAGCCGTCCGCCCCCAGGCCGTCGTCGAACACCGGTGGCGGGGCCGGAGCCGGCGGGCGCGGCGCGGCGCGGCCGAACACCTGCGCCTGGGCGGCGCCGGCGATCAGGGTCGCGGCCAGGGCGAGCAGGGCCGTGCCGCCGAAAAGGCGGGCGCGCCGGAGGGCCCAGGATATGCGGCGGGGGAGGCAGGAAGCGGTCATCCGTCTTCGGTGTAGCAAAGCAAGGTGAACCCGCACAGCAGCGCCATCAATGGCGGGGTCCAGGCGGCGGCGAAAGGCGCGATAACCTCCGCTTTTCCTAAGGCCTCGCACAGTTGGTTGAAGAAAAAGAACACGAATCCCAGCGCCACGCCCGAACCGGCCAGGGCCGCCAGGCCGCCCAGGCGGATCAGGCGCAGGGAAAAGGCGGCCGCCAGGACCGACATGGCCGCGAACAGCAGTGGGGTGGCAAAAAGCTGCTGCAGACGCAGCCGGTAGCTGGTGGCCGCGAAACCCGCCTTCTCGCTGTCGGCTATGGCGGCGGGCAGACGCCAGAAGGCGATGGCGTCGGGCGAGATGAAGCGCTCGCTGGCGCTCT
>CANJOB010000066.1 GCA_947475655.1 Caulobacterales bacterium | reverse complement strand
GGCTACGGCCTGCCGATCGGCGAGGTGATCTCCGAAGGCAATGTGGGCCTGATGCAGGCGGTGAAGAAGTTCGAGCCCGACAAGGGCTTCCGCCTGGCCACCTACGCCATGTGGTGGATCCGCGCCTCGATCCAGGAATACATCCTGCGCAGCTGGTCCCTGGTGAAGATGGGCACCACGGCGGCGCAGAAGAAGCTGTTCTTCAACCTGCGCAAGGCCAAGAGCCAGATCGCCGCCTTCCAGGAAGGCGACCTGCACCCTGACCAGGTGGCGGTGATCGCCAAGAAGCTGGGCGTCCTGGACAGCGAGGTGATCTCGATGAACCGGCGCCTGTCCGGTCCCGACTCGTCGCTGAACGCTCCGGTGCGCGGCGACAGCGAGGCCGAGTGGCAGGACTGGCTGGCGGACGATAACCAGGTCAGCCAGGAGACCGCCTTCGCCGAGAGCGAGGAAAAGAGCCAGCGCATGACCCTGCTTGAAGCGGCCATGGGCGACCTGACCGAGCGCGAGCGGCACATCATCACCGAGCGCCGCCTGAAGGACGACCCGACCACGCTGGAAACCCTGGCCTCGCAGTACGGCGTCAGCCGCGAGCGCGTGCGCCAGATCGAGGTGCGCGCCTTCGACAAGCTGCAGAAGGCCATGCAGGCGGCGGCGCTCAAGGGCGGGTTGCTGGAGCACTAAGCTATCCGTCATCCCGGCCGCAGCGAAGAGGAGAGCCGGGATCCACCTGCGGTGCACCGGCTGGATCCAGGATCGGCGCGCTACGCGCTTGTCCGGGATGACGGATCGAGATTCTCATACCCTTCGCGCACCAGCCCGGCGATCTGGCGCATGGCGGCCTGGGCCGCCGGGACCACGCCGCCGAAGGCGGTGAAGCCGTGCGGCAGGCTGTCGTAGCAGCGGTAGGTCACGGGAACCCCGGCCGCCTTCAAGGCCCGCGCATAGGCCTCGCCATGATCGACGACGGGATCGAAGCCGGCGGCGGCGATCACCGCCGGGGCCAGGCCGGCCAGGTCCTCGCTCAGCGCCGGCGACAGCCGCGGGTCGGCGGGGTCTGCCTGGGCGCCCAGGTAGTGGTCGCGCGCCCACTGGATGCGGGCGCGGGTGACAAAGGTCCCGTCCCCGTACAGCGCCATCGACGGCGCCTCGCTGGCCAGGTTCAGCGGAGCGCAGATCAGCAGCTGCAGCGCCGGCTGGCGTGCGCCGACCCGCTTCATCTCCTGACACAGCACGGCGGCGAAATTGGCCCCGGCGCTGTCGCCGCCGACCGCGGCGGTTCCCGGCCGGGCGCCGTAGCGCTCGGCGTTGTCGCAGGCCCAGCGCCAGGCGGCGGCCATGTCTTCCAGCCCCGCCGGGAAACGGTGCTCGGGCGCCAGGCGGTAGGCCACCGACAGCACCGGCCCGCGCGAGATTGCGGCGATGAGCGAACAGACGGCGTGGCTGGTCTCCAGGTCGCCGACCACGCCGCCGCCGCCGTGGGCGTAGACCATCATCGGCGCCTGGGGATCGACCCGCGAGGAGCGGTAAATCCGCACCGGCAGGTCGCCGCCCGGCCCTTCGATGCTGAGGTCCTCGGTGATCACGCCCGGCTCGGCCAGGGCGGTCATCAAGGCCACGCCCCGGGCGGCGGCGATACGCTCGTCCTCGACCTCGCCGGGGCTGCGCGACAGGCTGGGCGGGGCGGCGTGGAACAGGAACTGGAAACGCGGGTCCAGGGTGCGGCCGCCGCGCACCTCCGCCGCCCCGCCGCTGAAGGCGCGCAGGATCGGCGTCGGCAGGGCCAGGGCGGCCCGGATCATCAGGCGAGTCAGCGAGAAGTCGGCCATGGCGGGGAGTCTGGGCCGCCGGGCCGCGCGGTTCAAGTAGAGCCGGAACGGCTCTGTTTCGTGTCGCGAGCCGGATTCAGCGGTCGGTCGACCCCATCGCGCTCTAACTGCCCCGCCGGGCGGCGATCCCGCAGGCGGTGTTGCAGTCGCCCCAGCTCGACGGGCAGAACTCCGGGTATTCGCCGGCCATGCAGAAATAATAGTCGCGGGCACAGCGGGCCGAGCATTGCGCCCGGGCCTGGTCCTGGGCGGTCAGCAGCGGCACGGTCGCCGTCGGCGGCGCGGCGACGTTGGGCATGGCATAGGGCGAGGGGCTCCGCACCGGGGCGGGCGGCGCGTTCGGATCAGCGTCCTTCGCCTCGGTCCCGTCGGCGGCCGGCGCGCCGGCCTGTGTCCGATCCGGTTGAGCGGGGCCGCGCAAGGTTCCCTGGCCGAGCGACAGCGACGGCGCCATGGCCAGCAGCAGCACGGCGATCAGCAGCCGGCCCAGCGTCACCCGTCCACCCGCGCCTGCAGCGCCTGGGCCGCCGCCGGGGCGCGCACCTTGCCCTCGTGGATGACGAAAGCGAACACGTCGCGTGGCGATGCCTTGGCCTTCGTCGCCGGGTCGGCCTTGGAAAGCCCCTCCGGCTCTTCGCCCCTGGCCATGGCGGCCATGCGCGCCGCCCACAGGTCGAGGTCCTTCGCCTTGTAAGCCGTGTCGATGTCGTCCGAGCCGGTCTGCAGCCGAAGATAAGCGAAGCCGGCGGTCAGGTCGGCGATCTCCGGATAGGTCGCGTGGTCGGCGAGGACGCAGGCCACATCGTGCGCCCGCAGCAGGGCGGCGAAGGCCGGATCGCTGAAACTGTCGTGGCGCACCTCCACCGCGTGACGCAGCGGCTTGCCGTCCAGCGTCTTGGGCAGCAGGGCGAGGAAGGCTCCGAAATCCTGAGGATCAAATTTCTTGGTCGGGGCGAACTGCCAGAAAATCGGCCCCAGCTTGTCGCCCAGTTCGCTCATACCCTGGCCCATGAATCGCTCGATCGACTCCCCGGCCTCCGCCAGGACGCGGCGGTTGGTGGTGAAGCGTGAGCCCTTGACCGTGAAGACGAAGCCGTCCGGCGTCTCGTCGCGCCACTTGCGCCACGAGTCCGGCTTGAACGACGAATAGTAGGTGCCGTTGATCTCGATGGTTTTCAACGCCCGGCTGGCGAAGCTGAGCTCGTCCTTCTGCTTCAGGTCGGCGGGATAGAACACCCCGCGCCAGGGCTCGAAGGTCCAGCCGCCAATGCCGATCCGAATCATGCGCTCACCCGCTCGCCGTCGAGAAATGCCATTGTAGGGTGGTCGGGTCCGGCTTTCGAGACGGGAAGGAAACGGCGGATGTTCAAACACGCGATTCCGGTGCTGCAGGTCAGTTCGGCGGAGGAAGCCCAGGCCTTCTACTGCGGCCGGCTCGGTTTCTCGCTCGATTTCGAGATGCGGCTGGGTGAGCCCGCGGGCGACCCCTGCTACATGGGTGTGACGCGCGACGGGGCGACCCTGCACCTATCGTCCTTCTCCGGCGACGGGGTGGCGGGCGGGGTGGTCAACTTCCGGGTCGATGACGTCGACGCGTTGCACCGCGAGCTGCTGGCCAAGGGCGTGGCGATCGATTCCGGGCCGGTCGACCAGACCTGGGGCAACCGCGAGCTCTATGTGCGCGACCCGGACGGCAACAGCCTGCGCTTCCAGGCGCCGCTCTAGGTTTCCCGCAGGATCTGCGCGAACTGGTCGGGGTCGACGTTGCCGCCGCTGAGCACGATGCCGACCCGCTTGCCGGCCACGTCGAGCTTGCCCGCCAGCAAGGCCGCCAGGCCGACGCTGCCGCCGGGCTCGACTACCAGTTTCAGTTTCAGGAAGGCGAAGCGCATCGCCGCCTTCACCTCTTCGTCGGTGACGGTGAACACGCCCGACAGAGTCTTCTTATTGATGGCGAAGGTCAGCACTCCCGGCGCGGGGGCCATCAGCGCGTCGCATAGCGTCTGACCGCCGGCTTCAATGCCCAGGCGCGCGCCCGCCGCCAGCGAGCGGCGCGTGTCGTCGAACCCCTCCGGCTCGACGCCGTAGATATGGCAGGCCGGCATGCGGCTTTTAAGCGCCAGGGAGGTCCCGGCGATCAGACCGCCGCCGCCGACCGGGCACAGCACCACATCCAGCGGGCCGCCTACGGCCTGGGCGGCGATCTCCAGCCCCAGCGTGCCCTGGCCGGCGATGATGTCGGGATCGTCGAAGGCCGGCGCCACCACCGCGCCGCGCTCGGCGGCGATCTGTGCCGAAATCTCTTCGCGGCTTTCCGTGTAGCGGTCGTAGAGGCGGATCTCGGCCCCGGCGGCGCGGGTGGCCTCGATCTTGATCCTCGGCGCGTCGCTGGGAATGACGATCACCGCCGGGCAGCCGACCTTGGCGGCGGCGATGGCCACGCCCTGGGCGTGGTTGCCGGAGCTGAAGGCCACCACCCCGGCGTGCAGTTGGGCGGGGGTGAGCCGCGCCAGCCGGTTCATCGCCCCGCGGAACTTGAAGGCGCCACAGACCTGCAGCATCTCAGGCTTGAGATAGACCACGGCCGCCCCGGTCGCCGCCGCCAGGGCCGGACTGCTCAGCAGTGGGGTGACGACCGCATGGGGCGCGATCCGCGCCGCCGCCGCCTCGATGTCCTGCAAGGTGATGCTCATCACGCCCGAATCTAGCCGTGTCGTCGCGCGTTTGAAACAGTTTGCGGCTTAACCGTTTGGCGTTAACCGCGCGCCATAGGGGGTTGGCGTGGTTTCAGGGGCGCATTCGTGAAGATCAAAACTGCTTTGTCCGCCGGTCTGGCGGCCGCCGCCCTCGCCGCGCCGGCCGCGGCGCAGGAATGGTATGTCGGCCTCTACGCCCACGACATCACTGTCGTCGGCGAGACGCTCGGCCTGGGCGCCGCCGGCCGCGAGGAAGGCGCCGGCATCCATCTCGGTTACCGCAGCGCGCCGTTCGATTCGCTCGGCTGGCTCGGCCGGCCTCAGGCGCACGCCTTCGTCTCGATCAACAGCAACAACACCAGCAACTTCGTCTCGCTCGGCCTCGACTGGAAAATCCCCTTAAGCGAGCGCTTCTACCTGCGACCGGGGTTCGGCCTGGCCTACACCGACGGCGCCGCAGGCCTGCCGCCGGTCAACGCGCCGGGTCTCACCCCCCAGGAACAGGCGCGGCGCCTGGCCCTGTACCGCTCGCGGATCGATTTCGGCAGCAAGCTTCTGTTCAACCCGCAGCTGGCCCTGGGCTTCCGCTTCAACGATCAGGTGGCCACCGAATTTTCCTACACCCACCTCTCCAACGGGCAGATTTTCCACACCGGCAAGAACCAGGGACTGGACGACGCCGGCATACGGCTTGTGTACAGCTACTAGGGCGCGTAAACGGCGCACGCGCCGGGGCACGGCCCCGCGCCTAAAACCGACTTCAAATCCGCGCGCCGAGCACCCGTCGAAGGGCGCCGCGGATCAGCCCGGCGGGTGGGGAAGTCGTATCCATGGCCAATGTGACCGTTGTCGGCGCCCAGTGGGGCGACGAGGGCAAGGGCAAGATCGTCGACTGGCTCAGCAACCGCGCGCAGGTCGTGGTGCGCTTCCAGGGCGGCCACAACGCCGGCCACACCCTCGTGGTCGACGGCAAGGTCTATAAGCTCTCCCTGCTTCCCTCCGGCGTGGTGCAGGGCAAGCCCAGCGTCATCGGCAACGGCGTGGTGGTCGATCCCTGGGCCCTGCTGGACGAGATCGGCCGCGTCGAGGCGCAGGGCGTCACCATCACTCCCGAGCTGCTGATCCTCGCCGACAATGCCTGCCTGATCCTGCCGCTGCACCGTGACCTCGACCAGGGCCGTGAAGCCGCCGCCGCGCGCAAGATCGGCACCACCGGGCGCGGCATCGGCCCGGCCTATGAGGACAAGGTCGGCCGCCGGGCGATCCGCGTCGGCGACCTGTCGGACCGCGCCGTGCTGGAAGCCAAGATCGAGCGCCTGCTGGCCCACCACGCGCCGCTGCGGGCCGGTTTGGGTCTGCCCGCCTTCGACGGCGCCGGCCTGCTGGCCGAGCTGCTGGACGTGGCGCCCAAGGTCCTGCCCTACGCCCAGCCGGCATGGCGGGTGCTGGACGCGGCCGTGCGCGCCGGAAAGCGGGTGCTGTTCGAGGGGGCGCAGGGCGCGCTGCTCGATGTCGACCACGGCACCTATCCTTATGTCACCTCCTCCAACACCGTCGCCGGCCAGGCGGCGGCGGGGGCGGGGGTCGGCCCTAAGAGCGCCGGCTATGTGCTGGGGATCGTCAAGGCCTACACCACCCGCGTCGGCGGCGGCCCGTTCCCGACCGAACTGACCGACGCGGTCGGCCAGCGGCTGGGCGAGCGAGGCAAGGAATTCGGCACCGTCACCGGCCGCGCCCGCCGCTGCGGCTGGTTCGACGCGGTGCTGGTGCGCCAGTCGGTCGCCATCAACGGCATCGCCGGCATCGCCCTAACCAAGCTGGACGTGCTGGATGGTCTCGACGAGCTGAAGATCTGCACCGGCTACGACATCGGCGGCAAGATCTACGACTACCTGCCCTCCGGCCTGGCGGCGCAGGAGGCGGCCGTGCCGGTGTACGAGACCCTGCCCGGCTGGTCGGAGAGCACGCAGGGCGCCCGCTCGGCCCGCGACCTGCCCGCCGCGGCGGTGAAATACGTGCGCCGGATCGAGGAGCTTATCGAGGCGCCGGTGGCCCTGCTGTCGACCAGCCCCGAGCGCGACGACACGATTCTGATGCGAGACCCGTTCCGCGACTGACGCGAGGACCGGCAGTCTGATGCGGGATCCGTTCAGGGATCAGGCGCTGGTCGAGGGAGGTGGCTCAAACCGTGGAAACGCAAGGGTTCGCAGGGATTTGTTCAGCAATAGCCGCCTAAGCCGGGAGGGCTAAACTTCACCATAAGGACCGGCCGTGCCCGCACCCCGCCGACAACAGTCGCAGAGGCCCTCGCGCTCCCGCGGCGCCCAGGTCCGCAGCCTCAGCGCGCTGGAGCGGAGCGCCTCCACAAGCCGGGTGCTCAACCTGCTGGCGGTGGCCAACACCCAGGGGGACTCCCCTGAGCACGCAGGCGCGCCGTTCTTCAAGAACCGGGTGCTGAACAGCGCCATCGTCGTCAAGCACCGGCTGCGCGCGGACGACCTGTTCCTGTTCGACGATTTCCGCGCCACCGCCACCAAGGTGATCATTCCGTTCGAGCGCGGCGATCTGGCGCTCGGCGGCCAGTCGTTTTTCGTCGGCCAGCGCGGCTGGACCGAACTGCTGCACCAGGCCTGCAACAGCCCGACCGACCTGGCGCGTGACATCGAGGTGCTGAAGATTCTCGACGGCCTGCCGTCGCTCGACCCGTTCCTGATCCGTGAGAGCCTGCGCCGCGACGGCTATCAGATCGCCCCCTGCTACTTCGCCATCTCGCCCGCCGACCTGGAGCGGATGCACGCCTATGTCGGCATGGCGATCTCGGAACTGGTGGAGAAGGCCCTGGGCTCAAGCGAGTTTTCGCCCAGCCTGGGCCGGCTGGTGGAGGCCCTGCTGTCGACCGACGTCGACGAACGGCTCGAGCCGCTGCGCCTGACCCTGATGCTGGAGGGCGAGAGCTTCCGCGAGGGCGTGTTCAGCTGGAAGAACTTCCTCTACTACAAATGGGCCCTGGCCGTGCTCTGGCCCGACCTGAAGCTGGTGGCCGGCGAGATCGGCGCCCTGACCGTCACCGGTCCGCGCGACACGGAGACCGCCGTATATCTCGACGCCGCCCGCCAGCGGCTGATGGCGGCGATCCCGGCGCAGAAGAACGACATCATGCGCACGCTGAGGGTCTATGACGAGGCTTTCAAGAGCCTGACCGCCCGCAACGACCCGCAGGCGTTCCGCGACTTCCTGCTGCGCGCGCCGGAGCTGTTCATCAGCCTGGGCGAGCGGGTCGGGGTGATCTCCCACATCGGCAGTTTCTGGCGCTACCGCTTCCCCAAGGGGCGCGCGCCCAGCTGCATGGTCGACGAGGCCTTGGACATCCTGCAGGACTTCGAATCCGGCCTGGGCGCCACCCTGCCGGCCTGAAGCGATTTTCCTGTCCCGGGGCGGGACGCTCTAACGCCATCTTTACTCCCGCGCCCCTAGGCTCGGGCCCGGATATGGTTTTTGGCGGATTAGCGTCGTGTTGTTCGACTCCGGTTCACAGCAGAAGATAGCGCATCGCATCGAGCGGTTGCTGATCGTCGACCCGCAGGCGCCCGCCGTGCGGATGCTGGGCGACCTGATCCGCGGCGCCTTCCCCTGCGAAATCTACAGCGCCGCTGACGCCGACCGCGCCTACGCGATGACCCGGGCCCTGGACCCGCAGCTGATCTTCGTCGAGCACCCCTCGTTCGGGGTCGACGGCTACGCCTTCACCAAGAAGCTGCGCCGCAGCGACATGGCCTGCCGCACGGCGGCGGTGATCATGGTCACGGCCGAGGCCACAGCGGCCTCGATCCTGGCCGCGCGCGACGCCGGCCTGCACGAATTCCTGCGCAAGCCCTACACCGCCAAGGACCTGCAGCGTCGCCTGGAGGCGGTGACGTCCAAGCCGCGCGACTGGATCGAAGCGGTGCAGTATGTCGGCCCCGACCGCCGCCGCTTCAACTCCGCCGACTATTCCGGCCCGCGCAAGCGCCGCAACGACGCCGACAAGGGCTCGGATGCGGCCCGCCTGGCCCAGGCGATCAAGATCGTCGTCTCCGCCGCCAAGTCGCTCGATACCGACCTGATGCAGGTGCGCCGGGCCATGAACGCCCAGGCGATGGAAATGCAGCGCAATCCGGCCTCGCCCCCGGGCCTGGCCGCTTTGGCCGCCGGCCTGGCCGGCTGGTGCAGCCGCGCCTCGGTGCTGAACCCGCAGCTGCGGGTCGAGCTGGAGACGCGGGTGCGCGACATCGCCGCCATGGCCCCGCCCGACGCGGCCAGGGCGGCTTAAGAGCAACCGGCTCCTATATTCTCCGTCATCCTCGGGCTTGACCCGAGCACCCATACGCACGGACCGCCCCTGCATACCCGCGACCGATCGAGGCTATGGGCCCTCGGATCAAGTCCGAGGGTGACGAGCGTGTTGGGATGCAGCGGCTGATCTACTGGTAGGACGTGAAACGCAGGCCGCCGTAGGTCTTGGGCTGGCGATAGGCCTGGCAGTCGTCGGTGCGCCACGGCACGCCGCTGGCGGTCAGGGCGCCCTTCATGGCGGTGACCTCGGCGTTGTTCAGGCAAGGCACCACGGTGGCGAAGACCACGCCATCGGACCCGCCCAGCTTCATGACGAAACGGGTGATCGACTGCAGCATCCGCTGAGCGTCGGCCTGGCCATAGGCGGTGACGAAGCCGTCGGGCGCCAGCACCCCGCGCCGCGCGCCGAGGATTTCGTAGGCGTTCCCGGCCGTGGGGGCGTAGTGGGCGTTGAACGAGGCGGCCACGCCCTCCTCGAACACGATCCGGTTCGTGGCCCTATTTATGATGCGGTATTCGGCCCAGCTGTCCTTGCGCACATCGGCGAAGGAGCCCAGGGCGGCGAGGAAATCGACCTGCAGGGCGTAGCGGGCGGCCGTGGAGGTGGGGGCCAGCAGGCCGGCGCGGTCCAGGCCCTCCTCCAGCAGGCGGCGGTACTGGGTCGGCCGCGACAGGCCGCCGACATAGTCGAGCGTCACCGAGCGGTAGAGGCGGGCGTCCGGGCCCCATTGCGCCGCCTGGTCGGCGGGGAGCGCGGGCTGCTGCAGCCGCACGCTGGCCACCGTGTCGGCGGCGCAGGCGCCAAGCGAGCTGGCGGCGAGAACCAGGGCCCCGAGGGCGTATATGGGTTGCAGGCGCATGGACGGTCCTCGCAGTGACCCGCCACCATCGCCAAACGTGCTTAAACTTCGTTTAATGATGACGGAAACGGCGATCATGACCTGCCGCGCCGGTTGACATCGACCGCCTCTTTCGCCTAATAGCCGCCGCTCGCCGCGCCGGCCTCCGGCTGTGGCCCGTCTGTATTTTGGAGCCGTCTCGTGAAGCGCACCTTCCAGCCCTCCCGCCTCGTGCGCGCGCGCCGTCACGGCTGGCGCGCCCGTATGGCCACCAAGAACGGCCGCAAGATCGTCATGCGCCGCCGCGCCAAGGGCCGCAAGAAGCTGACGGCCTAGGGCCGACAGACCCGGCGGGTCTTGTGCAAGAGACCCCAACCCCCCTCCAGCGCCTGACCCGGCGGCCGCAATTCCTGGCCGCCGCCAAGGGCGCGTCCGCCGCCCGCGGCGCCGTGCTGTGCCAGGTGCTGGCCCGCGACCCCGCAGATCGTCATGCCCCTGATCCGGCCGCCCTGCGCGTCGGCTTCACCGCCACCCGCCGCCTCGGCGGGGCGGTGGTTCGCAACCGCGCCAAGCGCCGGCTGCGCGAGGCGGCCCGCGCCCTGCTGCCGCTCCACGGCCAGAGCGGCTGCGACTATGTCTTCATCGCCCGCCAGGGCGCGGCCGACCGCCCCTGGGATCGGCTGCTTGACGATATGAAAAGGGCGCTGATAAGCCTCGCCGCGCCCCAGAACAGTAAGCCCCAGAACGGTGAGCCCGCCTCGGCGCCGTCCGCGATTTCCAGGCCCGGTTGAACGCCCATGTCCCAAGATAACCGCAACACGATCATCTTCGTCGTCTGCGCGGCGGTGATCCTGCTCGCCTACCAAGCCCTGGTGCTCGACCCCGCCGCCCGCAAGCGCCAGGTGGTGCTGAACCAGCAGAAGGCCGCCGCGGCCCAGCTGCAGAAGGACAACGCCGTCGCGGTCGCCACCGGCCTGCAGCCGGTCGGGCCGGACGGCAAGCCACGGCCCCTGGCCCTGCCGCGGGCTCAGGCCAAGGCCGCCAGCCCGCGCGTGGCCATCGATACCCCGGCCCTGTCCGGCTCGGTCTCCCTGCGCGGCGGGCGGATCGACGACCTCTACCTCAAGCGCTACCGCGAAACGGTCGATCCCAAATCGCCGCCCGTGGAGCTGCTGCGCCCCGAGGGCGCCACCAACGCCTGGTTCGCCGACTTCGGCTGGGCCGGCGCCACGCCCGCCGGCCTGCCGGGCCCGACCACCGTCTGGACCCTGGAGAGCGGCACGGTGCTGGCGCCGGGCAAGCCCGTCACCCTGGCCTTCGACAACGGCATGGGCCTGCGCTTCGTCCGCGTCATCAGCGTCGACGACAACTTCATGTTCAGCGTCGCCGACAGCGTCGCCAACTTCACCCCCGCCCCCATCGCGCTGGCGCCCTACGCCTCGATCCAGCGCCAGGGCGTCCCGGTCCATGTCGGCCGCGCCGGGGTGGTGCACGAGGGCGCGGTGGGCGCGCTGGGCGAGGAGAAGACCCCGGGCGAGTACCAGGACCGGCTGCTCAAATACGCCAAGTGGAAGAAGGACGGGCCGGAATCCTACGTCTCCGACGGCGGCTGGATCGGCATCACCGACAAATACTGGCTGTCGGCCGTGATCCCCGACCGCAAGGAGCGGATGACCGCCCAGTACCGGGTGATCCAGCAGAGCGGCGTCGACATCTACGACGTCAATTTCGTCGGGACCCTGAAGACCATCGCCGCCGGCCAGACCCTGTTCCAGACCACGCACCTGTTCGCCGGCGCCAAGAGCGTGCCGACCATCCGCAAGTACGAAAAGCAGTTCTCCATCCCGCGCTTCGACTCGGCGGTCGACTGGGGGATGTTCTGGTTCTTCACCCGGCCGATTTTCACCGTGCTGGACTTCTTCTACCGCCACGTCGGCAACTTCGGCGTCGCCATCCTGCTGCTGACCGTGTCCGTGAAGCTCTTGTTCTTCCCGCTAGCCAACAAGTCGTACGAATCCATCACCAAGATGAAGAAGGCGCAGCCGCAGATCGAGGCGCTGCGCGCGAAATACAAGGAAGACCCGGCCAAGCAGCAGCAGGAGATCATGGCGCTGTACAAGACCGAGCGGATCAATCCGCTGACCGGCTGTCTGCCCATGCTGATCCAGATTCCGGTGTTCTACGCCCTGTTCAAGGTGCTGAATGTCACCATCGAGATGCGCCACGCGCCCTTCGTCGGCTGGATCAACGACCTGTCGGCGCGAGACTCCACCACGCTTTGGAATCTGTTCGGCCTGCTGCCCTACAATCCGGCCATGGTTCCGCTGATCGGCGGCCTGCTCGACAACTACCTGCACGTCGGGGTGCTAGGCCTAATCTACGGCGTGACCATGTGGCTGACCACGGCCATGAACCCGCCGGCGCCCGACCCGATGCAGCAGAAGATCTTCATGTGGATGCCGGTGATCTTCACCTTCACCCTGGCCCAGGTGGCCGTGGGGCTGATGATCTACTGGGCCTGGAACAACGTGCTGTCGATCATCCAGCAGTACATCATCATGCGCCGCTTCAAGGTCGATAACCCGATCGACCAGCTGATCCGCAAGCTGACCGGCAAGAAGGCGCCGGGGTGACTGAGACGCCCGAAAAGCCTCTGTTCGACGACGAGGCGATCGAGGCCGCGCGGATTACCTTCGCCCGGCCCGCCGTGTTCATGATGGGCGCGGTGAAGATGGACGGCCTGCCGCCGCCAGACCTGCCGGAAGTGGCGTTCGCCGGCCGCTCCAACGTCGGCAAGTCGAGCCTGATCAACGCCCTGGTCGGCCAGAACCATCTGGCCCGCGCCTCCAACGAGCCGGGCCGCACCCGCGAGGTCAATTTATTCGTCCTCGACGAACAGATCCGCCTGGTCGACCTGCCCGGCTACGGCTTCGCCAAGGCCTCGAAGACCGCCACCAAGGATTTTCAGAACCTCGGCCGGGCCTATCTGCGCGGGCGGCCCAACCTCAAGCGGGTCTATCTGCTGATCGACGCCCGCCACGGCCTAAAGAAGGTCGACGACGAAGCGCTGGACGCCCTCGACCTGGCCGCCGTCTCCTACCAGATCGTCCTGACCAAGGCCGACAAGCTGAAACCCGCCGAGGTCGACAAGGTCACCGCCCAGACCATCAAGGCCATCGCCCGCCGGCCGGCCGCCTTCCCGCGTGTCGTGGCCACCAGTTCCGAGAAGGGCGCGGGCCTGCCGCAGCTTCGAGCCGAGATCATCCTGGCCTGCAAGACTTGAAACCGCTATCGCTGCGCCGCGCAGGGAGGGCCCTTCGATCATGAGCACGCAAGACGACGAGGAAGCCGGCTGGGCCACCGCCAAGACCCTGGCCGAGACCCTGCCCTTCATCCAGCGCTACGACCGCGAAACCGTGGTCATCAAGTACGGCGGCCACGCCATGGGCGAGGAAGAGGTCGCGCGCCAGTTCGCGGCCGACGCCGTGCTGCTCAAGCTCCTGGGCGTGCATCCGGTGGTGGTGCACGGCGGCGGCCCGCAGATCAGCCGCATGCTCGACAAGGCCGGGGTCAAGTCGACCTTCATGGATGGCCTGCGCGTCACCGACGCCGCGACCATGGAAGTGGCCGAGATGGTGCTGTCGGGCGCCATCAACAAGGAAATCGCCAACTGGATCACCCTGGCCGGCCGCGAGGCGGACGTGCGGGGCGTGGGCCTGTCGGGTAAGGACGGGCGTCTGATCACCGTGACCAAGGCGCGGCGGGTCAAGGACGGCCAGCCGATCGACTTAGGGTTTGTCGGCGAACCGCAGAAGGTCGATCCGAAGCTGATCGAGGCCCTGATCCATGCCGACGAGGACTATGTGCCGGTGATCGCCCCGATCGGCGTGTCGGAGACCGGCGAGACCTACAACATCAACGCCGACACCGTGGCCGGCGCCGTGGCCGCGGCGTTGAGGGCCAAGCGGATGTTGCTGCTGACCGACGTCAAGGGCGTGCTGGACAAGAACGGCGAGATCATCCGCGAGATGACGGTCGCCCAGGCCTTCGACGCCATCAAGACCGGGGTCGCCACCGGCGGCATGATCCCCAAGCTGGAGACCGCCATCGCCGCCGTCGACGGCGGGGTCGAGGCGGTGGTGATCCTGGACGGGCGGCGCCCGCACGCCATGCTGACGGAGCTCTTCACCCCGCATGGCGCCGGAACCCTGATCCGCAAATGAGCCGCCGCGCCGCGGCGGACCTGCGCCACATCGACGTCTGGCTGTTCGATCTCGACGATACCCTCTACCCGCACGACAACGGCATCATGGTCGAGATGCGCCAGCGCATCGCCGACTTCATCGTCAAGCTGACCGGCAAGCCGGCGGACGAGGCCAGGACGATCCAGAGCGGTTGGTTCGAGACCCACGGCGCGGCCCTGCCCGGCCTGCTGGCCGAGCACGACGTCACCCCGCGCGAATTCCTCGACTATGTGCACGACCTGCCATTGCACCAGATCGACGACCACCCGGAACTCGACGCCGCCCTGGCCCGCCTGCCCGGCCGGCGCTTCATCTTCACCAACGGCGCCGCCAGCCACGCCGAGCGGGTGCTCGGCAAACTAGGGATCGCCGGCCGCTTCGAGGGCGTGTTCCACATCGAATCCGGCGACCTGACGCCCAAACCCCATCCCGCCACCTACGACCGCATGATCGAGGCCTTCGGCATCGCTCAGGCGGCGACCTGCTTCTTCGAGGACTCGTCGAAGAACCTGATCCACGCCCACATGCTTGGCATGACCACCGTCCTGGTGGGGCCGGAGAGTGCGGGCGCGCCGCATATCGACTATGTCACCCCCGACCTGATTGATTTCCTCAACACCGCTCGCCTCAAGGAGCCCGCCTAGATGACCGCCGCCATCACCCTCGCTGACCTGGAAGCCGAGATCGAGGCCGCCTGGGAAGCGCGCGACACGCTCAATCCCGCCACCACGGGGACCAAGCGCACCGCCGTCGAACTGGCCATCGAGATGCTGGACAGCGGCAAGGCGCGGGTGGCGGAGAAGGTCGGTGGCGAATGGACCGTGCGCCAGTGGCTGAAGAAGGCCGTGCTGCTGTCGTTCCGACTCAACGCCAACGGCGTGATGCACAGCGGAGTCATGGGGGGCGGCGTCGGCCCGTGGTGGGACAAGGTCGGCAACAAGTTCGACGGCTGGGACGCGGCCAGGTTCGAGGCGGCCGGTTTCCGCGCCGTGCCGGGCGCTGTGGTGCGCCGGGGCGCCTATGTGGCGAAGAACGCCGTGCTGATGCCTTCGTTCGTGAACATCGGCGGCTATGTCGATGAAGGCTCGATGGTCGATGGCTGGGCCACGGTCGGCTCCTGCGCCCAGATCGGCAAGGGCGTGCACCTGTCGGGCGGCGTCGGCATCGGCGGCGTGCTCGAGCCCTTGCAGGCCAACCCGACCATCATCGAGGACAACTGCTTCATCGGCGCCCGCTCCGAG
>CANJOB010000065.1 GCA_947475655.1 Caulobacterales bacterium | reverse complement strand
GGTCCGGCCATGCCGGAGCGCAAGACGCTTCTGGCGTTCAGCGGCGTCAACGACTGGACTCCCGTCCAGGCGATCCATCCGTTGCGCGATTTCTTTCCCCGGCCGGACGCCGCCGAGCCGCAAGCCCTGTTGACCGATTGCGACCGCTGGCTCTGCGTCGGCAGGGGCGCGGCGCGCGTTCCCGCCCGCAGTTTCCTGTTTCAACAAGGCGGCGTTCGCGGCTCGGCCCGGTCGATCATCCTCGCCGATCCCGGCGCGCGCATCGCGCGCGGCGGTAGAATCGTCTCTTACGCGCCGCCCGCGGCCATCCCGCTGCAAGCGGGAATCCGGGCGGAGATTTTCGAGCCGCGTTTCTTCGACGGCGTACTGCAGGGACCGGACGCGCGCCGTGGCCGCCTGCAGCTGCGCCGCAGCCTGATCCTGGCCGAGCGCGACGGCCAGGCCGACATCACCTTCGCAACCCCGCCGACCGAAGTCGTCAGCCGCTGCGAGCCCGGCGCGCCGCCGGGCCGCCTTGGGCTGGAGGCCGCCGTTGTCGGCGGCCTGACCGCCGACGCCCTTCGCGCCGCGCCGCCCCTGCCCCAGGGGCCGGCGTGCGCCCGCTTCACCCAGGCCAAACTGGATGTGCCCGCCGCCGGTCCCTCCCTGCGCACCGCGCGCCTGATGCTCGACCGGCTGGCGACGCCCTGGCCGGCGGCGCTGATTGTGCTGGCCTGGACGCTTAGCGTCCTCTTCGTCTGCCGGGATATCTTCCATCGTCGCCCCGCCCTGTGGGCGATCTTCAGCCTGCTGCAATTGCTGCTCGCCCTCCGGCTTCTGATTGGCCTCGCAGCGGCCCACGCCGACCCAACGTTGAACTGGCGCGAGATCCTCGGCGACGCCGCCATCAGCTATGTCGTCCTTCCGGCCGCCCTGCTGTCCTGGACGCGGACGGGCGAACCCCGCAAGCCCGGCGAGTTGATGCTCGATCTCGCCCCGCCCCTGGCCGCCGCCGCCATCCTGGCCTGGACCCATCGCCTGAGCGTCCTGGCCCTGTTGCTGATGGGCGCCTGGGGTCTCGCCCTGCTCTGGCGCGCGGCGAGCACGCCATCAGCCAAAGGCGCCGCTCCCTCCGCCTTGGCCGCCCTGGCGGCGCGCTGGCGACACGCCCCCGTCGCGCCTGGATCACCCTGGCTGTCCGGCGTCCTGCTGCTCGTCGTCGTGCTGGCCGTCCGCCTCGCGGTCGGGGCCGCCGGCTGGAAGGAGCGCATCGATCTCGGCGTCACGGTGCTGGCGATCAGCGTCGTCTACACGCCCCTGATCCTGCTTGGCTTCGGCCGCCTGCTGGCCGCCAGCGAAGCCCGGCCGGCGGGGTGGGGCCGTCCGGTAGTGTTCTGGGCGCTGCTCGCCATGGCGACCTTCGTCATTCCCTTCACGGTGCGCGACAGCGGCTACGCTCTGATGTTCCTGCCGATCGCCGGGGTCGCCGCCGGCCTCGCGTGGCGGCGGCGCGCCGCGCGCCTGCCGTGGGCGGCGCCAGCGGCCGCGGCCATCGTTGTCCTGCTCACCCTGCCTGTCATGGGCGCCGTCGGCGCGGCCAGCGCCGAACGTCTCGGCCAGACCGCCGAAATGAAGCGCGGCCTGAGCGATGACCAGGCCCTGGCGACCCTAGACCGCCAGGCCAAGGCCAGCCAGAACCTGTTGCGGCTCTATCTGATCGCCGCCCCCGAGGCCCTCGCGGCCGACGTCTCGACCGAGGCGGAAGGCTTGAAGATCTGGTCGGCTCAGCTCTCCGACTACACCGGCTCCCTGCTGGGGCGCGGCTACCTCACCCCGGCAAACCTGAGCGCCCTGAGGCCAGTGCAGGCCACCGACAACCTGACCGCCGTCCACCTGATGTCGCCGTTCGGGCGTCTGGCGACCGGCCTGTTCCTGGCGCTGCTGGCGGGTGCTCCCATCGCCGTCTGGTCCCTGACGCGCTCGGCCGCACTCGATGGGCGGCGCGTCACCGGCCTGCTCGCCCTGTGGTGCCTGTTCGGCGCCGCCGCCTACATGACCCTGGCTAATCTGCAGCTGGCGCCCTTCACCGGCCGCAACGCCTACCTCCTGGCCCCGACGTCCGGCGGGGATCTGCTGGAGGGCGCGGTGCTGGTCGCCCTCGCCGCCTGGGGCCTGGGCGAACGATCCGCGCAGGTGAAGCGATGAGCCGCCGGCGCAAACGCTTCGCGGATCTGGGACGCGCCCTGGCCGTCGCCGCGCCGCTGGCCGTCGTCGGCGCCCTCGTGGCCGGGGCGCCGGCGGTGCTCGCCGCCCTGGGCCGACCCTCGGGACAGGGTATCGCCGGCGGCTATGACCGCATTGTCGACGCCATCGCCCAGCGGCAGTGGCTGTCGGTGCGCTACGGCGCCAACGGCGAGCCTCGGATCGCCCTGCGCGACGGGGCGGCCGGCAGCGATCGTCGTCTGCGCGCCTTCGTCAACGCCTCCTATCTGCGCAGCGACCTGCAGGATCCGGCGGTCTGGCGTCTGAGCGACGACGGCCAATGGGTCGAGGGCATCGATCCCTTCGCCCATTACATCGACCGGCCGTTCTCGGGCGCCGGCGCCTGGAGGGGGCCGATCCTGTTTCGCGGCGGGGCGACGCCGGGCCTGCGCCTGCAGCCGCTGGGCGATCCCGCGCCGGCGCCGATCCCGCTCGAACCGCAGGGCGCTGGCGCCGCAGCCTGCGACATCCTGATGCCCACACGCCGTGTCGGCGCGCCGGGGCCGCGCCGCGCCCTCTCGATCTGCCTCAAGGACGGCGACGCGCCGCCGCACGCCGTCGGCTCGGTGATCCTGATCGGCGACCAAGCCGTGGTGCGGGTGCAGACTCCGTCGATCCTGGAAATCCGCGTCGGCGCCCGCGACGTGCGTCCGCGCGCCGACGGCGACGTGACCCTCACCCCACTGCCGCAGGGCGAAACCCTGACGCTGCGCACCGGCCAGTCTGTGTTGCGCCTGCGCCTGGACGGCGGGGCGGCCGATATCGCCCGCAGCGAGTCGTCCGGCGCCCGCGTCTACTTCCCCGCTCTGCAGCCGCTGGCGCAGCCGATCGAACGCGTCATGGGCGGGCGGACGTCCACGCCGCTGCGGCTTTCGCTCGACGGGCGCTTGCAACAGGTGGCGCAGGACGCTCTGTCCGCCGGCGCCGCAACTGTGCTGGCCAGCCACCCGTCTGGAAACGAGAAGGAGTCCAGTGACGCCTTCAAGGCCGCGGTGACGGTCATGGACACCACCACCGGCCAGGTGCTGGCCGTCGCCTCCTGGCCCCTGGCCGAGACCGACCTCGCGCCCGCCCAGCGCCGCACGCGCCGTGGCCGGAACCTGCTGGCTCAGAACCACAACTTCGAGCGGCTGCCCGTCGGCTCCATGGCCAAGGGACCGTTCTCGCTGGCGATCCTCGACGCCGACCCAGGTCTGGCGACCCTGAAGATTCAAGGCGGCGCCACCGGCCGCATCCGCACCGTTCTCGGCATGGATGTCGGCAAGGGCGGGTTCGACAACCACGGCCTCGGCATGACCGACTTCCCGACCTTCCTCGAGCATTCCAACAACCGCTACGCCCTGGCCCTGATGATGCTGGCCTATCGGGCCCCGGACGCGCCGCCGCAGCCGGCGCGCGCCCAGCCGGGGCCAGTCGAGGCCTGGTCGCTGGAGCGGCGCAGCCGCACCGACACCCCGTCCCTCCCGGTCTTTGGCGAGGCGACGGCGCCGGGGCCGTACGGATGGGTTCTGCGGCCGCCGCCCGGACGCGGCCCGGCCTGGACCGATCGCCTGGCCCGGCTGTTCGATGTCGACGCCGGCGAGGGCGGCGGCTGCCGCTATGACGTCGCTGTCTGGCGCGGCCTGAGCGGGGCCGCCCCGCCCTGCGCCTCGCCCCTGGCCGGCGCCTCGCCCGAACGCGAGCGACTGGGCTTCGACGCCGTCGCCTCTTTCCACAACGACTATCTGATGGCCGGTCTGGGCGGCAGCCGTTCGACCTGGAGCGCCATCAAGATGGCCGAGGTCTATTCGCGGATCGTCAGCGGAAGCCAGGTCCGCGCCAGTTTCGCGCCCGCCGCCGGCCCGTCCGTCGCCGACCTGCCGATGCGCAGTCCGCGGATGCGCGCCAACGTGCTCGACGGCCTGTCGCGCGTCGTGACGAGCGGCACCGCCGCCTGGCTCGGCCGCGAGTTCGCCGGCATGGGCTACGGTCCGGAGGTCGCCCTGTACGGCAAGACCGGCACCATGAAGGTGGCCGGCGAGGCGCCGGGCGAGCCGGGCGAGCCGGGCGCCGCCGTGCTGCAGCAGCTGGCCCGCAGCGATTGCGGCCTGCGGTGGGACGCGGCGGCCGGGGTGCTGAAGTTCGGCTTCGTCGCCCCGCGCAGCCGGGCCGAGGCGGCGCGCCAGATTCTCGCGCTCAAGGAGACCCGCTGCCGGGTTCGTGTCGGCGGGCGGCGTGACCTCGCGCAGCAGGCGGCGGCGGAGATGCAGCGCTACGCCTGCGGCTATCGCAATTGCCAGCCGGGGGACTTCGAACCCGAACCGGACGGCCGCGTCGTCAGCCTGCCGCTGCGCCCCGTCGAGCCTCCGCTGCTCGACGGCCACGCCGTCGCCGTCGTCGCCGTGCGTCAAACCGGCGGCCGGCCGGTGCGGGGACTGACCATCGTGGTCAATCTGCAGGACAAGCGTCAGGCCGAGACTCCGGCCCTGGCCGTCGCCGCGGCCATCCTGCGCTCGCCCGCCGCCCACGCCTGGATCGCGGGAGGCGCGATATAAAACCTTCAGCTCTGTCCCTCGCCGTCGCCGCCCTGTGGCTCGCCGCCATCGGGCTCGGCGCGTGGATGTCCCGGCCGTCGCCGGCGCCGACCATCGAGGCCTCCGCCGCGCGCTGGCTCGCCGTGAAGGTCGCGGCGGGCAGCCCCGCCGCCCGCGACTGGCCACACTTCTTCGCCTGTTCCGGCCTCGCCGCCGACCCGAACCTGATGCGCTCCACCCTCGGGCTCAACGGCGGTGGCGCTGAAACCGTCTGGCGCCGCGACGGCTCGGACACGCCGATCCGCGTCGCCCTGGTTCCCATCGAAACCCCGTCAGCGCCCGAGTCCGACCGGATCATCGAGGCGGCGACCCGGGCGACCGCCGACTGTGGAGAAATCCCATGATGTTCCTCGAGGCCGAGGCGCCGCTGCGCCTGACGTTTGACGGTTTTCCTAAGCCCCTGCGCCTGTCGCTTCTGCGCCGCGACGGCGCCCTGGAAACATTCGCTGTCGAGGGCGAGGCGTTGCAGGCCGTGCGCTTCTTCCCGGCCGGCGCCGTGCGCGACGTCGGCGGGCGGCTGACGCCGATTCCCGAAGCGGCCGACAGCTACGCGGCGGCGCTGGACGCCTTCGAGGCGCTTGGGCGACGGCTGCAGGCAGAGACGCCGCGCGCGGCCCTCCCGGTTGAATCCGTCAGCCGGGCGCAGGGCGTTTGCTTCTGGCTGCAATCGATGCCCGGCATGACCCTGGAGACCTGGCTGGCCGACCACCCCGAGGCCGTGACCGAGCCTGTCGCCGCCGCCTTCGCCCGGCGCCTGGCCGAAGCGCTCGGCGAACTGCACGCGACGGGGATCGTCCACGGAGACCTGTCGCCCCGCGCCGTGCTGATCGATGGGGGCATGGTTCGCCTGACCGGCTTCCTGGTCGACCGTCGGCCGTTCTTCCGCGCGCTGCGCAGTCAGCATGGCCTGGTCGAACCGGGCTACGCGCCGCCGGAAGCCCATGACGGCGCCCTTCGCCATCCCATCGGCCCGGCCGCGGATCTCTACGCCGCCAGCGCCCTGATTCAGCGCCTGTTGACCGGCCGCGCGCCGGCGGCCGCCACCGCCCGCGTGGCCGGCGGCGCGGCCTGGCCCAGCGGCGCCGCCGTGCCTACCGCCTTGCGCGCAGGGATCGAGGCGGGCCTCGCGCCGGCCGCAACAGCGCGCCCGGCCGGCGCGGCGGACTGGCTGGCGGGGCTGGCGCTTGGGCCCGAGTCTGAGGACGCCCCCTGGTTCGACGGGCTGATGGAAGCGCCTCCGGTCACCCCGCCGCCGGAGCCTGAAGCCGACGAGCTTGCCATGCCGCCTGCGCCGGGGGCCGAACCCGATCCCTTTGCGATTTCTGTGGCGAGCGCCGATGCGCCGCTGACACTCGCTCGTGAGGCGCCGGCCCGGCGCCGGCTGGGCTGGTGGGCCGGCGGCGTCTGCCTGGCGGCTTTCACTGCGGCTGCCGCCGTCATGGTCGCGCCAATGCTCATCTTGCGTCCGCACACTGCGCCCCTCACCGAGGCGCCCAAGCCTGTCGTCCCCCTCGCCCCGGCGGGCTGCCAATGGCTCACCGCCGCCGGCGGCTGGCGGCTGCGCTGCGCGGACGCTCCGGCCCAGGGTCTGCGCCTGCCGGAAAGGTTCGACACCCAGACGACCGCGCGGGCGGAAGCCGGCGACCCGGCCGCCATGGAACGGCTGGGCGCCTTCTATCGTCTGCGCGCCGGGGAGGCGGCCAACGCCGACAGGGGGGCCTACGCCTATCAGGCCCTGGGATGGCTGCAACGCGCCGCCGCGGCCGCCGACGATACCAGGCCCGACACGGCGCGGGCGCGCGACGATGCAGCCCTGGCCCTGGGCCAGATGCTGGCCCATGGCGAGGGCGGGCGCGCGCCGGACCTCGCCGCCGCTGAAACCCGCCTTCGCCAAGCCGCCGCCGGCAGCCGGGCCGACGCCGTGCTCGCCCTGGGCCAGCTTCTGGAGTCGCAGGCCGGAGGCGACGCTGATCGCCTGGCCGAGGCGCGCAGCCTCTATGCCCGGGTGGCGCAACTCGGTGACGCCTCGGTCCTGCAGCGCGAGGGCGAAAGCGGCCTCGCCCGCATCGACGCGGCTGCGAAGCCGCCGCCCGTCGTGGTCGCGGCGCCGGCCGCGCCCCCCGTCGTGCAACGCGTCGGGAAGCGCATCGAAACGCCAGTCGAACCAAAGACGGCGCCCGCGCAGAAAGCCGCCGCATCCAAGGCGCCGCCCGCCAAGGCCCGTGTCGTGACCCGCGCGGAAATACCGGCGAGCAAGACCCCGCCATCCAAGCGCGCCGCGCCGGTTGTCCCCCCGCCGCCGAAACAAGCACGCGTCGACACAGGCGTGAAACCTTCGGCCGTAAGAGCGGCTCCATCCACGCGCATCCCGCCCGTGGTCCCCTCGCCGCTGAAACCGGTGGCCAAGCCGCCGCCCCCACCCGTCGTGGCCACGCCACCACCTAGGCCGGCCGTGCGTGCGTGGACGGCATCAGCCTTCGTGAAGGTCGATCCGACGATCGACTTCTCCCTCGCCGTGGAGGCGGCCGGCCGCGCCGCCTGCGCCAGCGAGGGCGGCGAAACCCTGTTCGTCCAAAGCGGCGACACCATCTGCCCCAACGGGGTCAACTACTGCCAGGTGCGCGCCGTCGCTACCTGCCAAGGAACAAGACCATGACCCAAACCATGCGATCCATCGCGGCGGCGACCGCCGCCATGCTCCTGGCGGGAGCGACCCAGGCCCACGCCCAGAACGCCTTCCGGGGCGATTGCGAACAGGCCAAGGGATTCGCCGCCGCCGTCGCCTTCAAGGCCTCTTACCGGGGCGTGCAGCGCATGACACCGCAAGCCGCCGATCCGTGCGGGCGGGATGTGGTCGCTGTCTACGACCTGAAGCGGCGCAACGAATCCAACGCCAACTTCGATCTGGTCGGGCGCTACTACTATCTCTGGCCCGACAACGCGGCCTGCCGGGAGGAGGTGCACGACCGCCTGAGCGGCGTCGCGCGCATCACCCAGGAGGTCAAAGCCAACGGCCTGCTCTGCGAGGTGCAGCTCCGGCTCGATTTCGACGTTTCCGACGACGAGAAATACGGCCCCAACCGCTTCTCCAAACTCATCACCCTGATCGGCGCGGACACCTCCCGCTTCGCCGTCACCGTGCCCGGCGAAAACGGGGCGACGGTGTTTTACGAAGCGCCCGCTCACGCCGTCGATCGCGCCGCCGGCCCTGCCGACGAAAACGGCGCCATCGTCACCGACCGCAGCGTTCCGCCACCGCCCGCCGTCGACGCGCCCTATGCGCCCGACCGCCGGGAGTTCTTCGATCAGCGCCTGGGCCGCTACTATTTCTACGATCCGCGGCGCAGAACGTACTTCTGGGAGAACGGCGAGCCTCTCGATTAAGCGGACGGCCCGAGCCGCCGGTCAGGCCTGCGCCGACGGTGCGGCCGCCGGGAGAACATACGGCAGTCCGCTGTCCGATCCGATCACCGCCGAAACGCCATAGGCCGTCACAAGATTCTCAGGTGTCAGCACCACCGGCCAGGGCCCGTCGGCGTGAATGCCGCCGTCATGCAGCAAGGCCAGGCGATCGGAGAATCGCGCTGCCAGGGCCAGGTCGTGAATGGCGACCAAGACCGCGATCGACCGTTCCCTAGCGATCTGCGCGACCGTGGTCATGGTCTCGAGCTGATGCCGCAGGTCGAGATTGGCCGTCGGCTCGTCGAGCAACATCAGGTCGCCTTCCTGAGCCAGCGCCCGGGCGATCAGCACCCGCTGGCGCTCGCCCCCCGACAGTTCGCCGTACAGACGGAAGGCGTAGGCCTGCAGGCCCATCCGTTCGATGACGCCCATGACGACATCGCGCTCATGTTCGGGGCTGTGCAGCCCCCGGTGGGGCGCCCGGCCCAGCCTGATCATGTCGATCACCGGCATCGACATGGCCTGACCGACCTGCTGGGGCACATAGGCGACGGTGCGCGCCATCTCCCGGCGATTGAAGCTGCGCGCGCTTCTGCCGTTGATCTCCACCACGCCGGACGCGGGCTTGAGAATGGTGTTGACGCACTTGATCAGGGTCGACTTGCCCGCGCCGTTGGGGCCGACCAGGCTCACCACCTCGCCCGGGGCGACGGTCAGGCCCACGCCGTTGAGCACGGCGCGCTCGCCATAGTGATAGACCAGATGCTCGATCCTCAGCATCAGGTAGTCAGCTCCGCCCGGCGCGACAGCAGCAGGTGCAGGAACAGCGGCACGCCGATGAAGGCGACGACGATTCCGACGGGCACCACCACGGGGGCGAACGCCAGCCGCCCGATCATGTCGGCGATCAGCATCATCGGGGCGCCGACGACAGCGCTGAACGGGATCAAGGCGCGGTGATCGCCGCCGATCAGCAAGCGTGCGATGTGTGGTGCGACCAGGCCCATGAAGGCGATGGTGCCGGCGAAGCTGACAAAGGCCGCCGTCATCAGCACGGCGGCCACGGTGACCACGATGCGCGTGCGGGCGACGTGGAATCCCAGCGACGCCGCCACCTCGTCGCCGCCGGCGGCGAAGGCGTTGAGGCCCCAGGCGTGAATCTGCAGCACCAGTCCCATGGCCAGAACAACGACGCCGACGATCGACACCTGCGCCCAGGTGGCGCCGTTCAGCGACCCGAAGCTCCACTGCACAATGGAGGCGAGCTGTTTCTCGGTGGCGATGAACTGCACCGCGTAGGTCATCGACTGGAAGAGATAGTTCAGTCCCACCCCTGCCAGGATCAGGATGGTGGCGGTCACGCCGCGCATCGAGGCCAGGCTGAGCACCACCACCGCGCAGGCCATGGAGGCGGCGAAGGCGCCGATCACCGTCATGTAGAGACCAAGCTGCGTGCCGGCGCCGATGCCCAACACGACCACGATCGCGGCGCCGAAACCGGCGGCCGGCGAGATACCGACCGTGTAGGGGCTGACCAGAGGATTGCGCGTGATCCCCTGCATGGCCGCGCCGCTCATGGCCAGGCCGGCGCCGCCGATGATGGCCATCAGCGTGCGCGGCAGGCGCAGTTGATAGAGCACCGCCGACTGCAAAGGCGTCACCTGCGTGATCCAGCCGTCGGGCAGGAGCGGAGCCAGCAGGGCCCGCGCGGCGCCGCCCAGGCCCAGCTCGTTGACCCCGGCGCTCAGGGACGCCAGAGCGGCCACCAATGTCAGGACCAGGCCAGCGGCGATCAGGAACACGCGCCGCGCCAAGTGCCCCTTGGCCGCGGCCTCAAGCAGCTGGCGTGCGGTCGGCTCGTCCGTGGCGACGACGCTACCGGGCGGCATTGCCGCCACTGGCGCGGAGTTGTTTGAGCGAGGTCCAGTAGTCTTTGCTGCGCGGCACGTGCTGGTAGGTCTCCAACCATTCGTCCATCACCGCGGAAGGATCGATGTCCGTGAAGCGCTCGGGATAGAGCCACTTGGCGATCAGCAGCGCGCCCGTGATCTTCGATGCGCCGGACGACATGTAATAGCTCATGTGATAGACTTCGCCGTCCGTGACCGCCTTCATTTGCGAAAAGCCGGGCCGGGCCGCCAGGGCGCCCAGCAACCGCACCGAGGTCTCCCGGGGTGTCGGAAGATAGGATCGCGGCTCCAGCTTGATAATGACGTCGGGGCGCCGGGCGATGATCTCCTCGGGATCGACGGTGAAGCCCTGCACCGTGCCGCGCGCCGATGCCTGGTTCAGGATGTTGACGTCACCGAACACATTGAGGCCCCCGCCCTCCTGCACCATGTCGTGAAAGCCGCTGCCGGGCAGCAAGGTCTTGTAGTCGCCGACCTCCTCGAGATAGACGCGCTTGCGCTCCACGCCCTTCAGGCGCTCGGCAAGCAGATTGCGATAGTGACGGTAGAAGGCGTTCAACTTCGCCGCCTCAGCGGGTTTGTCGAAAATCCGCCCGAGCAGATCGACGTTGTACTCATGCTTGAGCACGTCCCAGCCGGTGATGACCACCACCGGAATGCCGAACGGCGCCATCTTCTGGATCGTCTCTTCATAGACGCCGTTGCGCGGCATGAAGACCACATCAGGCTGCAGCGACACGATCTTCTCGTAGTTGGGCTGGGACTGGCTGGCGCCGGCGTACATGTCCTTGGTCACCGTCCGCCAATAGCCCTCGTCCTTGTTGGAATCGATGTCGGCGCCGACCACCGTGTCCATCGCGCCCACGGCGCGGATGAATTCGGTGGTGTAGCGGTTATAGACCACAACGCGCCGGACCGGCTTCCTCAGCGTCACGGTGCGGCCGACATCGTCGATGATGGTGATGCTCTCCCCGGTGGCCGCCGTGGACGGGGCCGGCGCCTGCCGCGTCACCAGCAGAACGCCCGCCCCAATGAGCAGGACCAGGAGCGCGACGACCGCAAGTGCAAGCTTGGTTCGCCGGCTCATACGGAACTAGAAGTCGGCCTGCACGGAAAGCGAAAAGGTCCTCGGCATCGACAGACCGAAGGTCGTCGATCCGCCGCGGCCCATCCAGTAGTCCTTGTTTCCCGCGTTGATTACCATGGCGCTGATCTTGATCGGATGGGAGGCGACGACGGTGCGGTAGTTCGCGCCGACGTCGAAGGAGACGAAGGACGGAATCTTGGTGGCGCCGTTCGTGCCGGAGTCGATGAAGGCCGACCCATTGTAGACGGCGCGGCCGGTCAGGCCGACGCTGCTGACGGGCCTGAACTCGAACCCGACCGTACTGCTCCACTTGGAGACGCCGTTGACGAACCGGCTGTTCAGGAGGTCGCCCTGGGTCTTCTCACGCTCGGCGTTGAGATACAGGCCGCCCGCCGTGACGGTCAGTTTCTCCGCCAGCTGGCCGACGGTGGACAGCTCGATACCGCGATAGCGGTTCATGCCGTCCGCGTCCCGCCGGAACAGGACCGGGCTGAGCTGCACATCGATCAGGTTCTGCTGATCCATATCGAACGCCGCCAGCGTGGTGAGCATGCCCCAGCGCTGCAGCTTGGCGCCTATTTCGTTCTGGGAGGCTTTCACCGGCTCAAGAATGGCGCCGGCGTTGATGTACCGGGCGCCGGCGGCGACCATCGCGCCACGCGAGAAGCTTTCGGTATGCCCGGCATAGACCGAGAAGTCGGGCGTCGCCTTATAGGTGATGCCGTAGGTCGGCAGGATGTTGTGGTTCTTGATGCGCTGGCCGTTGAGCGCGTTGTAAAAATCTTCGTTTTTCTGAGACGCGGCGAGCAGGACGTCGAACTTCCCGATCGAGACGACATCGGTCAGGGTCAGGCCGACAATCCGCTCGTTCCACTGCCGAAGCGGTTTGCGCAGCGCCGGCAAGGGGCGGAAGTTCGCCGCGAAGGTGATGCCGGTATAGAGGTTGCCGGCGATCCGGCCGGTCGGGGCGGTATTGGTGTCGTTCCAATACTTGGCGAAGGCGCGGTCGAGAGCCACAGCGACACTGTGCTTTATCCCGCCGGTATTGAAGCTGCCCCTGAGGCCGCCCTGGAAATAGTAGTTCTGGGTCGCTTCGACCTGCGCGTTCGACGCGTTGGCGGTCTGGAAGACGCCGGCGTCATTGAATCTCAGCGCCGCGCCCGCGTTGTACTTATAGCCGCTCTTTTCCAGGAAGCCGAAGTTGCCGAATGCCGACCAGTCGTCGCTCAGGCGGTACTCATGGTTCAGCACCGCGACCCAGCCGTGCTGGAGCTTGGTCGTCTCCGGGAAGTCGTAGTTCATCTTGGCGTCCGGCGCGTTGGGAAGTTCCGCGCCCGTGCCGCTGAAGGTGAACCAGCGTTGCCCGCCGTCGATGCGCAGGTCGAAGTAGCCGCCGAACAGGTTGGTGGCGCTCCTCTCGTCGCGACGGTCGATATTGAGGAAGAAATTGCCGGCGTTGTTTTCGGCGCCCGGGAGCGAGAGCCCGCCGCGCAGGTACTCGCCGTTTGCGCGCACGCCCCACGATTTGTCCGCCCCGAACCGGCGGGCGACGTCGACATAGGCGCCGGTGCTGCTGCGTCCGGAGAAGGCGCCGGTGACGCGGTTGAGGTCCTGTTCCGGCGCCGACTTGGTGACGACGTTGATGGTGCCAGGCGCCGGGGTGGCGCCGCTGTCGGTGCCGTTGTTCGACATGTTCACGCCGTTGAGCGCCGCGTTGGGTCCGGACGTGATGTCGATGCGCTCGATGACATGCGAGGGCGGGGTGGTGAACTGCGAGAACAGGCTCGGCACCCCGTTCAGCATCATGTGGTTGCCGTTCATGTTCACGCCGCGCATGCTGAAATCGCTATACATCGGCGAGCTGGTGCTCGAACGGATCGACGGGTTGTTCTGCAGCACGTTGCCGAGCGGCAGGGTCGCGTCGTGGAAGAGTTCCAGGGTCTTTTCGGAAATGCTCTGCTGCGAGTAGGGAATCGCCATGATCGACCGATCGCCCTGGATGCCGAGCTTCGCCTTGCGCTGGAGCAATTCGCCCGGAAGCGTGTCCTTCGTGTTGAGGACAACCACCCCTTCGATCTGGCCCGCCGGAACAGGCTCCTGGGCCTGCGCGCCCACGGCGACCAAGCAGCTCGAGGCCGCTCCCATCAATAGAACGGCTTTCAGACAATTCATCGACACAGGCGCACCCCTTTATTTCGACCGTTTTCCCCACGCGACGTTGGCGCCAGGCTCAGCGCCAACACGCGAGTGCGGCGCAGTATCAGAGGTCATTACGCGGCTCAGCTCGGCATCTCTCACCCAGGAACGGGGTCGGGACGCTCGAGGCGCTCGCGGCGGGATGCGACCGAGCGGAAGGTGGCCAGGGCGCTCACCGCCTTGATCGGCGGTGCGCCCTGGCCTGCGCCGGTCGCTTGGAGGGGTATGGCCGGGCGGGGCGCCCGGCCGGGATCAACTCAGCGGACGCTGCGGAGGAAATCCAGAACCGGCTTGGAGACCGACACGTCGGTGGTGCCGACCGAGTACATCGACGAGATGTGCCCGTGGTCTTTCCAGCGGTTGTAGCGGGGGCAGTTGCCGGCCATGCACATCTCGTCCTGCAGTTCGTGAGCGACTTCCACCAGGTAGGGCGGGTCGATCTCGGCCGAGTTCACAAAAACGGGGATCTTCAGGGCTCTCATGCCCGGGAGGGCCGATTGCGCCAGCAGCGCCTCGGCCGTGGGGGCGCCCGCCGCCGGGGCGGGGGCCGACGGCGCCTTGTAGGGCGCGATATTGTAGGGGCCGGAGCTCAGCACCGCCGCCTTCACCGTGACCTTGCCGGCTGGATAGAGCTCAGGGTGCGACAGGTAGTTAGACACCGTCAGGCCGCCCATGGAGTGGCCCCAGATATAGATGCGGTTCAGGTCGCCGCCGTGGATGCTGGGGTTCTTCTGCGCCCATTCGAGCGCCTGGGCGACGTTCTTGGCGCCCTGATCCCACGGTGTCCCCGGACCGGATTCGCGCTGCACCAGCAGGCCGACCATGCCGTTCTTCGCGCCCCAGACCAGGATGTTGTCGTAGAATTTCGTTCCTTGCGGACCGGTGCCGTGAATGTTGCCGGGGCCGCCGGGGAAGAAGATCAGGATCGGCGGCTTACCCTTGACGCCGGTCGGCTTGAACACGTCGAGGATCGTCCGCGGAATCGCTGCGTACTGCTGGTTGCGAAGCACCGTCACGCCGGCATAGGGCTCGTTGGGCTGCAGGGGGCCATAGGCGGCCGCGGTCCTGGGGTTCTCGACGATCGGACCGATCTCACGGTTCTGCTGGGCGATGGCCGGAGGAACCTGGGCCAATGCGCCCGTCGCCAGGGCGAGGGCCATTGCCGCGCTCGCCAGTTGAAGTCCACGCTTGAATTGAATCATCATGTCGATGTCCGCCCTTTGCTCTTCTCATTCGCCCCGGCAGGGGCGACCGCGTGGCATCGCTTATCGAGGCTTTCGTCGCGGAAGCTCAAGCGTATCGGCATGCATTACGGGGGAACAGACCCTTTCCGGGGGTCCCTGCAAATAATCTTGGCGGGAGCGGTGGACGGCGGCGCCCACGTCGGATGGAATGCCCCCAACACGGGAGGCGGCTTTGCACGATCGGCGCACCATCCTCAGAACCCTGGGCGCGCTGGCGGCCCTGGCGCCGGCCGGCGCCCTGTCGGCCGCGGGGCAGGCCCCCCGCCGGGAATGGAAGGTCGGCGGCCGCCGGGTGCAGACCATCGACATCCACGCCCATATCGCCCCCGACATGTCCGAGGTGATCGGCGGCACGCCCTTTCAGGCCCGCAGCCGGCTGAATCGCCAGATCACCCCGACGATCGAACCGGGGCAGGTTGCCACTATGGACCGCCAGGGCATCGACGTGGCGGTCTTGAGCGTCAATTCCTACTGGTACGATATGGACCGGGACCTGGCGGCGCGGTTCATCGACGCCCAGAACGCCAAGCTGGCGCGGATCACCAAGGCCTATCCCGGCCGCTTCTACGCTATGGCCACCGTGGCGCTGCAGCACCCGGACCTTGCCGCGTCACAGCTCGAGGAAGCGGTGACCCGCCACGGCCTGCGCGGCGTCTCGCTCGGCTGCACCATCGCCGGCGAGG
>CANJOB010000064.1 GCA_947475655.1 Caulobacterales bacterium | reverse complement strand
TCCGGCTGATCGCCTCACGCGGGGAGTTGGCGTGCAGCGTGCCCATCGAGCCGTCGTGGCCGGTGTTCATCGCCTGCAGCAGGTCGAAGGCTTCGGGTCCGCGCACTTCGCCGACGATGATGCGTTCGGGGCGCATCCGCAGGCAGTTCTTGACCAAGTCGCGCATGGTGATGGCGCCCTGGCCTTCCAGGTTCGGTGGCCGCGTTTCCAGACGCACAACGTGCGGCTGCTGCAGCTGCAGTTCGGCGGCATCTTCGCAGGTGATGACGCGCTCGGTCGGATCGATGAACGCGGTCATGGTGTTGAGCAGCGTCGTCTTGCCCGAACCGGTGCCGCCGCTGATGACGATGTTGCATCGGCAGGCGCCAATCACGCCGAGCACTCGCGCGCCCTCGGCGCTGATGGACATGTAGTCTACCAGGTTCTTCATCGTCAGCTTGTCCTTCTTGAACTTCCGGATGGTGAGCGTCGGCCCATCCAGAGCCAAGGGCGGGCCGATGACGTTGACGCGCGAGCCGTCGGGCAGGCGCGCGTCGCAGATCGGCGATGATTCATCTACGCGCCGGCCGACCTGGCTGACGATGCGCTGGCAGATATTCATCAGCTGCGCGTTGTCGCGGAAACGCACATTGGTCAGCTGCACCTTGCCGCTGACTTCGATGAACACCCGGCCGGCGCCGTTGACCATGATGTCGGCGATATCGTCGCGGGCCAGCAGCGGCTCGAGCGGGCCATAGCCGAGCACGTCGTTGATGATGTCCTGGACCAGGTGGTCCTGCTCGGCCACCGACATCGAGACGTTCTTGATCGCCACCAGTTCGGCGACGATGTCCTTGATCTCCTCCGCCGCCGCCTTGATGTCCAGCTGGGCCAGCTGGCTCAGGTCGATGGTGTTCAAGAGGGCGTTGAAGATCGTCGTCTTGGTGGCGTGGTAGTATTCGCTCTGCTCGCGCACCACCTCGGTGGTGGCCGGCTGGGCGGCGTGCAGCTGGGCCAGGCCCGGCGTGGCCTTCGGTGTCGGCTTGTTGGCGCCAGCGTTCTGCGACGCGCGCACCGCGTCGAGCCGGTTGCCCGCCTCGTTGGTGCTGCTGCCGCCGCCGCCCGCCGCGCCCGGTTCGACCCGTTGCGGACGCGTGGCGACACTGACCCCCGCGGCCGGCGCCGGCGGCGGGGCGCGGCCGGCGTCCTCAGACCCTGTGGGGCGTTTGCCGAACACCTATTTTTTCCGGAGCAGGCTAGCGAACAGCGAGGTCTTCGGCTGGGCCGGAGGCTCGCGGCGGCTGACCAGCCGCGCCAGGTGCTCGATGCCCTCGGCGGAGCGCGACTTGGCGTTCACCTCGCACAGCATCTGGCCGTTGTTGGCCGCCTGACCGAACAGCTTGGGATCGAACGGCAATACCAGGGAAGGCTGCAGGCCGAGCGCCTCGCCGAAATCCTTGACCGGAATCTCAGGCCGTCCGGGCACGCCGACCTGGTTGAGCACCAGGCGCGGCGGCTGGTCGTTGGGGCGCGACTGGCGCACCAGATCGACAATGTTCTTGGCGTTGCGCAAGGAGGCGAGATCGGGCGTCGCCACCACGATCAGGTCGTCCGAGGTCATCAACACCTTGCGCTTCCAAGCGCTCCAGCTGTGCGGCAGGTCGAGCACCACGAATGGGGCGGCGGCGCGGATCTTGCCGGCCACCTCCTCGAACAGTTCGGGCGAGATCTCGTAGTCCTGGTCGAGATTCCCAGGCGCGGCGAACAGCGACAGCCGGTCGGTGCAGCGGGCCATCATTCGGTCCATCAGCACCGGATCAAGCCGGTCGGGCTGGCTCAGGGCGTCGGCCACGCCCTGCAGCGGGTCCTGGTTGAAGTCGAGGCCGGCTGTGCCGAACGCCAGGTCGAAATCGACGATCACCGTCGAGGCCTGCATCGATTCCGAAACGGCGTAGGCGAAGTTGTGCGCCAGGGTCGAGGCGCCCACACCGCCCTTGGCGGCGACAAACGCGATCTGGCGGCCGACGAAGGGCTGGGCCGGGTCGGCGTAGAGATTGGTGATCGAGCTGATGATCTGCAGCGGGGTGAACGGTGGCACCAGGTATTCGCTCACGCCGCGGCGGATCAGTTCCCGGTAGAGGGCTATGTCGTTGGCCTGGCCGGCGACGACCACCTTGGTGCCCGGATCGCAGACCTCGGCCAACCTGTCGAGCTGAGCCAGCATCACTGACGCCGGGTCGAGGCTCTCGACGATCACCAGCGAGGGGGTCGGCTGATTCTGGTAGTGCTCCAGCGCCGCGGTCAGGCCGCCGGTGCGGATCACCGTGGCGGCGCGCGCCATGCGGCGGTCGCTGGTGGCCTGCTCGATGACCTCGGAGGTCTCGGGCCGGGCAACGAAGGCGTGGATGGCGATGCGCGGCACGCCCGCGTCGCCCATGGCGCTCTCGACGCCGGTGATGATCTCGCCCACCGGATTGAAGTCGGCGGCCGGCATCGGCGCGGCCGGCGGCATGGCCTCGCGCGGATTGATGTCGGGGGCCGCGAGGGGGCTGATATCGAGCGCCAGGTCGGCGTTGTCCTCCGGCGGGCGCGCCGGGGGGAAGTCGGCGAACGGGTCGGCCGGGGCGCGCGCGGTCGACATCGGGTCCATGTTCATCCACGCGCCGCCGGCGGCGGCGGGAACAGCGAACTCGTCGTCGGCGTCGAAGCCCTCTCCGGGCCGCACGGCGAACGGGTCCAGGGGCGCGGCGGGCCGCTGGCTCATCAGTTGACCGCCCGGGAAATCGCGCCGGTGGCCTGGTCGTCGCGCGCCGAGGCGGTGATCTCGCCCCTGCGGTACTTGTCCAGCACCGTGGTGCGGCGTTGGGCGTCCACCGGCGTGGTATTGCGCGGCGCCAGCAAATCTTCGGGGTTGGCGATCTGCGCCGCCATGTTGGCCGTCACGGCGCAACCGAAATTCTTGAAGGTGTCGTTGCCGTGAGTGCTGGTAAGGCTTTCCCATTCCAGGCCGCAACGCGGGGTGACGGCCTCGAAGCGCTCGAAGCCGACCACGATCGGCGCGGCGGGGGCGCCGCCGGCGTCGTAGCTCGACAGCTTCACGGCGGCCGCCGGAGCGCCATGGGCGGTCAGCAGGTCGTAGACGCCGGAGATCATGCGCGGGCTGGCGCCGGTGGGGGCCTGGACCTCGATCACCCCGCCTTCCGCCTGCATCCAGCGCCCGACGAAATCGGACAGGGCGGCCGCCTGGTTGGTGGAGGGACCGTCGGCGTGCACGCCCAGGCGGATCGAATCCGGATGGGCCACGACCTGCACCTTGTCCGCCCACTGCTCGGTAGGGGACTTGGCCAGCTTGGCGGAGTCGCCCGTGGCGGCGCAGGCCGAAAGCGACACCGCCGCCAGGGCGGCGAGGGTGATGTGGCGAAGGCTCATGCTGCGTCTCATTCGATCACGTAGCCCACCGGGCCCTGATAGGCTCGCCCGCCCTCGGGACCGGCCTGGGTCTTCACTACTCTGTTCAACTTACCGAGAAGTACCGTGGAGCTGTCGGAAGCGATCCGTAGGCCGTCGACCGGTGTCTGCATGTCCTGCGGATGGGTCGGGTCGACGATGTAGGCGCTGATGATGATGACCAGTTCGGTCTCGCCGCTGAGATAGTCGCGCGAGCGGAACAAGGATCCCAGCACCGGCAGGGCGCCCAGGCCCGGCACGGAATCGAGGTTCTGCTTGCTCTGCTGCTGCAGCAGGCCAGCGATCATCAGCGAGCCGCCCGACGGCAGTTCGGCGGTGGATTCGGCGCGGCGGACGCTGAGGCCAGGCACGCTGAGGGTCTGCGAGCCCGCGCCGTTGCTGAGCGAGAAGGCGCCGGCGGTGGAGAGCTCCGACACTTCGGTCGAAAGCTTCACCGATATGCGGCCGCCCGACAGCACCACCGGGGTGAATCCCAGGCCGACGCCGTAGGGTTTGAATTCGAGTCTGATCTTGCCGGTGGTGTCCTGCCCCACCGGGACCGGGAATTCGCCGCCGACCAGGAACTTGCCCGATTCGCCCGACACCACGGTCAGGTTCGGCTCTGCCAGGGTGCGCACCAGGCCGACGCGTTCGAACGCCTGGATCATGGCCTGGGCGGAGTTCAAGCCACCGCTGCCGGCCAGGTTGTTGGTGATGGCGGCGGCGGGATTGCCGCGGTCGATGACCTGGCCGCCCGGCGTCACCGTGTTGAGGTTTTCGACGAAGTTGCGGATCCAGCTGCTGCGCGGATCGGTAGCCGGCGTCGTGCCCCCGCCGCCGCTCAGATAGGTGGCCAGCACGCTCGGCAGCTGGGCGGCGCTGATGTTCACGCGCGGATCGGCCATGGTGTAGCGCACGGCCGCGTTGGCGCCGGCCGGGATGACGTCGGCGAAGGTCTGGGCCGCCACGTTGTTGATGTAGGTCTGCAGATAGGCGTTCTGCTGTGTGGTCAGGGTCGGATCGCCCTGCAGGAACCGTTGCACGAACGGCAGCACGCCCGACGCCGCGCTGGCGCCGGGAACCTGGCCCATGATGCTGCTGAGCGCGCTGAGCGGCTGGCTGGTGGTGTCGACCTGATAGCCGGCGCGGATGCCGCCGAGCAGGCCGCCGTTGACGGCGTAGGTCGGGCTGTTGCCGAACAGGTACTGCGGCATGCCCAGCTCGCCCAGCACCGCGCTGGTGTCGAAGCCGAGCTGCTTGATGACGTTGCGCTGCATCTCGACGATGCGCACCTTCAGCATCACCTGGTCCTTGCCGGCGATGCTCAGCATGTTGAGCACGTTCTCTGGCTTGGCGACGAAGCGGGCAGCGATTTGGCCGGCCTTGTCGGCGTCGGAGGCGGTCATCACCTGACCGGTGAGGATGACGCTGTCGTTCAGGGCCTCGACCGAGACGTGACTGCCGGGCAGCACGCGCGAGATGGTCTGCACCAGATAGTTGGTGTCCTGGTCGACCTTGATGTCGAGGCTGAGGATCCGGCGCCCGGCGGCGTCGAAGAACACCGCGTCGGTCTGGCCGATATTGGCGCCCAGCACGAAGATGCGGCGCGGGCTGCGCAGCACCGCATCGGCCACGGTGGGGTTGGAGACCAGCAGGTCGCGCACGTCGACCGGCAGTTCGATGATCGCCGACTTGCCCTTCGGCAGGCGCAGCTGACGCGCGCCGGCGCCGACCGACAGGTCGACCCGCAGCACCTGGCTGTCCTGGGTGTTAGCCGCGCCGTTGAAGCTCTGGATCGGCGCGAGGCGCGGCTGGGCGGCGCGCGGCGGGGTGTAGGCGAGTGGCCCGTCGGCGCGCACCGGGCTGGCCAGCGGGGCCGCGGCCAGGATCAGGCCGAGGGCTGTCAAGGTCCGCTTCATGGACGCACCGGTTCGCTGGAGATGGCGCCGCCGCGATGGATGCGCACGATGTTGGACTGGGCCGTGGTCTCGCGCGTCAGGGCGCCGGACGGGCCGCCGGTGTCGGTGTAGGCGCGCAGGGAGAGGAACAGGGTGCCCTGCGCCTTGGCCCGCATCAGAAGCTCGGCGTCGGCGGGGGTGACCTCCAGGGTGGCGGTGGCTCCGACGATGGACTTGGCCGCCTTGGGGGCCTCGATGTTCTGGTCGATGGCCAGGACGCGGATGTTGCTGAGCACGGTGTCGGCGACGAAGCTGTTCTTGTTGGCCATGGCGGTCATGGCCGCGGTCGGGCTGGTGACCTCGCGGCTCTGCAGCACGTCGACCCGGTCGCCAGGCAGAATGAAGCCGCCGGCGCCGCTCTCGACATTGATCGGCACGGCCACGGCCCGCCGGCCGGGGGTCAGGACCACAGACAGGTAGCCGCCCTCGCCGCCGCGCACGACCTTGCGCTGGATGATCGGTTCGCCGGTCAGCATCGGTTCGCGGACGATGGCTCCCTCGAACTGGGCCATGGGGCCGACGCCGCCGATGATGGAACTGGTTATGGCGCCGGTGGTCTTGGCGATCTTCTCGCCGGTGGTCGCCTCGGTCCCCGCGGCGATGGGCGCGGCGCCGTCGGTGATGAAGGCGGGGTTGAGGGCGTCGACGGGCCAGGCTGTCCAACCCATGTCCGCCGCCGTCAGGCGCGTGCCGATCACCAGATCGCGCTTGGCGGTCAGCACCTGGGCCATGGGTTTCCCCGGCGGCGCGGCCGCGACCACGGAGGCGGGCGCCGGCGCTTGCTTCGGCGCGAACGCGCCGCGCACGAGGAAGGCCAGGCCGATGGCGGCCACGGCGGCGACGATCAAGACGAGAATGCGGACTGGTCCCATGGGCTTCTAGAATCGCGGCGCCATGGTTAACGGGGGCCTAAGCCACGGCCTTATAGTTGCAGGGCGATGGCCCGCGAAACGACGCCGTCCGGAAAAGTCGCCAGGGCGCCGGCGCAGATCGCCAGTCCGTAAGGAGCCGCGGCCCCGGGAGTGGCCAGGCGGCCGACCCAGGCGGGCCCGTGCGCGGCTAAAGGCCGCAGCCAGATCGAGCGCAGGGCCAGCAGGCTGAGCGCCAGGCCCCCGCCGCACAGGGCGGTGACCAACAGGAAGGGAATCACCGCCGGGAAGCCCAGCCACAGGGCGCAGACCGAAAGCAGCTTTGCGTCGCCGCCGCCGATCCAGCCGGCCGCGAACATGGCCACGCCGAGGAAAAGGCCGCCGACGCCGATCCCCAAGGCCATGCCGCCGTCCGCAAGGCTGACGCCGCACAGCAGGGCGATGGGCGGAAATGAGACGGCCAGGGCGACCGAGATCCAGTTGGGGATTGTGAAGCTGGTGATGTCCTTCAAGGCCGCGACGATGGCCAGGGCCGGGAAGACGGCGGACAACAGGGTTTGCCAGCTGACCACGGGCTTTAGGGGAGTTTGGAGTTGATGGTGGTGAAGCCCGTCTTCAGCTTCGTGCCGAGGGTGGTCACGGCGGTGATGATGACCACGGCGATCAGGGCGACGATCAGGCCGTATTCGATGGCGGTGGCGCCGGTCTCATCCCCGATGAAGCGGGTCAGGAAGCGGGTCATGAACGCGTACTCCGATGCGAGGCCAAGGATCGCCCGGACGGGTGAACCAAAGGTTAGGGCCGCCCCGGAATACAGAAAGGCCGCGGATTCCTCCGCGGCCCCCTGTTTCCGAAAGAACGGCGTTTTCGGAGCGAAGCTTACGGAAGCTTCGAGTTGATGGTGCCGAACGCGGTGTTGAGCTTCGTGCCCAGGGTGGTCACGGCGGTGATGATCACGACGGCGATCAGGGCGACGATCAGGCCATATCCAATGGCGGTGGCGCCGGATTCATCCTTCACGAAGCGCGAAACGAATTTGGTCATGGGTACTTCTCCTATCAGCAGGCTTGCGGTTGAGGGATCAAGCCGGAAAGCCCGCTCGCCCCGAAAACAGGAGCACAATCGCCCATCTCGTTTAATGGCCAGTAAATGCTGGAGTTGGGCTGCAGCTATTTCTTTGCTTTATTTTTGTTTACCATGAAGCGCCGTTAACCATGTTTGGAATCCAGGTGTAGATTGGGCGATAAACTCACTGAACAGGTTCATTTGTCCTGAATCCTTGCCGACTCTATAAAGAGCGTCGACGCGCAAGGCTTTGTTGACCATTCAGGGCCAGATTCCAGCGGAACAGTTTTCCTAAGGAAACCGGTCATGCGCCGTTCCGCCTTCGCCTCGGCCCTCGCTTTTCTCTTGCTCGCCGCCACGCCCGCGGCCGCGCAGAGCCTGATGGTGCCGATCGATCAGAGCACGACCATTTCCCTGCCCGCCGCCGCCCGCGACGAGGTGATCGGCAATCCGCTGATCGTGGACGTCAACCTGCTCAACGCCCGCAACGCGGTGGTGATGGGCAAGGCCTACGGCGTCACCAGCCTGCAGGTGTTCGACGACCAGGGCCGAAGCATCTATGCGCGCCAGGTGGTGGTGTCGGTGTCCGACGACAACCGCATCTCGTTCTTCCACGGGCCGAACGTGACCAACTACGCCTGCTCGCCCCGGTGCGAACGCACGCCGATGCCTGGCGAGGTCGACAAGGAGCTGGACCCCTACGTCAAGGGCTACACCAGCTACGCCGACCGGCAGAAATCGATCAACGCCGCCTCCGCCTCGGCGCCCGCTCAACCTTGAGGGCCGCAGCCTTAAACCCGGCGTTAGGCCATTTCTTCTAAACTCCCGGCGTCATGAAGGTGCCGACGAAGAAATCGTTTCGCCTGATCAGGCGCTGGCTGTGCGATCAGCGCGGCGGCGAGGCCATAGAGATGGCCATCGTCGGGGCGCCGTTCGTCGCCCTGGTGTTCGGCCTGTTCGAACTGGGGATGGTGTTCCTGGTCTCCACCACGCTGGAGAACGCCACCGACGAGGTGTCGCGCCAGATCCGCACCGGCCAGGTGCAGACCAACGGCGGCAGCGCCTCGACGATCAAGACCGCGATCTGCAACGAAATGTCCTGGCTCGGCTCCAACTGCATCGCCAACCTGAACCTCGATGTGCGCAGCTTCACCAGCTTCGCCGGCCAGTCGGCCCCGCCGAACCCCGTGACCGGCGGTGTGGTCGATCCGGCCAAGTTCTGCTGGGACCCCGGCGGCGCCGGCTCGGTCATGCTGGTCCGCGCCTACTACACCTGGAACCTGATCATGCCGGTGCTGAACGCCGGCCTTGTCAACGCCGGCGGCACCAAGCGGCTGATCACCCTGGCCATCAGCTTCCGCAACGAGCCCTACAACAACACCCCGCCCTCGGCGGTCACCTGTCCCGCGCCATGATCAGCCTGCGCCGCAAACGCCTGACCGGCCTGTGGGGCCGGCTCTGGAGGGACCAGCGCGGGGTCTCGGCGGTCGAGTTCGCCATGATCGCCCCGGTGCTGCTCACCTTCTACTTCGGCTTCGCCGAGACCACCCAGGCGATGATGGCCAAGCGCCGCGCCAGCCACGTGGCCTCGACCATCGGCGACCTGGTGGCCCAGGAGGGCACAGTCAGCAACGCCGAGATGACCGACATGTTCACGATCGGCAGCACGATCCTCTCGCCGTTCCCGACCACCAGCCTGAAGATGCGCATCACCAGCGTCACCGCCAATTCATCCGGCGTGGTCAAGGTGGACTGGAGCGACGGGCAAGGCATGACCGCCCTGACGAACGGCACGACCTATACCGGTATTCCCGCCGGCCTGATCTCAGCCAGCCAGAGCCTGATCATCTCGGAAGTGACCTACAGCTACGACAGCCCAATCAAGAAATACGTGCCCAACACCCTGAACTGGTCGGACAAGTACTACCTGCGCCCGCGCCAGGTGAACACGGTCACCCGCGACCGCACCACCTAACCACGACTAGAGCTCCAGCGCCGCCCGCAGGCTGCCGACCAGCGGGTGCGGCGCCAGGGCGCGGCCGTCCAGCGACGCCACCGCCCGAACCCCGACCAGGCTGTTGGTCAGGAACACCGCCTCGGCGCCGTCCAGAGCCTCACGTACGGCCGCGACCTCCTGCACCGGATGGGCGGCCATCAGCTGAGCGCGGGCGATCCCGGCCAGCACGCCGCAGTCCAGCGCCGGGGTGAACACCCGCCCCTCAGCGATCCAGAACAGGTTGGCCGCCGCCGCGCAGGCCAGGTTCCCGTCCGTGTTCAGCATCACCGCCTCGTCACCGCCGTGAGCGCGGGCCTCCTCGCGGGCCAGGACGTTGTCGAGATAGGACAGGGTCTTCAAGCGGCTGGCCGGGCTCATGGCGTTGCGGCGCACGCTCGACGCCGTGACCAACCGCGCCGGACCGGGCAGGGGCGAGGAGGCGACGACAAAGCTCATCTGCGGCCGCATCGGCTTGGGCCGGTCCAGGCCACGGCCGCCGCTTCCCGCGCTCCAGTTCACCCGCAGGGCGAAGCGCCCCGGCTCGGTCAGCTTCGGCGTGGCGATCGCGCCCCAGTCGGGCGCCGGCAGGCCCAGCACCGCGCAGCCCGCCGCCAGCCTGTCCCAGTGCATCTGCGCGCGCCGCACCAGCCCGTCCTCGACCAGCAGGGTCTCGAACAGCCCGTCGCCGAGTGTGAATCCGCGGTCCCCATCCTCAATCATATGGCTTCGATCATGACGCCTCCGTAAGGGCGCTGGCGATGGCGGCCATCTTGTCCTCGGTCTCGCGCCGCTCGGACGCCGGCTCGCTGTCGGCGACAATTCCGGCCCCGGCGCGGGCTTCCAGCGCCCAGCCGCCTTCACCCTGCTCCAACAACACCGTGCGGATCAACACGCTGGAGTCGAACGATCCATCGGCGCCGGCCCAGAACAGCGAGCCGCAGTAGGGCCCGCGCGGCGGCTCCAGGCCCGCGATCACCTTCATGGCCTGGACCTTGGGGGCGCCGGTGATCGAGCCGGGCGGGAAGGCCGCGCGCAGCAGGTCCGTCGCCCCGGCTCCCGGGTTCAACCGCCCGCGCACGGTGGAGACCAGGTGGTGCACGTTTGCGAAGCTCTTCAGGGCGCAAAGTTCCGGCGCCGTGACGCTGCCTGGGACGCAGACCCGCGACAGGTCGTTGCGCATCAGGTCGACGATCATCAGATTCTCGGCCCGGTCCTTGGGGCTGGCCAGCAGCTGCGCCGCCAGGGCCGCGTCCTGCGCCACCGTGGCGGCGCGCGGGCGGGTGCCCTTGATCGGCTGGCTGACGACCTCGCCGCCGGTCACGCTCAGGTACCGCTCCGGCGAGTTGGACACCAGCGCCTTGCCCGGCAGGCGCAGGTAGGCGGAAAACGGCGCCCGGCTGGTCGTGGCCAGACGAGCGAACAGGTCGAACGGCGTCGCTTCAGCCTCAAGGGCGCCTCGCCAGGCGCGGGCGATATTGGCCTGGAAGATTTCGCCGGCGGCGATCCGCGCCGTGACCTCGGCCACCGCCGCCTCGTAAGGCCCGCCCGGATCGGCTTCGAACCGCGCCGCCAGCCGCCCCGCGGCGGCGGGCCGGGGCTGGGCGTCCAGCCAGGACAGGGCGTGGGTCGCCTGAGCGTCCGCCTCGGCCTGCGTGTCGCCACGGCCGACCGCCAGCACGCGGCGGCCCGGACCGTCGAAGGCCAGGATCGCGCCGTAGGAGGCCGCGTGCAGGTCCGGCCAGCCGGTGCGGCCAAGGTCCAGCGGTTCGATCCGCGCGCCCAGTTCGTAGGACGCCAGCCCGACCACCCCGCCCTGGAAGGGCGGGCCGGCCGGGTCGTGCGCCACGCCCGATCCGATCAGGGCGGTCAGGGCGTCGAAGGGGTCGCCCGCGCCAAGCAGGGCGGCGGGCCGGCGCATCAGGTACGACCATCCATCCTCGCCGGAGTGCAGCAGCAGGGCGTGGGGCTCGTCGGCGAACGGCGACAGGGCCTCGACCGGGTCGCGCCAGCCGGGCGCCGCAAGGATCGCGACGCGGGTCATGGCTTGCGGCGCACGAAAAGCGCCTAGCGGAAGGGCGGTTCGTCGAAGGCCCGCAGCTTGCGCGAATGCAGCTTGGCGCCCTCTTCCCGCAGCAGGTCGATGGCGGCGATGCCGATCTTCAGGTGCTGGTTGATGGCCCGCTCGTAGAAGGCGTTGGCCTGGCCCGGCAGTTTCAGCTCGCCGTGCATCGGCTTGTCGGACACGCACAAAAGCGTGCCGTAGGGGACGCGGAAGCGGTAGCCCTGGGCGGCGATGGTGGCGCTTTCCATGTCGATGGCCACCGCCCGGCTCTGGTTGAAGCGCAGGGCCGACAGGGTGTGGCGAAGCTCCCAGTTGCGGTCGTCGGTGGTGACCACGGTGCCGGTGCGCAGACGGCGCTTGAGCGTCTCGCCGTCGTCGCCGCTGACGGCCTTGGCCGCGTCGTAGAGGGCGCGCTGCACCTCGGCGATGGACGGGATCGGGATTTCCCGCGGCAGCACGTCGTCAAGCACATGGTCGTCGCGTAGGTAGGCGTGGGCCAGCACATAGTCGCCGATGGTCTGGGTGTCGCGCAGGCCGCCGCAGTGGCCGATCATCAGCCAGGCCTGCGGGCGCAGCACCGCCAGGTGGTCGCAGATGGTCTTGGCGTTGGACGGGCCGACGCCGATGTTGACCAGGGTGATGCCCTGCCCGCCCGGCATCATCAGGTGATAGGCCGGCATCTGGTGCTTGCGCGAGGCGGCGTCGGAGATCGCGATCTCCGGCTCGGCGCTTTCGGGCGTCACCATGATTCCGCCGGCGCATGAGAGGCCCGTGTAGGGCGAGCCCTCGCGCATCAGTTCGCTGCAGCCCCAGCGGACGAACTCGTCGACGTAGCGGTTGTAGTTGGTGAACAGGATGTACTGCTGGAAATGCTCCACCGGCGTTCCGGTGTAGTGGCGCAGCCGCGCCAGGGAGAAGTCGACGCGCAGGCCGTCGAACATCGACAGCGGGCGCGGCTCCTCCAGGGCGGGTATGTGGGCGCCGTCTGCGATTTCGTCGCCGATGAAGGCCAGTTCGGTGGCCGGGAAATGCCGCGCCAGGTCCTCGGCGCGCACGTCGGCCTGGTTCAGGTCCAGCGAGGCGTCGAGCACGTAGGGGAAGGGGATTTCCTGGCGCGAGCGCGCCACCTCGACCTCGACCTCGTAGTCTTCCAGCAGGTGCACCAGCTGTTCGATCAGGAACGGGGCGAACATGTCGGGCCGGGTGATGGTGGTCATGTACTGGCCGGGCACCGACAGGCGGGCGTAGGCGCGGGCCAGCTTGGGCAGCCGGCCGCGCGGCAGGTAGCGCACCCGCAGCTCGGGATAGGCGTAGGTGCCGTCATGGCGGCGGGCCGGGTCCGGCGTCGCCCCGCTGTCGAGGTAGGCCCGCAGGTCCTCGCGCAGGGCGTGGACGGCGGCGGCGTAGTCTTGGCTCAGGCGCGCCACGATGGCGCGAGCGTTTTCTTCGTGGGTCATACGCTCAAGTATAGGCGAAAATCCCCGACCGGCGACAGGCCAAGGTTGCGGCGCCGCAGATGAACTATGGACGCGGTCCCTATAGGCAGGCGATGCTGAACGCCGATCACCTCGGGGCCGCCATGAAACGCATCTTCACCTACTTCGTCATCGCCGCCATGCTGGGCGGGGTGCTGGTGGGCTACGTCCTCAACCAGACCCTGGACGCCGAGCAAGCGAAGGCGGCGGCGGGCGGACTTTCCATCATCACCGACCTGTTCCTGCGGCTGATCAAGATGATCATCGCCCCGCTGGTGTTCGCCACCCTGGTCAGCGGCATTGCCCACATGGAGGGCGCGGCCCAGATCGGCCGGGTGGGGGTCAAGACCATGGGCTGGTTCATCACCGCCTCGATCGTCTCCCTGACCATCGGCTTGCTTATGGTGCACCTGCTGCGCCCGGGCGTGGGCATGGGCCTCACCCAAGATGCGGCGGCGACCGCCAAGGCGGCAGTGGACACCACCACCTTCACGCTCAAGGATTTCCTCACCCACCTGATCCCGACCTCGATCGTCGACGCCATGGCCAAGAACGAGATTCTGCAGATCGTGGTGTTCTCGATCTTCGTCGGCACGGCGGTGGCGGCCATCGACGACCGCGCCCCGGCGGTGCTGGCCCTGGTCGAACAGGTCACGGCCATCATGCTGAAGATCACCGGCTATGTGATGACCACCGCGCCCCTGGCCATCTTCGCCGCCCTCGCCTCGACCGTGGCGACCCAGGGCCTGGCGGTGATCGGCGACTACTTCAAGTTCGTCGGCGGCTTCTACCTGTCGCTGGCGGTGCTGTGGGCGGTGCTGCTGGGGGCCTGCGCCCTGTTCATCGGCCCGCGCGCCTGGAAGCTGTTCCAGGCCGTGCGCAACCCGGCCCTGCTGGCCTTCTCCACCGCCTCCTCCGAAGCCGCCTACCCGCGCACCATGGAGGCGCTGCAGCGGTTCGGCGTCAGCCGCCGGATCGTCAGCTTCGTCCTGCCGCTCGGCTACTCGTTCAATCTGGACGGGTCGATGATGTACTGCACCTTCGCCACCCTGTTCATCGCCCAGGCCTACGGGATCGAGATGACCTGGGGCCAGCAGATCACCATGCTGCTGCTTTTGATGGTCACGTCCAAGGGCATGGCCGGCGTGCCGCGCGCATCCCTGGTGGTGATCAGCGCCACCCTGGCCTTCTTCAAACTGCCGGAGGCCGGTCTGCTGCTGATCCTGGCGGTCGACCACCTGCTCGACATGGGCCGCAGCGGCACCAACGTCATCGGCAATTCGGTTGCCGCGGCCGTGGTCGGCAAGTGGGAAGGCCAGCTCGGCGACCCGGAGCCCGAGCCGGACGTGATCAAGGCTGTCTAAGACGGGGTTTCTAGCCCCGCCCGATGAACTTCATCTTGGCGGCGGCGACGGTCAGGAACTGCACATTGGCGTCCAGCGGCAGGCCGGCCATGAAGGCCACCGCCGCGGCGGCGTGGGCCACATCCATGCGCGGCTCGGCCTGGGTGCTGCCGTCGGCCTGCAGCACGCCCTGGGCCATGCGGGCTGTGAGCGGCGTCTCGGCGTTGCCGATGTCGATCTGGCCGCAGACGATGTCGTTGGCGCGGCCGTCGAGCGAGGTGGCGCGGGTCATGCCGGTCACCGCGTGCTTGCTGGCCGTGTAGGCGATCGAGAACGGCCTGGGCACATAGGCGCTGATCGAGCCGTTGTTGATGATGCGCCCGCCGCGCGGGGCCTGGTCGCGCATGATCCGCATCGCCGCCTGGGTGCAGAGGAAGACCCCGGTGACATTGACGTCGATCACCCGTTTCCAGTCTTCGAAGGCGAGCTCTTCCAGCGGCACGGCGGGCGCCCCCGCGCCGGCGTTGTTGAACAGCAGGTCGAGCCGGCCGAAGCGCATCATCACTTGCGCGAACAGCGCCTCCACCCCGGCGGGATCGGAGACGTCGCAGGGGAAGGGAACGAGGGTCTGGCCGCTTTTCCCTAAGGCGGCGGTCTCGTCCAGCGCGTCGGAACGCCGCCCGGCCAGCATGACCGAGAAGCCGATGTCGGCCAGGGCCAGGGCGCTGGCCCGGCCGATGCCACTGCCCGCACCGGTGACGAGGGCGACCTTCGTGGGAGCGCTCATGGCCTAACCCTTAGTGGGTCTGTTCCGCTTCCGCGCGGCGGGCCTGCAGGGCGTCGAACTGGCCCCACACCCCGGCCTCGCCGTGCCATTGGCCCTTGGTGGCGGCCTTGGAATATTCGGTCGAGCGGGCCTCGAAGAAGTTGGCGTGCTCGACGCCCGACAGCATCGACTGCAGCCAGGGCAGCGGGTTTTCTTTCACGCCGTAGACTTCCGGCAGGTTGAGCTGGCGCAGGCGCCAGTCGGCGATGAAGCGGATGTAGCCCTTGATGTCGGCCGGGGTCATGCCCTGCACCTCGCCGGCCTCGAAGGCCAGGTCGATGAAATTGTCCTCCATCGAGACCACGGTCTTGCAGCAGTCGACGATGTCGTCGGCCACTTCGCGGGTGACGCAGCCGGTCTCGGCGTTGAAGGCGTGGTAGAGCTTGATGATGCCTTCGCAGTGCAGGCTCTCGTCGCGGATCGACCAGCTGACGATCTGGCCCATGCCCTTCATCTTGTTGAAGCGCGG
>CANJOB010000063.1 GCA_947475655.1 Caulobacterales bacterium | reverse complement strand
GTAGTGATAGACATCGCGTTCGGCGCAGCAGTCGGTGCGGCCGTGGATCGTCAGGCGCGTCAGGTTGGCGGGTCGAGCCAACGCGATCTCCAGAACCGCGCCGGCGCCCTCGACCCCGGAGTGGTAGATGCCCGGCCGGGCGGAGTCGGACCGCGCCAGCGGCTGCACGCCGTCGATGGCGTTCCTCGGCCCTGCCGTGGGGCTGTATTGGTTGGGGGCGAAGGCGCGGGCGCCGGCGTTGACGGACGCTACGTTCGCGCCCGTGCCCTGTTCGATGGCGACCACCTCCGCCACCTGCAGCCAGACGTTCTTGGCGTTGGTTATGCGGATCATCTCGACCCCGGCGATGGCGCCGGCGCCGGGCCCGCCGCCAGGGCCGCCACCGGAACCGCCGCGGAAATCACCGCCGAACTGCGCCGCGGCTTGGCCGGCGGGAACCAGGGCGGCCAGCAAGGCCGCCGCCACGATTGACGAACATTTCATCTCGAATATCCCCCGGGGATCTGTTTCGCCGTATCCAGGACCGGAATGATCCGCGCGGCGCATTGGCGAACAAGCTTGGCTATACCCGGTCGCCAGCCCCGCACCAAGCCAGGTAGAGCTTGGCGAAATCGGCGGGGGAGAGATCGGATTCCAGCACCAGCTTGCGCTCGCCGGTGTAGATGAACTGCTGGCGCCGCGCGGCGCCGCAAACTCCTTTGCCGCCGGCGGGCTGCACCACCCGTGACGCGCTCGGATAGGCGCCAACCCGCATGTAAGCGGCGACAGCGGCCTCATCGAGCAGGGGATCGCCCGGATCGCCACGCGTGCGGGGATCGGCCTTGGCGACCGGCGCCGGCGCGGCCTCGGGCGGCGCCTCGCAGCCCGCCAGCAGCAACGCGACAGCGAGGCCGCCGGCGGCTTGCCCGATCCAGTTGGCTGGCGCTGGCTTCATGGCGCGATGATAAGCGTGCGCCCGCCGCCCTTGGCAAGGGCGGCTATTCCGTGCGCTCGAAAGCCGGGGCGCGGCGGCTCCAGCTCTTCGCCAGCCTCCCGCTCGGACGGGACAGGCCCTGGACGAGGCGCCAGCCGACCAGCAGCGCCGTGACCGCCCAGTAGTAGGCGACCAGGTTCCACCGGTAGAGCGGCAGGGTGTAGTGGATCAAGGTCAGGACGATCACCGGGTAGGTTAGCAGGTGCAGCCGCTTCCAGGCGGTGAACCCCAGCTTGCGCATCGAGGCGGCGTTGGATGTCACCGCCAGGGGTATGGCCAGCAACAGGGCGATGATGCCGTACACCAGGTACGGATAGCGCCAGTAGCGCGGCAGGGACCAATGCCAGATATGCACGTTGAAGGCATAAACCACCGTGTGCGCCACGGCGTAGGCGAAGGCCCACAGGCCAAGCCACCGCCGCCAGGGTGTCAGGCCCGGGCGCGCCAGCAGCTTCGCCGCCGGGGTGATGGCCAATCCCAGCACGAGGAAGACCAGGCTGGCGATGCCCAGGAATCGCACGGGAATCCGATAGTAGCTCTCACCCTCGGCGATGCCCAGGATGGTGTAGAAGGCCATGGGCCCGCCCACGGCGATCCAGGCCCAGAGGGGCATGCGCGGTCCCGGCGTGCAGGTCTGGGTATCCATGCGGCTTCCTCGGGCTCAGGGGGCCCTTGGTGGGTTCTACGCAGGAAAGCGCCGCATCCCCTAGCTGACCAGCTGGGCCTGAGGGGTGGCCGTCTTTCCCCCGTATTAGTTGTTAGATACAATATTACAGAACTCGCGTCGACGCCACTTGTCAGCCCAAGCACGCTGCTCGCCGCTTCAGGAGAAGTTCGATGAGGTTGGCCGCCCTGATTCTCGTTGGCGCTGTTCTGCTGGCCAGCTGCGGCCAGACGCCGGCAGCGCCCGTTCCCGGCCCCGAGCCCACGGCGACCATCAACGAGATCATGAAGGCGATGATCACTCCGATGAACAACGCCGCCTCGAACCTGCCGGAGGAGATCACCGATCCAGACACTCCGGAGGGCAAGGCCAAGGCCTCGCGGGCCGACGCGGACTGGCAGGCGATTCATGACGCCGCCCTGGCGCTCAGCGAAATGCCGAACCTGTTCACCATGGAGGGGCGTAAGGTCGCCGCGCCCGGGGTAAAGCTGGAGAACGAAGGCACGCCGAGCTACCTCACCGCCGTGCAAATGGAGGACCGGATCAGGTCAGACCGGACGGGTTTCCTGAAACACGCCAAGGCGATGCAGGACGCCAGCCTGGCGATAGCCGCCGCCGCCGCTTCAAAGAATGTCGACGCCCTGTACGATGCCGGCGGAAAGCTGGATGAGAGCTGTTCGTCCTGCCACGCCGCCTTCTGGTATCCAACCCCTACGAAATAGCGCGCACCGCTCGCATCGGACGCGCAGGCGCCTCTATAGTCGGCTGACAACGCACGCTCGATCGGGCGAATGCCGGGGGGAGACCATGACGATATCTGCCGCGAACGCTTTGGGGGCCGCGTGAGCATCCAGCTCCTCTCCATCGTCCTGCTGGTCGTGATCTTCCTGATCGCCACGGTGCTGCCGATCAACATGGGCGCCCTGGCCCTGGCGGCGACCTTCTTCATCGGCGTGCTCGGACTTGGACTTTCGGCGCGCGAGATTTTCGCGGGCTTCCCCGGCGATCTGTTCGTCACCCTGGTGGCCGTCACCTACCTATTCGCCATCGCCCAGAAGAACGGCGCCGTCGACTGGCTGGTCGAGCGGGCGGTCCTGCTGGTGCGCGGCCATGTGATGGCGATCCCGTGGGTGATGTTCTTCGTCGCCGCCGCGCTCACCGCCTTCGGCGCCCTGAGCCCGGCTGCCGTGGCGATCCTGGCGCCGGTGGCCCTGACCTTCGCCGCCCGTCACAGGATCAGTCCGTTGATGATGGGGCTGATGGTCATCCACGGCACGGCGGCCGGCGGCTTCTCGCCGATCAGCGTCTGGGGGGGCATCGTCAACGGCCTGGTCGCCAAGGCCGGCCTGGCCTCAGGCGCCAACCAGATTTTCCTGGCCAGCCTGGCGTTCAATTTCGCCATAGCCGTGATCCTGTTCGTCGCTTTCGGCGGGCTGCGCCTGGCTCGGGCGGCGGCAGGACCGCCGATCGAGACGTCGCCAGCCACCGGCGCGGCCGCTTCGGAGACGGGCCCGGTCGCGCTCAGCGCGCACGGCGCGGTGACGCTGGCGGGCATTCTGGCCTTGGGCGTGGGCGCCATCGCCTTCGACCTTAACGTCGGGCTGCTGGCCATGGTGGTCGCCATCGGCCTCTCGCTCATGGCGCCGGGCGCGCAGAAGGGCGCGATCGAGAAGGTAAGCTGGTCCACCGTGCTGCTGATCTGCGGCGTCGTCACCTATGTCGAGGTGATGCAGGCGGCCGGAACCGTGACCCAGATCGGCGCGGCGATCTCAACCCTCGGCTCGCCGCTGATCGCGGCGCTGCTGCTGTGCTTCACCGGCGCCATCGTCTCCGCCTTCGCCTCCTCGACGGCCCTCCTCGGCGCGATCATCCCCCTGGCCGTGCCCTTCCTGCTGCAGGGTAGGGTCAGCCCGGTCGGCGTCATCGCCGCCATCGCCATCTGCACCACCATCGTCGACACCAGCCCCTTCTCAACCAACGGCGCCCTGGTGGTCGCGAACGCTCCCGAGGAAGGCCGCGAGAAGCTGCTCAGGCAGCTGCTGCTCTACAGCGGCGTTATCGTCGCCGTCGGCCCGATCGTGGCGTGGCTGGTGCTGATCGTTCCCGGCTGGATCTGACCGCAACGCCTTGCGGCGGCCATAGAGCTGGCTAACCCTAGGCGCGCCGGCGGCACGCCGCAGGGAGGGAAGCGCCATGAACCTGAGGCCGCTGCTGTTCTGCCTGGCCCTTCTGAGCGCCGCCGCAGGCTGCGCCGAGGCCCAGGAGGCTTCGCCGCCACAGGGCGCCGCGCCGGTCACGGCCATCCGCGCCGGCCGGCTTATCGATGGCTCCGGCGGGCCGGTGGTGGAGAACGCGGTCATCATCGTCCGCGGCGAGCGGATCGAGAGTGTCGGCCCCGCCGCCGGCGCCGTCATCCCGGGCGGCGCGCGAGTGGTCGATCTGTCGCGGCACACCGTCCTGCCCGGCCTGATCGACGGTCACGCCCATCCGTACGAGAACCTGAACTGGGGCGTGCCCGACGCGATCCGCATGGGCTACATCGCCCAGGGCATGCGCATCTCGCTGCTGTCGGGGACGACGACCTATTACGTCCTGGGCGAAATCCACAATATGGACATCGTCGCCCGCGGCCTGGTCGAGCAGGGCCGGCTGGCCGGTCCGCGCATCTATCCGTCGGGACACTGGATCCTCACCAGCCGCGGTCCCTGGGGCGAGGTGTTCGACGAGACCTATGACGGCGCCGACGCCATCCGGGCCAAGATACGCGAGCAACACCAGGCCGGGGCGCACCACACCAAGCTGATGCTGGAGGACGGCGCCGGCAGCGGGAACAACTTCACGCGTGAGGAGCTGCGGGCGGCGGTCGAGCAGTCGCACGCCCTGGGCATGAAGGTGACGGCCCACGCCTACGGAGACGCCGTGCGGGTGGCGATGGAGGCCGGCGTCGACGCCGTGACTCATGGCAACAATCTCACCCCGGAGACGATCGACCTGTTGAAACGGCGCCGGTCGGGGATCGTGGTCACCCACACCATCGACTTCCAGCCCTACTATCCCGAACGCTGGCGCGTCGCCGGCCAGACGACGAACGCCAAGGAATGGCTGCAGGGCTGGCGCGACGTCCTGGCGCGCGCGCGGCGGGAGCCTAGCGTGGAGCGCGCCTTCCGGGCCCGGGCGCGGGAGCTGACGGCGTTGAAGGCGGCCGGCGTCATTGTCGCCGCCGGCACCGACAACGGACCGGGCCTGATGCAGATCGAGCTCGAGTACCTGGTCGACAGCGGCTTCACCCCGCTGGAGGCGATCACCGCCGGCACCGGCGCGACGGCCAGGCTGCTGGGCATCGATCAGGAGGTCGGCACGATCCAGCGGGGGCGGTTCGCCGACATCATCGCCGTGAGCGGCCGGCCCGACCAGGACATCAAGGCCCTGGACCAGCTCAGCTTCCTGATGGCCGGCGGCCGGGACTTGAGTGGCTTGAGCTGGAAGTAGCAGCCGCCTGGACCTTCGGCGCCAAGCGTGACCGAAACACCTATTCCCCAGGGTAACGAATGGTGGCGTGATCGCTGTTGAAACATTCGCGGCGAGGGGACGAACTGTCAGCCAAGCACGGGGGGTGCGCGCTAGGGTGGTCGGCTCGCGCCGCGACGCCGCCTCGCGCAAAAGCAGCAGGGAGGGCTAGCTGTCATGAATCGCCGAGAAATCCTGGCGGGCGCGGTCGGCGCCGCAGCAATCGCCGGCGCCATCGGGGCCCAGGCGCAGACCGGAAGACGTGGCGGCCCGCAGGTGCGCATGCTTCCCGCGCCCAGCCTTCCGCCCGGGGCGCGGCTGTCGCTGTCGATGATCATCTCCGAATACGACCGCACGCGGGTCAGCGCCAAGAATCGCCTGAGCTTTCCGGAGTTCCTCGAACTGGCCAAGGGCGCCGGCTACAACGCCATCCATATCCGCGCCTCGATGGCCGGCATCCACACGCCGCTCGACCAGCTGCACACCATGGCCGGGCACCTGAAGGCGTCGGGCCTGGGCGTCTCCTCGGTCTGTCCCGATTTCCCGGTGCCGCTCAACACCGATAACGCGCCGGACTGCCTGCGCAACATCACGCCCTACCTGACCTTCGCCGAAATCTTCGGCTCGGACATGATCCGCATCGGCATGAAGACGGAAGCTGACATCCCCTTCGCCCAGCGCGCGGCGGACGAGGCGGCGGAGCGCAGGATCCGCCTGGTGCACCACGCCGAGCTGAACACCATGTTCAACACCTACGACTCATCCTTGCGGACGCTGAAGGCCGTCAACCGGCCCAACTTCGGCCTGCAGCACGACGAGGCGCAATGGATGTGCGTCATGACCGACTATCGCCCGGAACTGATGCTGGAGCGCCTGAAGAGCACCCAGCCCTGGGCCTGGGAAGTTTTCATCAAGAACAATCCGGGCGGCCCGGGTCCGCAGGCGCGGCCGACCATCCCGCTGGAGGCGCCCAACGGCGTCCAGTTCGACCGCTATTTCGACGCGCTCAACACGCTCGGCTACAAGGGCTATATCCAGACCCACCAGCTGCCGCAGGGAACCGCCGACATCCGGGCGGGCTGCATCAACTACGCCAGGTTCATCCGGGCGCGGACCAGGGCCTAGAACCCTCGGAACTGCGCCCAGGATTCCAGCGGCTCGCGCCCGGCGCGGTATCGGTTGATCACGGCGTCCTCGTCGGCATAGCCCAGCGCCATGCCGGCGATGAGAATCAGATCCTCATTCTCCGCGCCGGTGGCCGCGGCCACCGCCTGTCCGTAGCGGACCCAATAGCCCTGGGGGCAGGTATCGAGCCCGCGCTCGACCGCCAGCAGCATGACGTTCTGCATCAGCATGCCGACATCGGCCCACTGCAGGCGGCCCATCCGGCGCTCGGTGAAGAAGAACAGCCCGACCGGCGCGCCGAACAGATCGCCGTTCTTGGCCAGTTGCTCCAGGCGCCTGGGACGCTCCTCGCGCGGGATGCCGATGATGGCGTAGAGCTCCTCGCCGTTCTTGAAGCGGCGGGTGCGATAGGGCTCCCAAAGGTTGGGCGGATAGCCTTGGTGCTCCCGCTCCTCGCCTTCAGACGACGCGACGGTCCGCTTCAGCTCCGCCATCGGCTCGCCCGCCAGGGCGAAAACGCGCCAGGGCTGCAGGTTGCCGCCGCTCGGAGCCAGTCCCGCTAGGTCGAGTATCTCCCGCACGGCGCTTTCCGGCACGGGGTCGGAACGGAACTGACGCACAGTCCGCCGCCGCCGAACGGCCTCGCCCACTGCGATCTTCTCACTCACTGCTTCGCTCCGCCGACAGGTCCGAATCGACGCCATCTAGACGTGTTGCATCAACTACGCCAGGGTCATGAGGGCGCAAACGCGGGCTTAGGCCGGGGTCGGGCCGGGAGACGTAACGTCATGCCAGTCGCCAAGATTCACGTCCATGACGGCGCCTACGAAGAGGGGGAGTTGGCCCGGATCGGCGAGGCGATCCAGGGCGCCCTGGAGGCGGTGCTGAAGGTCCCGCCGGAGGACTACTTCCGGATTTACCACGTCCTGCCCAAAGGCAGGTTCGTCCACACGGCGGCCTTCCTCGGCGAGACCTATTCGCAGCGGTTCATCCTGCTGGAACTGGCCTTCATCGTCGGACGCCCGAAGGAGACGCGGCTGGCCTTGTTGCAGGCGCTTAACGCCGGGATCGTCGCGGCGGTCGGCATCGCCCCCGATGACCTGGTGATCCTGATCTCCGAGCTGCCGGGCGAGAACATCTCCTTCGGTCAAGGATTGGCGCAACGCGCCCATATCTCGGCGGTATCGGACTAGCCGGATGCGATTTCCGCAAAGGCCAGATCAATGACCGACCCTGCGACCGCTAATTTTCCGCTGGTGGACATTGATACCGACGACCCACTGGTCAAGCCGCTGTTCGATGCGATGAAGGCGCGGGGGGCGGGGCCGCTGCATATGCACCGCACCATCGCCCATGCGCCGGCCGTGTACGCGGGATTCGCCCAGTTCGCGACGGCCCTTAGGGCGGAGGGCGCGACCTCCCGCGCCGACCGGGAGCTGATGATCGTCCGCACCACCCAGCTTCGGGACAGTCATTACGAGCTCACGGAGCACAAGCGGATGGCGTTGGCCTGCGGCCTGACCGCCGAACAGGTCGAAGCGGTCGGCGGCTGGCGGGAAAGCGCCCTGTTCGACGAGCGACAGCGCACCATCCTGCGGTTGGCCGACGAGATGTACTTCGAGCCCAATGGCGTTATCAGCCTGGCGCTGTTCGATACCCTGATGCGTGATTTCCCGCTCCAGGCCATCGTCGAACTGGTGATGACGGCTTCCTTCTACATCGGCCTGGTGCACTTTTCCCATGTGGTCAGGGTGCAGCCGGAGACGGTGGTCACCAACTACGGCGCACCCGCATGAAGCCTGCCCTTTTCGCCCCGTGTTCGACCTGCCCAATCCGCGTTAAGAGGAAAGCATGCTGAAGAGCGTAGCCGGAACAATCTGTCGCCACCGCCGCTTCCCCCTGGCGGCGCCGGCCGTGATCGCGGCGGTCCTGGGCCTTTCGCCCGCCGCCCTGGCCCAGGCGCCGGCGGCCTCCACCGTGACGCCTGAACAGGCCGACGCCAGGATCGTCGCCGATCTGGTGCTGGCCAATCACATCCTGGCCGATCAGGGCGTGGTCGATGCGTTCGGCCATATCAGCGCCCGCTCGGTGAAAAACCCCCGGCACTACTACATGGGCGCCGCCAAGGCGCCGGCCCTGATCACCGCCGCCGACATCATGGAATTCGACGAGAACAGCCAGGCCGTCGATGCCAAGGCGCGCGCGGCCTATAGCGAACGCTTCATCCACGGCGAGATCTATCGCGCCAGGCCGGACGTGAAGTCGGCGATCCACAGCCATTCGTCCGAAGTCCTGCCGTTCAGCCTGACCGATACGCCGATGGTCGCCACGATCTCGACCGCCGGGTTTCTCGGCTCCGCCCCGACCCCGGTGTTCGATATCCGCGACTCAGAGGGTGAGCGGAACGGCACCCTGGTGAACACCGCGAAAATCGGCGCGGCCATGGCCAAGAGCATGGGCGACCGCAGCGTCGTGCTGCTTCGCGGCCACGGCATGGCGGTGGCCGGGCCAGATATTCCGACCACGGTGTTCCGCGCCGTCTATGCCCGGCTCAACGCCCAGGCCCAGCTCGAGAGCCTGAGGTTGGGCAAGCCCAACGGGCTCAATGCGTTCGAGGCCGAACGCCCCGTCCCGCCGGAGCGGCCGTGGGAACTTTGGGTGGCCCGCGTGACGGGCGGCGGCAAACCCTAGGCGGGGTTGACCGTCCCCTTGCCGCGCGCCACGGTGCGCCCGCGTCCGCTCTGCAAACCATAAGTCAAAACAATGCTGGATGACGTCAAAGCCGATTCGACCAGGACCCTGTCGGGCATCTCCTCCCTTGAGGCGCTGTATCCGGTCCTGAAGCGGGAGGGCATGGGGCCTGGGTGGAACAAGCCTGAGCCTTCGCTCTGGCCGTCGCCGCGCAAGACCCTGGTTCCCGCGCACTGGTCCTATCGCACCGCCAAGGCCGCGCTCGACGTGGCTGGCCGCCTGATCGGCACCGACCTGGCCGAACGTCGGAACCTGATCCTCACCAACCCGGCCGAGGGCAACGCATACGGAACTTCGCGCGCCCTGGTGGCGGCCTACCAGATGGTCAAGGCGCACGAGACCGCGCGCAGCCACCGCCACAGCCCCAACGCGCTCAGGCTCATCGTCGACGCCGGCCCGGACACCTTCACCATCGTCCAGGGCGAAAAGATCCGCATGCTGCCCGGCGACGTGGTGCTCACGCCGAACTGGTGCTGGCACGGGCATGCCAATGAGGGCGATGTCAGCGCCTATTGGATCGACGTCCTCGACGCGCCGCTCGTGCAGCTGCTCGAGCCGATGTTTCTGGAATATCCCAAGGATGGGGTTGAAAATCCTCGCGGTGACGCTCACCGGTCGCCGGTGGTTTTCCCCTTGGCGGAAACCATGGCGCGGCTCGACGCCGCGGACGGGCCGGAGGTGGAGCTGGGCGCGCCCGCCCTCGACACCATCGCCCTGCACGTCCGGCGGCTCGAGCCCGGCGAGGCGACACCGGCGCTCCGGACCACGGCTAGCAACATCTACGCGGTCATCGACGGCGAGGGCCAGTCCATCATCGATGGGCAGGTATTCGCCTGGACCCGCGGCGACGTGTTCGTCGCGCCGAGCTGGCGTGAGCACAGCCACAGGGCGCAGGGGGGTCGCGCCCACCTGCTGCGCGTCACCGACGAACCGGTGATGCACAAGCTCGGCTGGCTGCGCACGCCGGGCTGAAGAAGCCCGCCTTCGAGCCAGCGCCAAACAGCATCCTCGGGGAGGGGATCCGTTGCCCAAAGAAAACGAACGCACGGAAGAGGAGCAGGTCGTCCGCAAGGTCTATCGGCGGATCATGTGGTTCCTGGTCCTGCTTTTCATCTGCTCCTACCTCGACCGCATAAACATCAGTTTCGCGGCCTTGACGATGAACACCGACCTCGGCCTCACCGCCACCATGTTCGGGCTCGCGAACACCGTCTTCTACGTCGCCTATGTGCTGGCGGAAGTTCCCAGCAACATGATGATGCCCCGCGTCGGCGCGCGGCTGTGGATTCCACGGATCATGATTCCGTGGGGATTGATCTCCTGCGCCACCATGTTCGCGGTCGGGCCCAATTCGCTCTATGCGCTGCGAGCCTTGCTGGGCCTCGCCGAGGCCGGCTTCATGCCGTGTATCCTACTTTACCTGACCTACTGGTTCCCTCCGGTCTACCGGGCGCGGGCCAGTGCGCTGTTCATCATGGCCCAGCCGGTGACGATCCTGTTCGCGTCGACCGTGTCGGGGCTGATCCTGCAGATGGACGGTTTCCTCGGCCTTGCCGGGTGGCGCTGGCTGTTCCTCCTGGAAGGCATCCCGTCGGTTATCCTGGGGGTGGCCGCATATTTCTACCTGTCGGACAATCCGGCGAAGGCCGCCTGGCTTTCGGCGCGCGAGAAGGAAGTCCTGCATACGGCCCTGGAGCGCGCCGACATGTCGGTAGTGACCAAGAACGTCGGCCGCACGCTCAGGCGCGAGCTGTTCAGCCCGCCGATCATGCTGCTGTCCTTCGCATATATGGGCCTTGTGATTTCCCTGAGCACCAATTCGATGTGGGTGCCTCAGATTGTCCGCAGCCTTGTTCCCAACCAGAGCTTCGCCCTGGTCGGCCTGATCGCCGCCATCCCGTCCTTCGTCACCATCCTTCTGATGCCGATATGGGGCCGGCGCTCGGACCGCCTGCAGGAGCGGCGCTGGCACACGGTGTTGCCGATGCTGCTCGCGGCGACGGGCTGGATCGTCATCGCCTCGCTGGAAGACCCGACCCTGCGGATGGTCGGGCTGATCGCCTGTTCGGTCGGTGCGTTCTCGGCGCAGGCGATTTTCTGGACCCTGCCAGCCAACTATCTGTCGCCCAAATCGCGGCCGATCGGCATCGCCCTGGTCAACAGCATCGGCGTCACCGGCACGACGTTCGGGCCCCTGGTCATCGGCTCGCTGCGCGACGCCACCGGTAACTGGGCGGCGGCGCTCGCCTTCGTCGCCTGCGCCCTGTGCATCGGCGCGACCTGCGTCGCCCTCGTATCGCGGCGATCGCGTCCTGCCGCCGTGGAACAAAGCTAAAAGCCAGCCTGAGGAAAGTAAGCCGATGAAGCTCGTGAAGATCGCGCGCAAGGATGCGAACGCGGAAGGCGTTCTGGTTGGAAACGACGTCAAGATCATCGGCTCCTGGCGGCACGGCCGGGCCGACGACAGCCCGTTCACGCTCGGCGGCAAGAGCCTGGACGAACTGAACACCCTGCTGCGCGGTTCGCAGGAGAGCGTGCCGCTGTCGAGCGTCGTGCTCGCCGTGCCGGTCGATCCCACCGCCCAGATCATCTGCGCCGGCGTGAACTATCGGGAACACGCGGGAGAGATAAAGGCCGAGGCGCCGGAAACTCCGCGCCTGTTCAAGCGCACCATCGAGACGCTTGTGGCGCACGAGGAGGCAATCATCCGGCCCAAGGTCTCCGAGACCTTCGACTATGAGGGCGAGATCGCGGTGGTGATCGGTGGCGGGACCCACCGCCACGTCGCAGCAAAGGACGCCATGGCCATAGTGGCCGGCTATAGCTGCTTCATGGACGGAAGCGTGCGCGAGTACCAGAAGCACACCGTCACCGCCGGCAAGAACTTCTGGCGTTCCGGCGCCATGGGTCCGTGGATCGTCACGCCTGACGAGATCGGCCGGACCGACATCGCCTTGCAGACCTTCATCGACGGCGAGCGGCTGCAGACGGCGCGCGCCAGCGAGATGATCTTCAGCATCGCCGAGATCATCGCCTACATCACCAAAATCACAGTTCTTCGCGCCGGCGACGTCATCGCCACCGGCACGCCCGGCGGGGTAGGTTCGCGCAAGACGCCGCCGCGTTGGCTCAAACCCGGCGAGGTGGTCGAAGTCGACGTCGAGGCGGTGGGGCGGCTGCGCAACCGGGTCGAGGACGAGGGCTGACAAACCGGCCACCCCGCAAAAGCCCTTTTTTTGTATGATGTAACGCTCTAGTCTCGGCCGCAAAAGCGGACGGGACCAGGGATGGGCTTGCGCCGCCAAACCTTCGGACCGCCACCGGCGTAACCTACAGGACAGAGCCCATGACTCCCTCTCATATGCGCCTTCTGGCGGCCGCCGCCGTTGTCGCCCTGACCGGATTGGCCACCAGCGCGGCGGCGCAAGGCCTGATCACCACTCCGCGCGCCGCCGACGGCAAGCCGGATCTGAGCGGTTACTGGAGCGGCGGCAACATCCGCTACATCATGGACCGCGGGGAGGCGGCCCCGGACCTGAGCGCCATGCGCGCCGGCGGGCCGCTTCCGGCCCCGCGGGCTCCGGCGGCGCCCGCAACCGCGGCGGGACTTCCGGGGCTTGGCGCCGCGGCGACAGAGGAGGGCGACTTGTTTCCGTCCCGCCGTTGCGCGCCCAATCAGGTCGAGTGCGACGAACGCAAGAATCAGTCGATCGACGGCGAGTTCACCTTCCGCGGCTTTCCCAACCAGCCTCTTTACAAGCCTGAGTTCTGGGACCGGGTGCAGTACCTGGACATGAACACCAACAAGGAAGATCCGGTCTATAAGTGCCAGTCGCTGGGCATTCCCCGCATGGGCCCGCCGACGCGCATCGTGCAGATGCCGAACGAGATTATCCTGTTCTACGCCGCCGGGTTCGCCTTCAGCACCGAGTCTGTTTTCAGGACGATCCCGACCGACGGTCGGCCGCATGATCCGATCAAGGCCGTGGACATCACGTTCCTGGGCGATTCCGTGGCCAAGTGGGAAGGCGACACGCTGGTGATCGACACCGTCGGCTTCAACGACGAAACCTGGCTCAAGGTTGGCGGACTGTTCAGCACCGACCAGAAGCACGTCATCGAGCGCCTGAGCCGTGACGGCGACGTGCTGACCTATGATGTGACGGTCGACGATCCGGGTGCGTTCCTCGAGCCCTGGAAGATGGACACGCTGCATCTTCCCCTGAACCGCAATCCCCAGCCGATCGCCGAGGCGACTCCGTGCAAGGATTACGACTCCGACAACATGGTCAATCAGATCCGCCACTAGAGCAGGTTAGGCGAAGTGTAAGCGGTTCGCCGCTCGAGCACGCTCAAACTTTTTGAATCTAGAGCCTTCCAGATGGAAGGCTCTGGGGACGCAGGAAAAAATGATGAAAACGAAATTCGCTTTCGCGGCCGCCGTTGGCGTGTTGTCCGTCCTGGCCGCGCCCATGGCGCTCGCGCAACGCGGCGTGGTGCCGGGGCAGTACCGTCCCGCCGCCGACGCCAAGGACCTTCGCGCCACGATCTTCCACTGGCAGTGGTACATGGGCATGCTGCGCGGGGCGCAGGAGATGGAACTGGTGTCGACGCTCGAGCACCAGGCGACGGGAACGATCATGCTGGGCGGACAGCCGTGCGCGCTCAGCGCCTATCGCGTCAGCAACAACTATCTGAAGAGCGGCTCGCGGATTCAGTACACCTGCAAACTGGCCAACGGCCAGGAGCGCAAGGCCATCGAGGTCGTCAGCGGCGCCTACGCCTGGGACGAGGACATGATGGGCGCGGGACTGGTGGAAGGCGTCGGCAAGGCCACGCCGCGCAAGGACCTGCTCAATGAGCGCCTGATCCGTTTGTGGTCAGGTCCGCAGGGTGCGCCCAAGGCGGCGGCCATGGGCGGCGACAAGACCACCGTCACCTGGAACGGGAACAAGCCGACCCTGACCTACCCGATCCCCGGCGTGCCCGGCGCGATCGCCAAGGCGACCCTGAACGACCAGTTCCAAGCCGAGCGCATCGAGGTCCGCCAAGGCGGCGTGGTGACCGAATTCACTTACGGCGGCTACAAGGACTGGAACAACGAACTCAACCTGATCGACGCCTTCTACGCCGGCAAGCTGACGGAGAAGAAGAACGGCAAGGTCGTCTGCGACCTGAACACAACCGTCACGGAAACCGGCAACGTCTATGTCGTGATGCCCGTGCCGAGGAGCGTTAGCGGCGCTTAGGGCTGAAGCGCTTCCAGGCGGATTGAGCTGGTAGGAGCGATCATATGGACGATGTGAAAGCGCGCCAACTGGACTACGCCGGTCTTGGGCCGGGCGTGGCCGAAACCTTCGCCGAGAACGGGGTGGCCTGCCTACGTGGACTGGTTGATCCGGCGTGGGTGGAACACCTCCGCGAGTGGGTCGATATCGTCATCGCCGCTCCCACCCCGCGCTCGAAGGTCAATTCAAACCACACCTACATCGTCGAACCGCACCTCTGGAGGAACTTCGCTGGCTTTAGGCGTTTCGCCTTCGAGTCCAGGATCGCGGAGGCCGCCGGAGCCGTCATGGGCAGCCGCCAGGTGCGGATGTACAACGCACCATGTTCGTGAAGGAGCCGTCCTCGCCGGAACCGACGCCCTGGCACCAGGACCTGCCGTATTTCCCGATCGATGGCCGTAACGTCTGCTCGGTCTGGATCGCGCTGGATCCGGCGAACGAGAAATCGGGGGCGATGAGCTATGCCCTGGGTTCACACCGTTGGGGCAAGATGTTCCAGCCAGTCATGTTCGGCCCGACCACGGCCGACCAGCAGATGCCCGAAGAGTCGTTCGATGGCCCGCCGCCGGACATCGAGGCCGATCCCAGGCGCTACCCGACCGTCACCTTCGACCTGCAGCCCGTGGATGTGGTCTTCCACCACCTGCTCACCCTGCATAAGGCGGGACCGAACGGTTCGACGGGAGCCCGGCGCCGGGTGCACACGATCCGCTTCCCGGGCGACGGCGTAACCTGGCTGAACCGGCCGTTCTCGATCAACGAGTTCGAGGGCGAACGCCAGGACGGCGAGCCGTTGCAGGGCGCGGATTTCCCGGTTCTCTGGCCGCAGCCCTAGGCGGGGATGTTCAGCATCCTGCGGGCGGTGCCGCCGAGGATAGCGATCTTGTCGTCGTTGGTCAGGCCCGGGGTGGCCAGCACGACCTCGACCGGATTCTGTATCCAGGGAATGGGGGAATCGGTGCCGATCATCAGGCGGCGCGGACCCACCACCGCCGCCAGGTGCCGCGTGGCCTCCGGCGTGAAGACCAGCGCGTCGACGTAGATCTGCCGCATATACTCGGACGGCTTCTTCTTGAGCACCGGATTGCTCGGCGGGCAGGTCGCGGGATTGGCGACGCAGCCATGGTCAGAGCGGTCGACGTAGGAGGGCAGGTAACCCCCGCCGTGGGCGGCGCAGATCCGTAAGCCCGGGAAACGGTCCAAGGTCCCCTCGAAGATCAGATGCGACAGGGCGATGGTGGTCTCCAGCGGATTGCCGATGACATTGGCCAGCGATCCCGCCCCCTGCACGCGCTTGGCCACGCCGGTGACGGCGGCGCTGTCCTGCGGGTGCAGGAACACCGTGGTCTGCAACTCTTCGCACCTCTTCCAGAACGGATCGAACCGGGGCGAGGCCAGTTCCTCGCCGGCGACGGTGCAGCCGAGTGAGACGCCACGCAGGCCGCGCCGCGTCACCGCATCTTCCAACTGGGCGGCAGCCAGTTCCGGGTGCTGCACGGCCACGGTGGCCATCGCGTAGAATCGGTTGGGATAGGC
>CANJOB010000062.1 GCA_947475655.1 Caulobacterales bacterium | reverse complement strand
GCCAACCGCCGCCGCGCCCGCCGCCCCAGCCGCCGCCGCCCCCGCGCCGCCACCGCCACCGCCGCCCCCGGCGCGGACGGAGGTGCCGACCACCCTGTTCGTGCTCAAGGCCTGGCTATGAGCCTGACCGCCGCCCGGCCGCTCAAACCCTGGCGCTGGCTGATGCTGCCGGCCCTGATGGCGATCGGCGCCACCTACCTGTTCGCCGCCCCGCTGCACATCTTCGGCCTGCGTCTGCCCGAGCCGGTGTTCGCCATGGTGCCGGCCTTCGCCTGGGCGGTGATCCGCCCGTCGGTCCTGGCGCCGTTCGGGGTGCTGGTGCTGGGGGTGTTCCTCGATCTGTTCTGGGGCGGGCCGATGGGGCTGTGGGGCCTCTCGCTGCTCAGCGCCTACGCGGTGGCGCTGACCATGCGCAACATGATGACCGGCCAGAGCCGGCCGATGATGTGGGCTTGGTTCGCCGGCGCGGCGGGCGTGGCCATGCTGGCCGGCTACCTGTTCAGCATGCTCGACAGCCTGGCTCAGCCCAGCATCCTGGCGGTGTTCTGGCAATTTTTGGCCACGGTCCTGCTGTTTCCTTTCGCCCATCGCCTGATCGACAGGTTCGAGGACGCGGACGTGAGATTCCGATAGTGTGGGTGCTTCGTAATTCGGGACACTAGATGGCCGAACCGTCCATCTTCTTCAGCGAGGTCAACGAGCGGCAGGGGGTGTTCCACCGCCGCGCCTTCCTGATGGGCGGGCTGGCGGGGATCGGTCTGACCGCCCTGGCCGGACGCCTGGCCTATCTGCAGCTGGTGCAGGCGCAGCGCTACCAGAAGCTGGCGGCGGGCAACCAATTCAATTTCCAGCTCGTGCCGCCACCGCGCGGGCTGATCCTCGACCGCAACGGCGTGTCCCTGGCCTCCAACCGCCCCAACTTCCGCCTGCTGGTGGCGCGCGACCGGGGCATGGACATCGACAAGACCGTCGACGAGCTGGCGCAGCTGGTGCCGCTGGGCCCCGACCACATCGAACGGCTGAAGAAGGACATCAAGCGCGCGCCACTCAAGCAGCCGGTGAGCGTGATGGAAGACATGACCTGGGAGGAGTTCAGCCGGGTCAATATCCGCGCCCCCGAACTGCCCGGCGTCACCGCCGACATGGGCGAGGTGCGGGTCTATCCGTTCGGCGGCGCCTTCGCCCACGTGATCGGCTATGTCGCCAAGGTGTCGGACCGCGACCTGGCCGCCGCCGGGCCCAACCCCGATCCGGTGCTGCTCAACCCCGGCTTCCGCATCGGCCGCCAGGGCGTGGAGCGGGCGTTCGACTCTCCGCTGCGGGGCCGCGCCGGTGCCACCAAGGCCGAGGTCGACGCCGCGGGCCGGGTGGTCAAGATGGACCCGGGCGGCGACATCCCCGCCACCGCCGGCAAGGAGGTGCGCCTCACCCTCGACGCCGACATCCAGAACCGCGCCCTGGAGGTGATGGGCAACGAGAGCGGCGCCATCGTCATGATGGACTGCCGCACGGGCGATGTGCTGTGCATGGTTTCCGCCCCCAGCTTCGACGCCAACCGCTTCGTGCGCGGCCTGACGACGCCCGAGTACAAGGCCCTGGCCGAGTACGAGCGCCGGCCGCTGTTGGACAAGGCGCTGACCGGCCTGTTTCCCGCAGGCTCGACCTTCAAGCCCACCGTCGCCCTGGCGGCGCTGAGCGCGGGGGTCGATCCCGCCGCCCATGTCGTCTGCAACGGCGGCTGGTATTTCGGCGGCCGCACGTTCCGCTGCTGGGGCCGGCACGGCGCCCAGGACATGCACAACGCGATCAAAAACAGCTGCGACGTCTATTTCTACCAGACCGCGGTGCGCATAGGCCCGGACAAGATCGCCGCCGCCGCCGAGGCGATGGGATTCAACCACGAATTCGACATCGGCATCAGCGGCCAGAAGAAGGGCACCATTCCGTCGACGGCGTGGAAGAAGGCCTACTTCAAGAGCAATCCGGCCAACCAGAAGTGGTTTCCCGGCGAGTCCCTGAGCTACGGCATCGGCCAGGGCTATGTGCAGGTCAACGCCCTGCAGCTGGCGGTGATGACCGCGCGGCTGGCCAACGGGCGCAAGGCGCTGAACCCGCGGCTGATCAAGTCGGTCGGCGGGGTGGACCAGCCGCGCGGCGACGCGGCGCCCGACCTGCCGTTCCCGCACGAGCATCTGGAAATCGTCCGCGCCGGCATGGCGGCGGTGGCCAACGACGCCTCCGGCACCGCCTACCGCCAGAGCCAGCTCGGGCTGGGCGAGGTGAAGATGGCCGGCAAGACCGGCACGGCCCAGGTGCGCTCCTACGACAACGCCGCCTCGCGCAACAGCGCCAGCGTGCAGTGGAAGCTGAAGGACCATAACCTGTTCGTGGCATTCGCTCCGGTGGACGACCCGCGCTATGCGGTCTCCGTGATCATCGAGCACGGCGGCCTGGGCGGCGGCACCGCCGGCGCGCCGCGCGCCCGCGAGGTGATGCGCGTCGCCCTGCTGAAGGACCCCGAGGTCCGCGCCCGCATCGAACAGCCCCTGCCGCTGCCGGAGATCGGCGACATCGCCGAGGGCGTAGCGCCCAACGACGCCGTGGCCGCTCCCTCCGGATTGCCGACATGACCGCCAGCGCCCTGACCCGGCCGGGCGAGCGCGACCGGCCGATATCGAAGTTCCTGGAGATCGACTGGACCTTCTGCCTGGCGCTTTGCCTGATCGCCGGCGCCGGCGGGCTGATGCTGTTCTCGGTGGCCGGCGGGTCCTGGACCCCGTGGGCCGCGCCGCATGTGCTGCGCTTCTCAGCCTGTTTCGTGCTGACGATCGTCCTGGCCATGATCAGCCTCAGGGTGTGGTTCGTCGCCGCCTATCCGGTCTATGCGATCGGCCTGGCGCTTCTGGTGGCGGTGGAGGTGGTCGGCGACATCTCGCTGGGCGCGCAGCGCTGGCTGCAGCTTGGGCCGGTGCGGCTGCAGCCGTCCGAGATCATGAAGATCGGCCTGGTGCTGGCCCTGGCGCGTTTCTACCACGGCCTGCCGCCGCACAAGGCGCAGTTCTCCTGGCGGCTGCTGATCCCGCTGGGCTTGATCGGCCTTCCGGTGCTGCTGGTGGCGCACCAGCCGGATCTCGGGACGGCGGTGCTGATCGCCTCCACCGGCGCGGCCATGATGGTTCTGGCCGGACTGTCGCTGCGGGTGGTGGGCGCGGCGATCGTCGCCGCACTGGTCGCGATCCCGCCGTTCGTGCTGTTCGTGTTGCACGACTATCAGCGCAAGCGGATCCTGACCTTCCTCGATCCCGAAAGCGATCCCTCGGGGTCCGGCTATCACATCCTGCAGTCGAAGATCGCCCTCGGGTCCGGCGGGCTGATGGGACGCGGTTTCGGGCTCGGCTCGCAGAGCCAGCTCAATTTCCTGCCGGAGAAACAGACCGACTTCATCTTCGCCACCCTGGCGGAGGAGTTCGGTTTCGTCGGCTGCATCAGCGTGCTGTTCCTCTATGCGGCGGTGATCTTCATGGCCCTGCGCATCGCCTCGATCAGCCACAGCCACTTCGGCCGCCTGGCCGCCGCCGGGGTGACCGCCACCTTCACCCTCTATGTGATGATCAATGGCGCGATGGTGATGGGCCTGGCGCCGGTGGTGGGGGTGCCGATGCCGCTGCTTTCCTACGGCGGCACGGTGATGCTGACGGTGATGATCGGTTTCGGCCTGGTGATGGCCGTGCGGGTGCACCGCTACGACGAGGTCACCAGCGGGCGCGGCGCCCTACTCTAGGATGTGGACGACGGCGAAGCGGTCGGCGTAGCTCCGCCGCCAGCCGGGGCGTTGGTCCATCATGGCCGCCAGCGGATTGCCCGGCGACAGGATCGTCCAGCGCACTTTCCAGCGGGCCAGCAGCGCGTCGAGCGCCGCCTTGTCCGGCGCGGTGGCGGCGTAGTAGCGGGCCATGAAATCGTCGCCGTAGAAGTCGGTGCGGCCGTCGACGAAAGGCTTCACGCCCTGCCAGATCAGGTAGCCGCCCATGCCGTATTCGTTCAGCACCGGCGTCGCGCGGACGGCGTCGGGGACGCTGGCCAGGGCGGCTACAGGAGCGACCGGGCCGTCGCCGCGCGTCACCGGGACGGTGAGGCGGACGATGAGCAGCGCTGCGGCGAGGACGACGGCGGCGGGCGCCAGCCAGCGTCTCGGTTTCGCCGATTGCACGACGGTTTGCCCCATCGCTTGAGCCAGCGGTTGGGCCAGGATCATGCTCACCACCACGCCGAGCAATAGCTGGTGACGGGTGTGCTGCAGGGCCATGTGCAGCAGCAGCAGAAGCACCCCCAGCCGCACGGGCGGGACCTTCACGCCGCGCCCGAGACACACGGCGACGGCGGCGAGGATGGCGATTTCCAGCGGTTCGAGCCGGGTGAAGTCGGCGGCGCGCCATTCCTGCACGCCCGAAAGCGCCGTGAGGCTTAGCAGTTTGAACGGGAACAGCAGGCCCTCGACCCCGTGTGGGGTGATCAGGGCCGCCAGCAGGGCGGCGACGCCGAAGACGATCCAGCCCTTCACCGCCTTGATCCGCTCCAGCAGATTTCCGGGCGCGGCGACCAGAGCCTCGAGTGCGAAGGGGCCGATCAGGGCCAGGCCAAAGAAATAGCCGCCGTGCAGGTTGGCCCACAACACCATGACGGCGAGCATCCACCAGGGCGGGGCTTCGCCGCGCGCGCGCGCGGCGATCAGGCCGTCGGCCCAAAGCACCAGCAGGGGCAAGGCGATGATGTGCGGCCGGGCCAGCAGCACCGGCCCGGCGCAGGCCAGGGCGACGATGGCGGTGGCGGCGAGGCCAAGGCCGGTCATGGAACGCGACAGGCCGCGCGCCAGCAGAAAGGCGGCCGATCCGGCGCAGGCGGCGATCAGGCCCATCACCCCGGCCCAGCCGGCGGCGTTGAAGGCCAAGGCCATCAGCACTTCGCTCAGCCATTCGTGGGTCGACCAGGGCTGGCCGGGCAGGGTGTAGGACCAGAGGTCGTGGTGCAGCACCGCGCGATGGTCGATCATCCATTGCCCGGCGCGGACGTGCCACCACGTGTCGCCGTCGTTGAGCACGGCGGAGGCGGCCAGGGTCAGGGCGAACACCGCCAGGCCGGCGGCCAACGGCAGGATCGAGCTGGGCGGGCGGGCGGCGGCCTCTGTCATGACGTGAGCATGAGGCCCCAGGAGTTCACACCCGCTTAAGCATGCCGCTTAACGGCGCGCGAAGGACGCAGGCCCTACAAGATCGGGATGTTCGAAATTCCGCACACGCTTGGCCGGCCCGACATCTCGCTGGTGATCTGCACCCTGGACGAGGCCGCCTCGATCGGCCGCGTGCTGGGCGGCGCGCGCGCGGCACTGAGCGGACGTAAGTTCGAGATCATCATCGTCGACGATTCCGCCGACGAGGCGACCGGCGACGTGGTGCGCGGCATCGCCCTGGACGATAGCCGTATCCGCCTGATCCGCCGCCGGCACGGCTACGGCCTGGCCAGCGCCGCCATTGCCGGTTGGGACGCCGCGCGGGGCGACCTGCTGGCGATCATGGACGGCGACGGCCAGCACGATCCGCAAGTGGTCGCCCGCCTGGTAGCGCAGATCGGCGAGGCTGACGTGGCGGTCGGCAGCCGCTACCTGGCGGGGGCGCAGACAGGCCTTTCGGGCCTGCGGCAGGTCATCAGCCAGGCTGGTACGCTCGCGTCGCGCGCCCTGATCGGGGCGGCCGTGACCGACCCCCTGAGCGGCCTCTTCGTCATGCGCCGCGACTGGTACCTGGCCGCGCGGCCGCGCCTGAGCGGCATCGGCTTCAAAATCCTGGCCGACATCCTGGCCTGCGGCCCGCGCCGCCCCACGGTGGTGGAGACGCCGACCCGGCTGGGAACGCGCATCGGCGGGGACTCCAAGCTCGACCTGCGGGTGATGGCGGAGCTCGCCGGACAGCTGGCCCAGGCGCGCACGCGCGGCCTGATCCCGGCGCGGTTCGTGATGTTCGCCATCGTCGGCGCCACCGGGGTGCTGAGCCACATGCTGGCCCTGCTGGCCCTGACCTTGGCGGGGGCGCCGTTCTGGGCCGCTCAGCTCGGGGCGGTGGCCGTGGCCATGACCGGCAACTTCTTCCTCAACAACGCCCTGACCTTCCGCGACCTGCGCCTGAGCGGGGTGGCGATGTGGCAGGGATTGGTCGGCTTCTACCTGGCCTGCGCCGGGGGCGGCCTGATCTCCGAGATTGCCGGCACGGGCATGGCGCGCGCCGGGGCGCCGTGGATGGTTGCCGGCCTCGCCGGCGCGGTCTGCGCCGCGGTGTGGAACTACTGGAGCGCCAGCCGCGCGGCCTGGGGTCACCCCCCGGCGGCGGCGAGGTCCAGCAGGGCGTTTTCCCAGGCCGTTCCGGTCAGGATCGGCACACCAAGAGCGTAGCGCCGCAAGGATGTCGCGGTGTCGGCCGAATCAGGCTCGCCGCTTTCCAGATCGTGCAGCACCACCGCCAGCACTCGCAGCCGTTTGACGCGTAGAACCCCCAGCGCGGTCAGGATGTGGCTGATCGCCCCCAGATAGTTGGCGGCCGCCAGCACCACCGGCAGATCCAGCCGGACTATGAGGTCTAAGTTCAGCCCATCGTCGGCGATCGGCGACATGACGCCGCCGGCGCCCTCGATCAACAGAAGGCCGCTTTCGGCCGCCATGCGCTCGCGGCACAGGCGCTCCAGGTCAGACAGCGACAGGAACCGCGCTTCGCGCCGCGCGGCGTCGGGCGGCGACAGCGGGGCGGTGAACCGCAGCGGGGCGATGTCATCGATGGTCCGCTCCGTCAGCGGAAGGCCAAGGGCCGCGAGCAGGCGGCCGGCGTCGCTGGTCTCGGCCCGGGCGGGGTCGAACCCGCTCGACACCGGTTTGAAGGCGCCGACGCTCCTGTCCATCGCGCGCGCGGCGGCGATCAGGCCGCAGGCGGTCAGGGTCTTGCCGGCCTCGGTGCCGGCGCCGGTGATGAAGAGCGCGCTCACAGCTGTTTCACCGCGGCGGCCAGGCGCTCGATCTCGGCGTCGGGGTGGACGGAGCTGAAGGCCAAGCGCAGACGGGCGGTCCCTTTCGGCACGGTGGGCGGGCGGATGGCCATCGCCAGCAGGCCCTGTTCCTCCAGCGCCGCCTGGGCGGCCAGGGCGGCCTTGGCCGAGCCGAGCAGGATGGGGACGATGGCGCTCTCCGCTTGCGGCAAGCCGGCGGCCGCGGTGAAGGCGCGGGCCTTGGCGAGGACCGACGCCACACGCCGCGGCTCGGCCAGGATCACCTCGATGGCGGCCAGGGCGGCGGCGGTGCTGGCCGGGGGCAGGGCGGTGGAGAAGACGCTGGACCGGGCGCGGGTCTTCAGCAAGGCGACCACGTCGGCGCCGGCGCAGACATAGCCGCCGTAGCTGGCCAGGGCCTTGGACAGGGTGCCCATCTGCAGGTCGACCTTCGCGCCCGGATAGGCGGCGCTGGAGCCGCGCCCGTCGCCGATCACCCCGACCGCGTGGGCGTCGTCGACCATCAGCCAGGCGTCCTGGGCGACGCAGACGGCGCTGATGGCGTCCAGCGGCGCGACGTCGCCGTCCATGGAGAAGACGCCCTCGGTCACCACCAGGGCCCGGCGGGCGGTGAAGCGCTGGGTCTTGAGCTGGGATGCCAGATCGGCGGCGTCGTTGTGGCGGAAGGTCAGCACCTCGGCGCCTGAGAGCTTGGCGCCGGCGTGCAGGCTGGCGTGGGCCAGGGCGTCGAGCAGCACGACGTCACCGGCGCCGACCACGGCGGGGATCGTGCCGATGGCGGCGAGGAAGCCGGAGCCGAACACGCAGGCGGCGTCCGTGCCCTTCAGCGCGGCCAGGGCCGTTTCCAGCGCTTCCAGCGGCGGGTGGTCGCCGGTGACCAGCCGGGCGGCGCCGGCCCCGGCGCCGTGGTCCTGGATGGCGCGGATGGCGGCGTCCATCACCGCCGGGTGGTGGGTCAGGCCCAGGTAGTCGTTGCAGCTGAACGACAGCAGGCGGCGGCCGCCGCGCTCGACCCACAGGCCTTCGCGCCGGGCGGTCTCGACCGGAGTTCGCCGCAGCGACAGGGCTTCCAGCCCCGCCAGCTTGTGACGCGCAAAGGCTTGCAGGCTGTCCATGCGCACCGGCATACCAAGCCTGGAGCGCGAAAGGGAGACGAATGGCGGATTGGCTGCAGGAGGGCGAGCCCCACGTCTGGCGCCCCTATCAGCCGATGAAGGGCGCCGCGCAGCCGCTGGCCGTGGCGCGCACCGACGGCGTGCGCCTGTATCTGGAGGACGGCCGCGCCCTGGTGGACGGCATCGCCTCCTGGTGGACCGCGTGCCACGGCTACAACCATCCGCACATCGCCAAGGCCGTCACCGAGCAGTTGGCGCGCGCCCCGCACGTGATGTTCGGCGGGCTGGCGCATGAGCAGGCCTACCGGCTGGCGGCGCGGCTGGCCAAGCTGTTGCCCGGCGACCTGGGCCACATCTTTTTCGCCGAGAGCGGTTCGGTGGCGGTGGAGATCGCCATGAAGATGGCGGTGCAATACTGGCTCAACCGCGGCGTGGCGGGGCGGACGAAGTTCCTCAGCTTCCGCGGCGGCTATCACGGCGACACCCTGGCGACCATGAGTGTCTGCGACCCGGAGGAGGGGATGCACGGCCTGTTCAAGGGGGTGTTCCCGCAGCAGGTGCTGGCCGACCTGCCGCGCGACGACGCTAGCGTGGCGGCGCTGGACGCCCTGCTGGCCGAGCAGGCAGGCGGGATCGCCGCGATACTGGTCGAGCCGCTGGTGCAGGGTGCGGGCGGGATGATCTTCCACGAGCCCGAGGTGCTGCGCCGCCTGCGGAGGCTGGCCGACAAGCACGAGGTGCTGCTGATCTTAGACGAGATCTTCACCGGCTTTGGCCGCACAGGGACCATGTTCGCCATGGAAGCGGCGGGGATCGAGCCCGACATCGTCACCCTGTCGAAGGCCCTCACGGGGGGGACCCTGCCGCTGTCGGCGGCGGTGGCGAACGCGCGCGTGTTTTCCGCCTTCCGGTCGGAGGACCCCGACAAGGCGCTGATGCACGGCCCGACCTTCATGGCCAACGCCCTGGCCTGCGCCGCCGCCAACGCCAGCCTGGACCTGTTCGAGACGGGGGCCTGGAAGGCCGACGTGGCGCGGATCGAGGCGGGGCTGCGCGCGGGGCTGGAGGCGTGCCGGAGCCTGCCGGGCGTCGTTGACGTGCGGGTGCTGGGGGCGATCGGGGTGGTGGAGTTGGACAGGCCCGTCGAGCGCGGACCGCTTTGCGCGCGCTTCGTCGAGCTGGGCTGCTGGATCCGGCCGATGGGGAAGGTGGTCTATCTGACCCCGCCCCTGGTGATCGGCGACGAGGACCTGGCTCTGCTGACAGGGGCGGTGCGGCGCGGGCTGGAGCGCTAGGTCCAGCCCGCGCGCTGGCTTTACGCCAGGGTGGTGCCGCCCAGGGTGAGGGTTTCCGGCCGGGGCGTGCCTTCGGCCTTGTAGCGGGCCATCAGCGCTTCCTTCTCGGCGAGCATCTTTTCGCCCAGGGCGTCCATGTCGAGGCCGGCCTTGCGGGCCTGGGCGAACATGCCCTCGACGCGCTTTTCCTCTTCCTCGACGTGGTGCTCGATCATCTCCGACAGCACCTTGACCTTGGCGTCGTAGAATTCGTCGCCCGGGCCGCCGGCTTCGATCTCGGCGATCAGCACCTTGGCGCCGTCATGCTCGACATAGGCTTCCTGCAGCAGGTCCTCTTCCACCGCGCCCTCGCAGGCGGGGTAGAAGACGTCCTCCTCGATCTTGGTGTGGACGGTCAGCTCCATGCAGATTTCTTCCGCCAGAGCCTGTTTGCGGCCGGAAGTCTTGGCGCCCTCATAGGCGGCGAACAGCTCCTCCACCTTGCGGTGGTCGGCCTTCAGCAGGGCGATAGCGTCGGGTTTTTCAGTCTGGGCCACGGGTAGTCTCCATTGCGGGGGTTCCCCCATCCAACGGGCCGTGGCGCGCCAAGGTTCCGGCGGCTAAGCACCTGCAATCGTTTCGCAAAAAGGCCCGCCGCTATGGCGGCGAGCCGACGTTGCGCAGGCCTATTTAATCACCGCGCAGGCGATGCGGTCGCCGGCGCCGCCGATGGGCTGGGTGGTGTGGTCGTCGGCGTTGGCGTGGAAGACCAGGGCCGAGCCGTCGGCGTCGGTCAGGCTGCCTTCGCCCGACCACATGACCAGGCTGGTGAAGACCTGGGCCTCGGCGGTCCCGTCGGCGCCGACGAAGATATTGGGCAGGTCGCCCATGTCCGGGCCGCCCGGGTTCAAGAGGCCGTGCGGATGGGGCATGGCGGCATGATTGATGTGGGCGCCGCTGTTGAGGAACTTCATGTCGCCGCAGTCGCCCTTGGCGTGGAAGTGCATGCCGTGCCAGCCGGGGGTGAGGCCGGAAACCTTCACCTGCACCAGCACGCCGGTGGGGGCGGCGCGGAACACCGCCTGGCCCAGCACCTTACCGTCCGGGGCCTTGATTTCGGCCGAGGGCGGGGCCTGGGCGACCGCCACGGAGGCGGCGAGGGCGGCTAGGGCGGCGAGGCCGGCGATCAGGGTGCGGGACATGCGGATAGTTCCTCCTAAGGGGCCGTTTTGGGGGCATTTTAAGGGCCGGGGAAAGTGGCGCCCCTCCGATCCAGGTGATAAACCTTTTTGCGGACAATTTGTGTCCGATTCCCCGGTAAATCCTTCTTGGACGACGAAATCATCCCCCCCGCCGACAGCGCTCGCCCGTCGGGCGCCGGCATAGCCCCGATCGACATCGAGCAGGAGCTGCGGCGCAGCTATCTCGACTACGCGATGAGCGTCATCGTCAGCCGTGCGCTGCCGGACGCGCGCGACGGGCTGAAACCCGTGCACCGGCGCATTTTCTACTCGATGCACGACCTGGGGATGACCCCGGAGAAGAGCTATTCCAAGTGCGCCCGCGTGGTCGGCGACGTGCTGGCCCGCTTCCACCCGCACGGCGACACGGCGGTCTATTTCGCCATGACCCGGATGGCGCAGCCGTTCTCGATGAACCTGCTGCTGGTCGACGGCCAGGGCAACTTCGGCTCGGTCGACGGGGATATGCCGGCGGCCATGCGCTACACCGAGTGCAAGATGGCCCCGCCGGCCTCGTTCCTGCTGGCGGACATCGACAAGGACACGGTCGACTTCCAGGAGAACTACGACGGCAAGGAAGAGGAGCCGGTGGTCCTGCCGGCCCGGATTCCCAACCTGCTGGTCAACGGCGCCGGCGGCATCGCCGTGGGCATGGCAACCAATGTGCCGCCGCACAACCTGGGCGAGGTGGTCGACGCCGCCCTGGCCCTGATCGACGACCCGCAGATCGGCACCGACGCCCTGCTGGACATCGTGCCCGGCCCGGACTTTCCCACCGGCGGCGAGATTATCGGCCGCACCGGCCCGCGTCAGGCGCTGCTGACCGGGCGCGGCAGCGTGATCATGCGCGGGATCGCCTCGATCGAGACGGTGCGCAAGGACCGCGAGGCCATCGTCATCACCGCCATCCCCTACCAGGTGAACAAGGCGACCCTGGTAGAGAGCATCGCCGATCTGGTGCGCGACAAGCGCGTCGAGGGCATCTCCGACCTGCGCGACGAGAGCGACCGCAACGGCATGCGGATCGTGGTCGAGCTGAGGAAGGACGCCCAGGGGGACGTGATCCTCAATCAGCTGTACCGCTACACCGCGCTGCAGAGCAGTTTCGGCGTCAACATGCTGGCGCTGAACCACGGCCGGCCGCAGCAGATGGGGCTGCGCGAGCTGCTGACGGTGTTCATCGACTTCCGCGAGGAGGTGGTGGTCCGCCGCACCAAGTTCGAGCTGAACAAGGCGCGCGACCGCGGCCATGTGCTGGTGGGTCTCTCCATCGCCGTGGCCAACATCGACGAAGTGATTCACATCATCCGCTCCTCGGCCGATCCGACCGAGGCGCGCGAGCGCCTGACCGCCAAGCCGTGGCCGCCGGGCGAGATGCGGCCGCTGGTCGACCTGATCGCCGACCCGCGCACGACGCCGGAGCCCAACGGCGACATCCGCCTGACCGACGAACAGGCCCGGGCCATCCTGGCCCTGACCCTGTCGCGCCTCACCGGCCTGGGCAGCTCGGAAATCGAGGGCGAGGCCCGGTCGCTGGCCGGGGATATCGCCAAATACCTGGCCCTGCTGTCGGACCGCGCCAACATCATGGCCGTGGTGCGCGAGGAACTGGTCGAGGTGCGGGCCAAGTTCGCCGTGCCGCGCAAGACCGCCATCGTCGACGGCGACGCCGACGTCGAGGACGAGGACCTGATCGCCCGCGAGGAGATGGTGATCACCGTCACCCACGGCGGCTATGTGAAGCGCACGGCCCTGGCGACCTACCGCTCGCAACGCCACGGCGGCAAGGGCCGCGCCGGGATGCGGACCAAGGAGGAGGACGCCGTCACCGGCGTGTTCAGCGCCTCGACCCACGCCCCGGTGCTGTTCTTCACCTCGGTCGGCAAGGTCTATCGCCTGAAGGTGTGGCGCCTGCCGCTGGGCGACCCGAACGCGCGCGGCAAGGCCTTCGTCAACCTGCTGCCGCTCGATCCGGGTGAGGCGATCACCTCCATCCTGCCGCTGCCGGAGGACGAGGCGACCTGGGACAAGCTGGACGTGATGTTCGCCACCCGCTCCGGCGACGTTCGGCGCAACAAGCTCAGCGACTTCGCCAACATCAACCGCAACGGCAAGATCGCCATGAAGCTCGACCCGGAGAGCCTGGGCGGGGCCGACGGCATCATCGGGGTGGCCCTGTGCCAGGCGCGCGACGACGTGCTGCTGACCACGGCGCTCGGCCGGGCGATCCGCTTCTCGGTCGAGGAGGTTCGGGTGTTCGCGGGCCGCGAATCCACCGGCGTGCGCGGCATCCGCCTGGCGGACTCCGACCAGGTCATCTCCATGGCCATACTGCACGGCATACAGGCGACCCCCGACGAGCGGGCGGCCTATCTGAAGCACTCGCGGGCCATGCTGCGCGCTGCGGGCGCCGCGGGCGAGGAAGATGAGGCGGACGCCGCCGCTCCAGCCGATGACGAGGAAGAGGCCGGGGAAACCTCGCTGACCCCGGAACGCATCGCCGAACTGGGCGCGGCGGAGGAGTTCATCCTGACCCTGTCGTCCGAGGGCATCGGCAAGCGATCCAGCGCCTACGACTTCCGCCGCACCGGCCGGGGCGGCCAGGGCCTGCTGGTCCAGGACCTGACCCGCAAGGGCGGCAAGCTGGCAGCGGCCTTCCCGGTCGACAACGGCGACGAGCTATTGCTGGTCACCGACCAGGGCCAGCTGATCCGCTGCCCGGTGGCGCAAATCCGCATCGCCGCCCGCAATACGCAGGGGGTCATTGTCTTCCGCACCGCACAAGACGAGCATGTGGTATCAGTCGAGCGCCTGGCCGAGGCCGGGGGTGGCGACAACGACGAAGCCGACGGCGACGGGGGCGAGGAAGCTCCCGAGGCCGACGCCTAGGTCCGCGGGGGGACTGCGCATGCAACGGGTGGCGCTCTATCCGGGTACGTTCGATCCGGTGACCAACGGGCACTTCGACATCATCAAGCGGGCCGTGAAGCTGGTCGACAAGCTGGTGATCGGCGTGGCCATCAACGCCGGCAAGGGGCCGATGTTCTCGCTCGAGGAGCGGGTGGCCATGCTGGAGGAGCAGACCGCGCCCCTGACACAATTCGCTGTCATCGAGGTCCTGCCGTTCGAAACGCTGCTGATGCATTTCGCCCGGCAGGTGGGGGCGCAGATGATCATCCGCGGCCTGCGCGCCGTGGCCGACTTCGAGTATGAGTTCCAGATGACCGCGATGAACCAGCAGTTGGACCGAGACATAGAGACCGTGTTCCTGATGGCCGACCCGCGCCACCAAGCCATCGCCTCGCGCCTGGTGAAGGAGATCGTCGTGCTGGGCGGCGACATCTCGGGCTTCGTATCGAAACCCGTCGCCGCACGGCTTCTGGAGAAGGTGGCCGGCTGATGAAGCGACTTGTCCTGACCCTGGCTATCCTGGCCGCCCTGGGCGCGTCCGCCGCCGCTCCCGAGGCTCTGGCGCAGGCTAACCGCCGCCTGCCGCAGGCCCCGCCGCCGCCGCCGCCGCCGCCGCCGCCGGGCCCGGCCGACTGGCGCATGCCCGATCCGGAGAACCTGCTGGTGATCGACACCAGCAAGGGCCGGGTGGTGGTGGAGCTGGCCCCGTTCGCCGCCCCGGCGCATGTGGAGCGGATCAAGGTGCTGGCGCGGCAGAAGTTCTATGACGGGCTGGAGTTCTTCCGCGTCGTCGACGGCTTCATGGATCAGACGGGCGACCCCAAGAACGACGGCACCGGTCAGAGCGAACTGCCCGACCTGCAGGCCGAATTCATGTGGCGCCGCGCGCCGGGGACGGACGATTTCGTCAACGCCGGGACGGTGATCTCGTCGGAGACGGGTTTCATCGGTTCCTTGCCGGTCTACAGCCAGATGTCGATGATGGCCCCCCTGACCGCCGACGGTAAGGTGCAGGCCTGGGCCGCCTTCTGCCCCGGCGTGGTCGGGGCGGCGCGCAGCGGCGACCCCAACAGCGCCAACAGCCAGTTCTTCCTGATGCGCGACCACTATCCGAGCCTGGAGAAGACCTACACCGGCTACGGGCGGGTGCTCACGGGGATGAACGTGGTGCGTGCCATCAAGGTGGGCGAGCCGGTGGCGCCGCCGCGTGACACCCTGACCACCGTTCGGGTGGCGGCCGACCTGCCGGAGGCGGAACGGCCCAAAATCCGGGTGATCGACACCAAGAGCGCCTGGTTCAAGCAGCACATGGCGGAGATTTTCACCGACCGGGGCCTGGTTTTCACGCCTTGCGCGGTCGACCTGCCTGTCGAGGCGCGCTAAGCCCTCCTCATAAGTTTGTGGAGGCAGCCATGGCCGACGATGCCGAGAACACCCTGATCATGACCCTGGACGGCGGACCGGTGACGATCCGCCTGCGCCCCGATCTGGCGCCGGGCCATGTGGACCGCATCAAGGAACTGGCCCGCGAGGGTTTCTACGACGGGGTGGTGTTCCACCGCGTGATCGGCGGCTTTATGGCCCAGGGTGGCGATCCGACCGGCACCGGCACCAGCGGCAGCAAGAAGCCGAACCTGAAAGCCGAATTCAGCCGCGAACGGCACGGCCGGGGCGTCTGCTCCATGGCCCGCACCAGCGATCCCAATAGCGCCAACAGCCAGTTCTTCATCTGCCTGGACGACGCCAGCTTCCTCGACGGCCAGTACACGGTCTGGGGCGAGGTGGTGGACGGCATGGACCATGTGGACGCCCTGCCCAAGGGCGAGCCGCCGCGCAATCCCGGCAAAATCACCTCGATGAAGGTCGCCGCCGACGCCTAGATCGGTATGCCAATAGCTTGGAGGCGGCTGGCGTAGGGCCGCTCCTATCCGGAAGTAGCGCCGCCGATCCAGCCTGCCTGGTCAGCGTGGCTTATCGTGAATCCCGCCCGGCCTGAGGGTGGCTACGATGGCTCAGCGTTGGTGGCGGCCTCGTTGGCCGTGGACGAGCAGATCAGATCCGGGCTGGGGGCGAGGCTCCCACAGGGGCTCGCATGTCCCGCTAAAGAAGCGGCGGCCACGGCGGGAGCGCGACAGCGCCCAATTTCTTATGACGGAAAACGACAAAACCCCTACAGGCATTGGTCTGTCGGGAAACCGACCGATTCAACGGAAAGTTGAGTCCAAGAAATCGGAATTAAAAAAAAAATGGAATCTCTGCTGCGGCTGCTTGCCTCAAGAGGCGCCATGCACAGAAAATGACACTCGGAGTCCATTCAGGCATTCAGGTGCG
>CANJOB010000061.1 GCA_947475655.1 Caulobacterales bacterium | reverse complement strand
GGTCGACGCCTGGGCCACGGTCGGCTCCTGCGCCCAGATCGGCAAGAATGTGCACCTCTCCGGCGGCGTCGGCATCGGCGGGGTGCTGGAGCCGCTGCAGGCCAACCCGACCATCATCGAGGACAACTGCTTCATCGGCGCCCGCAGCGAAGTGGTGGAAGGCGTGATCGTCGGCGAGGGCAGCGTGCTGTCGATGGGGGTGTTCCTGTCGGCCTCGACCAAGATCGTCGACCGCGCCACGGGCGCGAGCCACCGTGGCAAGGTCCCGCCCTACAGCGTGGTGGTGCCCGGCTCCCTACCCGACCCGAAGGGCGGCCCAAGCCTGTCCTGCGCGGTCATCGTCAAGACCGTCGACGCCCAGACGCGGTCGAAGACGGGCGTGAACGAGCTGCTGCGGGACTAGCCTCCGTCTGGTACCACCAGGGCGTAGCTAGGAAATGGCCGTGCAAAGCCTCGATCCGGTCGAACTGACCCGGGACCTGATCCGCCGCCCCTCCGTGACCCCCGCCGACGCCGGGGCCATGGACACCCTGCAGCGTGCGCTGGAGTCCCTGGGCTTCAACTGCCGCCGCATGCCCTTCGGCGCGGTTCAGAACCTGTACGCGCGGCGCGGGACGAGCGGTCCCAACCTCTGTTTCGCCGGCCATACCGACGTCGTACCGGCGGGTGACCACGCCGCCTGGCGGTATGACCCGTTCGGCGCCGACATCTCCGACGGCGAATTGCACGGGCGCGGGGCGGTGGACATGAAGGGCGGTATCGCCGCCTGGGTCGCGGCGGTCTCGAATGTGCTGGATAAGGGCGAAACTCCCGGATCGCTGTCGCTGCTGATCACCGGCGACGAGGAAGGCGAGGCCGTCGACGGCACCGTGCGCGTCGTCCAGCAGCTTACCGCCGAGGGCGAGGTCATAGATCATTGCGTGGTGGGAGAACCGAGCAGCAGCGCGGCCTTAGGCGACATGATTAAGGTAGGCCGCCGGGGCAGTATCAACGCCTATTTCGAAGTGACGGGCACGCAGGGCCACGTGGCCTACCCGCAGCGGGCCGCCAACCCCGTGCCGGTGCTCATTCGGCTGCTGCACCGGCTCATCGCGCGCGATCTGGACGACGGCTATCAGGCGTTTCAGCCCTCCAACCTGGAAATCACCACCGTCGACGTGGGAAATCCGACCACCAACCTGATTCCGGCCAAGGCGTCGGCCCGGGTCAATATCCGCTTCAACCCGGGCCATACCGGGTCGGACCTGGCCGCCTGGTTCGAACAGGAGGCCGTGGCGGCTCAAGAGGGTTTTTCCGGCACGGTCACGGTGCGCAGCGCCATCAGCGGCGAGGCCTTCCTCACCGTTCCAGACGCCTTCGTCGAGGTGGTGGCGAGCGCCGCGCGCACCATCACCGCCCGGGAGCCGGCGCTATCGACCACCGGCGGCACCTCCGACGCCCGTTTCATCCGGTCGATGTGCCCGGTGGTGGAGCTGGGTCTGGTCGGGGCCACCATGCATGGCATCGACGAGCGGGTTCCGGTCGAGGACCTGCGAGCGCTGACCCGCATCTATCAGCAGGTGATCGAGGGCTACTTCGCGCGGTTTGCCTCTTCGGTCTCGTAGGAGACACCGGCGAAATAGAGCCCGTCGGCGGGGGCCACGGGCCCGCAAGCCTGGCGGTCGCGCGCATCGAGCGCCGCCTTAAGATCGTCCTCGGTCCAGCGGCCCAGGCCCACCTCGACCAGCGATCCGGCCATGGAGCGCACCTGCCGGTGCAGGAACGACCGCGCGGCGAATTCCATCACGATCTCCTCGCCGTCGCTGCGCACCGTCGCGAGGCCCAGGGTCTTCACAGGGCTTTTCGACTGGCACTGCAGGTCGCGGAAGGTGGTGAAGTCGTGCAGGCCGAGCAGGGCCTGGGCGGCCTGGTGCATGGCGCCTGCGTCCAGCGCCTTCTTCATGTGCCAGACCTTGCCCTGGAGAAGGGCCGGGGGTGAGCGCCTGTTGAGGATGCGGTAGAGATAGCGCCGTTCGCGGGCGGAAAAGCGCGCGTGCCAGCCCTCGGCGGCGATCTGCGCGCTCAGCACCACCACCGGCTGCGGCATCATGTGGGCGTTCAGCGCATCGCGCACCACGTCCGGCCGCCAGGTCTTGGTCAGGTCGACATGCACCACCATGGCCAGGGCGTGCACGCCCGCGTCGGTGCGGCCCGCCGTCGCCACGCGGACGCTCTCGCCGCAGAAGGCCAGGACAGCGGCCTCGAGGGTCCCCTGCACCGACGGCTGGTCGAGCTGGGCCTGGAAGCCGTTGAACGGGCGGCCGTCGTATTCGATGAGCAGGCGATAGCGCGGCATCAGGCCAGCCGCGTGCCGGGCTCAAGCGGAAAGCCGCGCAGGAAGTCGCCCGCGCCTTGAGGCCCCTTGCCCTCGCGCTGCGCTCCCAGCAGCCGCACCGCGCCGGAACCGCAGGCGATCAGGCCGGCGTCGTCCAGCACCTGGCCCGGCGCGCCGTCGGCGTCTTCCGCGCGCGACAGCAGGGCCTTAATGCGGGTCTCTCCCTTGGCTGACGGGGCCATGAACCAGGCGCCGGGGAAGGGCGAGAGGCCGCGGATCATCAGGTCGACCTCGCGCGCGGGCTTGCTCCAGTCGATCCTGGCCTCCGCTGTCTTGATCTTCTTGGCGTAGGTGACGCCCTCGGCGGCTTGCGGCGTCTCCGCCGCCGTCCCGGCCGCGACGGCGGCCATGGTCCGGGCCAGCAGGCCGGCGCCGGCCACGGCCAGGGCGTCGTGCAGGGTTCCGGCAATCTCGTCGTCGCTTATGGGCACGCGGGCGGTGGCCAGCACCGGCCCCTCGTCGAGACCTTCGGTCATGCGCATGACCTGGACGCCGGTTTCGCTGTCCCCGGCCATCAGCGCCCGCTGGATCGGCGCCGCCCCGCGCCAGCGCGGCAGCAGGCTGGCATGCAGGTTGAACGACCCCAGCCGGGGCGCGTCCAGCACCGCCACCGGCAGGATCTGGCCGAACGCCACCACCACGGCGGCGTCGAGGTTCAGGGCGGCGAAGGCCGCGATCTCCACCGGGTCGCGCATGGAGGCGGGGGTGCGGACGGGCAGGCCCAGCCCTTCAGCGAACATCTGCACCGGCGAGGGCCGGGTTTCCTGGCCCCGGCCGCGCGGCTTGGGGGCCTGGCTGTAGACGCAGGCGATCTCGTGCCCGGCCTCGACCAGGGCGGCCAGGCAGGTCGCGGCGAAGACGGGGGTTCCGAGGAAGGCCAGGCGCATCGGCTTCGTTTAGCCCCGCCGCGCCGTGTGGCAAGGGCAGGTTTGGAACCTTGACCGTGGCGGTCCGTTCAGTAGCCGACCCAATCGGGAGGATTTTCCATGCGCATTTCCGTCGCCGCCGCCATCGCGGTCGCCGCCCTGTCCGTCGCCGCCTGTTCCAAGACCGAGCAGGAGCAGGTTAAGGCCGACGTCAAGGACGCCGCCGCCGACATCAAGGACGCCGCGCAGGACGTGGCCAACGATCCGGACATCAAGGAGGCGACCGACGCACTGAAGGACGCGGCCAAGGACGCCGGCGAGACCGCCAAGATCGCCGCGACCAACCTGAAGGAAACCGCCAAGGACGTCGCCGTCGACGCCAAGGTCGCGGCCAAGGACGCCTCGGTGAAGACCCAGAACGCCGCAGAGGCGGCCAAGGAAGAACTGCGGAAACCCGCCCCGCCGCGCTAGGCCGCCTTAGCGGCCTTCTTCACCTTGGCGATCGAGCGGTCACGCTTCAGGCGCGACAGGTGGTCGATGAACAGCACGCCTTGCAGGTGGTCCATCTCGTGCTGGATGCAGACGGCGTAGAGGCCGTCGGCGTCTTCCTCGATCTGTTCGCCGTTGTAGTTGAGGTAGCGCAGCTTGACGCGCGCCGGGCGCTCGACCTCCTCGAAGATCTCCGGCACCGACAGACAGCCCTCCTCGTAGGGGGCGGTTTCCTCGGACGACCAGACGATCTCGGGATTGACGTAGTAGGTCGGGTTGCGGGTCGGCTCGGCGCCCTCAGGGATCTCCTCGGTCGCCTCCCGGTCGCCCAGGTCCATGACGATGACGCGGATCGGCTCGCCCACCTGCACGGCGGCCAGGCCGATGCCGGGGGCCGCGTACATGGTCTCCAGCATGTCGTCCATCAGGGCGCGCAGAGCGTCATCGACCGCCGGGACCGGGGCCGAGACCTGTTTGAGCACCGCCAGGTCGGCGGTGCTGTCGACGGTGAGGATGCGACGAAGAGCCATGCCGATCAGGTAGGATGGCGGTTTGGCAGCGTCAAGACAGCCGCGTTTTGGCCGCAGGGTCCTCGATGACGCTGTTGGCAAGCTTGGCCAGGGGCCGCACGGCGGTTTCCAGCGGCGCCAGGTCCGGCAGGGCCTTGCCCTCGTGGTGGGCGGTCAGGTCCTCGAACTTCTTGGCCTGGCTCATCACCTGGCTCTCCAGCGAGCCGACGAAGGCGTTGTAGCCGCCCACCGCCTGGTCCAGCGCCCGGCCCATGCGGGCGGCGTGTTCGCCCATCACCGAGATGCGTTTGTAGAGCTCGCGCCCGAGCGCGGCGATCTGGTCGGCGCCCTTGGCGTTCTCCTCGACCCGCCAGCCGTAGGCGACGGCCTTGCACAGGGCGAACAGCGTGGTCGGGGTGACGATGATCACCTTGTTCTGCATGCCCTCGTTGAGCAGCTCCGGCTGGCGCTCCAGGGCCGCGGCCAGGAAGCCGTCGCCGGGCACGAACATGGCCACCAGGTCGGGCGAGGTGGAGAACTGGTTCTGGTAGCCCTTGGCCGCCAGCCCTTTCATGTGCGCCCGCACGCTCTCGCCATGACGCACATAGGCCGCCTCGCGCCCGGCCTCCTCGGTCAGGTCCTGGGCGTCGAGGAAGGCGTTGAGCGAACACTTGGCGTCGATCACCAGCACCCCGCCGCCGGGCATCTTCACCACCACGTCGGGGCGGCGGCGGCCTTCCTCGGTCTCGGTCGAGGCCTGTTCGTCGAAGTCGAAGCGGTTCTGCAGGCCCGCCATCTCCAGCACGTTGCGCAGGGTCTGCTCGCCCCAGCGGCCCTGCACCCCGGCCCCGCGCCGCAGCGCCGCCGACAGCTTGCGCGCCTCGTTCTGGGTCGCCGCCGAGGCGTCCATCAGGGCGGTGATCTGTTCCTTCAGGCCGCCGGTGTCCTTGGCCCGCGCCAGTTCCACCGCCAGCACCTGCTCCTGCACCTTGGCCAGGGTCTCGGCCACCGGCTTGAGCTGCGCCTCGATCCGCGCCTGGGCCAGCTGTTCGCGGCTGTGGAAGGTCTCGTCGGCCCGCTTGAGCAGGGCGTCGGCGACGATATTGGCCTGTTCCAGCGCCCGGGCGCGCAAGTCGTCGGACGTGCCGGCGCCGGCCAGCTGGATCGCCAGAGCGTGGCTTTTGCGCTTCTCGGCCAGCCAAAGAGCGACCGCGCCGGCCAGGGCGAGAAACAAAACCGCGGCGATGCCAGCGAGCAGGCTTGTGGTGTTCATGGTCCGTTCGCTACCATGACTCGCGCATTTAGACGAGAGGCCGCCATGGAAGCCCGATTGACCGCCGTCACCCTGGGCGTCGCCGACGTCCCCCGCGCCGTCGCCTTCTATGGCGCGCTGGGGCTCACGCCGAAGATGCAGATGGAAGACGTGGCCTTCCTGCCGCTGAACGGGGCGGTGCTGTGCCTGTACCGCGACCTGGCCCTCGACGCCGGGGTGGAGATGGAAGGCCGCAAACCGGGCCTCTGCGCCATCGCCCACAACGTTCGCGAACGGCTCGATGTCGACACGGTGCTGGAAGACGCCCGCGCCGCCGGCGCCGCCATCACCCGCGAGGCCCACGACGCCGACTGGGGCGGCCGCTCCGGCTATTTCGCCGACCCTGACGGGCATCTGTGGGAAGTGGCCTGGAATCCCGGCTGGCCACTGGATGAGGCGGGGCGGGTTCATCTCTAAATTCCGCTCATCCCCGCGAAGGGTTACGCCGGCCTTCTCGCCCTCAACGCCTGCGCGATCGTCCCGTCGTCCAGCCAGTCCAGTTCCCCGCCCACCGGCAGGCCGCGCGCCAGCATGGTCAGGGCTACCCCCGAGGCGCTGAGCCGTTCGGCCAGGTAGTGGGCGGTGGTCTGGCCGTCGACCGTGGCCGGCAGGGCCAGGATGACCTCCTTGACCTCGCCGGTGCGGGCCAGCAGTTCGCGCACGCGCAGGGTCTCGGGGCCAACCCCGTCGAGAGCCGAGAGCAGACCTCCCAGCACGTGGTAGAGCCCCTTGTATGCCCCGCCGCGCTCCAAGGCCCACAGCGCGCCGACTTCCTCGACGACGCAGATCAGGGTGCGGTCGCGTTCCGGATCGCTGCAGACCTGGCACGGGTCGCGGCTGTCCAGGGCGCCGCAGACGCCGCAGGCGCGCACCTTGGCCTTGGCCTCGAGCAGGGCGGCGGACAGGGGTTCGAGAAGTTGGTCGCGGCGCTTGAGCAGCGCCAGGGCGGCGCGGCGGGCCGATCTCGGCCCCAGCCCCGGAAGCTTGGCGAGCAGGCCGATCAGCCGCTCGATCTCGGGGCCGGCCGAAGCGGCCACCTAGAACTTCAAACCCGGAATATTCATGCCAGCCAGCGGCCCCATCACTTGGCGCATCATCGATTCGGTGATGGCCTCGATCTGGCGGCGGGCGTCAGCGTGGGCGGCGACGATCAGGTCGGCCAGGTCCTCGGTCCCGTCGGCGACCAGCAGGGACGGGTCGATCTTGACGCTGGTGACCGCGCCCGCGCCGGTGACGCCGATCCGCACCAGGTCGCCGCCAGCCGTGCCTTCCAGGCTCATGGCCTTGATGCGCTCCTGCGCCTCGGCCAGCTTGGCCTGCATGGCCTGGGCCTGCTTCATCATCGCGCCCATGTCTTTCAAACGCCTACTCCTCTTCCTCGTCCGGCGCCGGCTCGGCCGCCGGGGCGGCGGTCTGGCGCACCTCGATCAGTTCGGCGCCGGGAAAGGCCGCCAGCACCGAGGCAACGAACGGGTCGGCGGCGGCCTCGGCGCGGGATTCGGCGCGCTCGCGCCGTTCGCGGTCCAGCAGGGTCTCGCCGCCGCCGCCGCCCTCGGCCGCCACCAGCCAGGGCTGGCCAGTCCATTCTTTCAGCCGCCCCACCAGCCGCCCGGCCAGGTTCGACGGCGCGCCGGGCGCCGGCTCGAAGGTGATGGCGCCGGGGCGGAAGCTGATCGGGCGCATGTAGCGTTCGATGTCGAGCTTGAGGCCAAGGTCGCGGCGGGCGTCGACCAGCCGCACCACGTCCTCGAAACTGGCCAGGGTCGGGACGGGCTGGGCCGCCTGGGCCGGCAACTGCCGCGGGGCGAGGCTGGCGGAGGCGGAAGCCCCGCCGCCGCCGCCGCTCGGAACCGAGCCGCCGCCGGAGCCGCCACCGATGGGGGTTCCCTCGCGCAGGGTTTTGAGCGCCTCCTCAGGCCCGGGCAGGTCGGCGGCGTAGCAGAGGCGGATCAGGGCCATCTCGGCCGCCGCCGAGGCGTCCGGCGCGCGCCGCACCTCCTCGTGAGCCTTGAGCAGCATCTGCCACAGCCGCGACAGGATGCCGGCCGAGACCGAGGCGCCAATGGCCGCCAGCCGTCCGGCCTGGTCGCTGGGCAGGCCCAGCGCGTCCGGCCCGACCGCCTTGGTCAGGGACGCGGCATGGCAGTGGTCGAGCAGGTCCAGCATCACCACGCCGGGGTCGGCGCCCTTGGACCACAGCTCCTTGAAGGCGCGGATGGCGTCGCCCGGCGCGCCGCGCATCACCGCCTCGAACAGGCCGATGGTCTCGCCGCGGTCGGCCAGGCCCAGCATGTCGCGCACGTTTTCCGCCGTGACAGTCGAGCCCGCCTCGCCCTGCACCAGCGCTTGGTCGAGCAGGGAGAGGCCGTCGCGCACGCTGCCCTCGGCGGCGCGCGAGATCATCGCCAGCGCCTCGCGGTCGATGCGGAAGCCCTCGGCCTGGGCGATCCTGGCGAAATAGTCGGTCAGCACCTCCGGCTCGACCCGGCGCAGATCGAAGCGTTGGCAGCGCGACAGGATCGTCACCGGGACCTTGCGGATCTCGGTGGTGGCGAAGATGAACTTGGCGTGCGGAGGCGGCTCCTCCAGCGTCTTCAACAGGGCGTTGAAGGCGGCGGTCGACAGCATGTGCACTTCGTCGATGATGTAGACCTTGTAGCGGGCCTCCACCGGCGAATAGCGCACCCCGTCCAAGAGCTCGCGCATCTCGTCGACCTTGGTGCGGCTGGCGGCGTCCAGCTCCAGCACGTCGATATGGCGGCCGTCGATGATGGCCCGGTCGTGGCGGCCCTCGACGGAGAAATCCATCGATGGCGAATGCACCGTGTCGGTCTCGTAGTTCAGGGCCCGGGCCAGCAGGCGGGCGGTGGTGGTCTTGCCGACCCCGCGCATGCCGGTGAGCATGAAGGCGTGGGCGATACGACCTGTGGCGAAGGCGTTGGTCAGGGTGCGGACCACGGCCTCCTGGCCGATCATGTCCTCGAAGGCCATCGGCCGGTATTTGCGGGCCAGGACCGTATAGGCGCCCGGATCGGCCGGGGTCATGCCGGCGGCGGAGGCGGAAACGTGCGCGGTTGGGGCGGCCGGGGCCGGCTCGCCGAAGATGTCTGCGGTGTCGGGATCGCGCTCCGGCGCGGAGGGCGGGTCAGCGTCGTCGGTATCGTTCAGGTCTGGATCGGCCATGACGCGCGCGTGAGAGGAAAGGTGGAGACCGGCTACGACCCGGAGCGTGACTCGTTGCGGCTGCTTCCTCTCGGACCTGACCGGATTGGCGAGGCGTCCGCCCGTCGCCGATCTCCACCCCCTATATCGCGGTTGAGACGGCCCGGCGCAAGCGGGGCCTCAGCCCGGGGTCCTGAACGGGTCGGCCGGATAGGCGCCCAGGACCTCGACGTGGTCGGCGAAGAAGGTCAGTTCCTCCAGGGCGCGGGCCAGGGGCGGGTCCTGCGGGCGGCCGTCGACCTCGGCGTAGAACATGGTGGCGGCGAAGGCCCCGCCCTCCATGTAGCTTTCCAGCTTGGTCAGGTTGACCCCGTTGGTGGCGAACCCGCCCAGGGCCTTGTAGAGCGCCGCCGGCATGTTGCGCACCCGGAAGACGAAGCTGGTGACGCTGGGGACGCCTTCCGGCGGCGGGGCGGCGTCCTTCTCGGCGGTCATCACCAAAAAGCGGGTGGTGTTGTTGTGGGTGTCCTCGATGTTGCTGGCGAGGATGTCGAGGCCGTAGATCTGCGCCGCCAGGGCCGGCGACACGGCGGCCTTGGTCGGATCGGGATTTTCGGACAGGGCCTTGGCCGCCCCGGCGGTGTCGCCGGCGGCCTCGGTGCGCAGGCCCAGGCGCTTGAGGCTCTGGCGGCACTGGCTGAGCGCGATGGGCATGGAGACGGCGGTCTTCACCTGGTCGAGGGTCACGCCCTTGTTGGCCATCAGGTGGAAGCGGATCGGCTTGAACTTCTCGCCGATGATGCGCAGGCCGGAGGACGGCAGCAGGTGGTGCACGTCGGCCACCCGCCCGGCGATGGAGTTCTCCACCGGGATCATGCCCAGCGCGCAGGCGCCGGATTTCACCGCCTCGAACGCCTCCTCGAAGGTCAGGCAGGGGACGGGTTCGTAAGTCGGGAAATAAGTCTGGCAGGCCTCGTGGCTGTTGGCGCCCAGTTCGCCCTGGAAAGCGATCTTCTGCGGAGCGGTCATGGGTGCGCCTTCACGGTCTGGGCGAAGGCGCGGGCGGCCTCCAGGTCGGCGGGGCTGTCGACGGCGATGGGGGCCGCGGCGATCACGGCGGCGCGCAGGGTCAGCCCCAGCTCCATGCCGCGCAGCTGCTCCAGCTTCTCGCGCCGCTCCAGCGGCGACGGGAGGGCGGCGTTGAACGCCTCCAAGGCCGCGCGGGTGTAGCCATAGACGCCGATGTGGCGCCAGACCGGACCGTCGCCGTACAGGGTCGATCGGGTGAAATAGAGCGCCCGCCCCGCCTTTCCGTCGGCGTCCATGGCCAGGATCGCCTTGACCACGTCCGGATTGGCCTTGGCGGCGGCGTCTTTCTCTTCCGAAACCACGGTGGCGATGTCGCAGCCGCCAACGCTGAGCAGGGCGGCGCAGGCGCGCACCGCCTCATCCGCCCCGAACGGCATGTCGCCCTGCATGTTGATGACTGCGTCATGTTGTCCCGAGGGGTCCAGATCGCGCAGGGCGGCCAGGATGCGGTCGGACCCGGACGGCAGGGCCGGATCGGTCAGGACGGCGCGGCCGCCGGCCGCCTCTATGGCTTGAACGATCTCGGGATCGCCCGCCGCCACCGCCACCGGACCCACGCCGGAGCCCTCCGCGCAGCGCAGGGCGCGCACGATCATGGGCAGGCCGGCGATGTCCGCCAGGGGCTTGCCGGGCAGGCGCGTGGCGGCCATACGGGCGGGGATGAGAATGATTGGATTCATGGTTTTGGCGGCGCCGTCCAAGGGCGCATAAAACACCGTCCTCCTGTGCAGCAAACTGCCCGGTTGCACCTGCGCCGGTAGCGTGTAAGACACGCGGGCGCAACAGCCGGCCGGGGCCTCGCCCGCGAATCATGAATTCGGCTGATACGATCAGAGGGCTTGCTGAGCGGACATGAGCGACCTGACCTTCAATAAGATCGCCGGCGGCGTGCTGGCGACCGGTCTGGCCATATTCCTCCTCAAGGAGGTGACCACCGAGCTGTTCGCGCAAGAGCCTCCCGAGAAGATGGGCTACGCCATCGCCGTGGTTGAGGAAACCACCGGCGGCCCCGCCGCCGCGCCGGAAGTACCGCCGGACTGGGGCACGGTTCTGCCCGCCGCCAATATCGAGAACGGCAAGACCGTCTCGGCCAAGTGCGCCTCCTGCCACACCTTCACCATGGGCGGCGCCGACACCACGGGCCCGAACCTGTTCGGCCTGGTCGGCCGCAAGCCGGCCACCCACGGTTCCTACCCCTATTCGGAAGCCATGAAGAAGCTCAGCGGCGAGAAGCCGGCGTGGACGCATGAGATCCTCTACGAGTACCTGGTCGCCCCGCAGAAATACGTGCCCGGCACCAAGATGACCTTCATCGGCCTGAAGCAGCCGCAGGAGCGCATCGACATGATCGCCTACCTGCAGACCCTGGGCTCCAGCCTGCCGATCCCGGCCCCCAACCCCGCCGCCGCGGCGCCCGCCGCCCCGGCCGAGGGTGCTCCGGCGGCCGAAGGCGCGGCGGCAGCGACGGCCGGCGCGGTTCCGGCCACCCCGACGGCCCCCGCCGCCGGCGGCGCGGCGGCCCCCACGGCCATGGTCCCCGCCAAGGGGCACTAACAGAAGCCGCACATCCCGGCGAAGGCCGGGACCCAGGTTTTTTTACGCCGTGGCCCGCAAGGCCGCGGCGTTTTCGTGCGCGCTGGAAAGAACTGGGCCCCGGCTTTCGCCGGGGTGAGCGGAAGAAGCTACGGCCGCCGGTACGCGATTGGCGTTCCTATCCGCGCGATCGCCTCGGCCAGAGGCTCCACCGCCGCCTGCATGTGATGGGCGTTGGCGTGGACCATGGTTTCCGCATCCAGCAGCATGGCCACGTGGCCGGACCAGAACACCAGGTCGTCCCTTTGCAGGGCGTCCGCCGGCGCCTCGGGGAAGGCGGCGCGCTGCTGGTTGCTGTCGCGGGGGCAGAAGCGGCCGCAGGCGGTCAGGGCCATCTGCACCAGGCCCGAGCAATCCAGGCCCTCGCTGGAGCGGCCGCCCCACAGATAGGGCGCGCCAAGGTAGCCCAAGGCCACGGCGGCGGGATCGCGCTCGAACACCCCGATCGGGACCAGCTGGTTGTCCGTGACGTATTCCTCGCCGTTCACCTGGGCGAAGCGGCCGTCGTGGCCCGTGACGCGGACCAGGCAGTTGCGGCTGAGCGCCATCGGCTCGGGCGACTTGATGTCGGGGCGGTCGAACACCAGGGCGCTGCGGACACAGACCCGGTGGGTCGGCGCGCCGTCGGCGGGAACAAGCTCCTCGATGGGCACGAAGCCGACGTAGCCGTCGCGGCGGTTCTGGCCGAAGGCGAAGCCGTTCTCCTCCAGCAGCACGTCGAAAGTCTCGCCAAACAAAAGCTCGCTGGTGGCCTGGGCCGCGAAGTCGGCCAGGCCGCGCATCGGGGCGGACGGCAGGATCAGCCGCATCGGCGCCGCCGGGCGGTATTCCGGCGCGGCGACAAGCCCTTGCAGGCTTTCCGCCGCCACGCCGCCGTAAGCCAGGGTCAGGCGCTCGTCCACTAGCTGAACCGCGCCTCGATAAGGCTGAGCAGGGCGCGGATGGCCTGGGCTTCCGCCCCGGCGGGTCGGCCCGGCGAGCCCTTCGGGTTCCAGCCGAAGATGTCGAAGTGGGCCCAAGCGCCGCTGGCCGGGGCGAACCGTTGCAGGAACAGGGCGGCGGTGATCGAGCCTGCCTGGGCCCAGGCGTCGGGGTCGTTCTTGAGGTCGGCGATGTCGCTGTCGAGCGAGGCCTCGTAGCCGGCCCACAGCGGCAGGCGCAGCAGGGGGTCGGACTGGGCGATCCCGGCAGCGGCGATCTGGTCGGCCAGGCCGTCGTCGGCGGTCCAGAAGGGCACGATCTGCGGCCCCACCGCCGCCCGCGCCGCACCGGTCAGGGTGGCCAGGTCCAGGGTCAGGGCCGGCGCCAGCTCGCCGGCGCGGGTCAGGGCGTCGGCCAGGATCAGCCGGCCCTCGGCGTCGGTATTGCCGACCTCGACGGTCAACCCCTTGCGGGTGGCGAGCACGTCGCCCGGCCGCATGGCGTCGCCGCTGATGGCGTTCTCCACCGCCGGGATCAGCACCACCAGCCGCACGGGGATGTTCAGGGCCATCACCATGCGCCCGAGCGCCAGGGCGTGGGCGGCGCCGCCCATGTCCTTCTTCATCAACCGCATGCCGGCGGACGGCTTGATGTCGAGACCGCCGGTGTCGAACACCACGCCTTTCCCTACCAACACGAGTGTTGGGTGGGTTCCACTGCCCCAGGTCAGTTCGATCATCCGGGGCGCACGCGCGGCATGGGCGGCGCGGCCGACCGCGTGCACGGCCGGGTAGCCGGCTTCCAGCAGGGCCTCGCCGGCGACGCAGGTGACCGTCGCCCCGTATTGCTGGCCGATCTCCTTGGCGATGGTCTCGATCTGGCGCGGCCCCAGGTCGTTGGCCGGGGTGTTGATCATGTCGCGGGCCAGGGCACAGGCGTGGGCGACGGCGCGTAACCGGGCCAAGTCCACGCCGGCCGGCGCGACCAGCCGCGGGCGCGTCTCGCCCTCCTCGCGGCTCTTGCGGTAGCGGTCGAAACGGTACGAGCCGAGGGCGAAGGCCAGGGCGTCGTCGAAACCGCCGAAGCCGTCCTCGAAGGCATAGTCGCCCGGCGGCAGGCGGGCGGCCAGGGCACGGGCGCTCATCGGATCGCTGCCGTCGCCGAGGCCGAACAGCACCGCCTCGGGGCCGGTTCCGGAGGAAGGCACGGCCAGCACCTGCCCGGCCTTGGCCGAGAAGCCGCCGATCGCCGCCAGCGACCGTATCGGCGGCCACTGCGCGGTCCTGGCGCTCAGGAAGGCGTCGAGGTCGGCGGCCAGCAGGGCGTGGACGGGCCGCGGATCAGCGGCGTCGGCGGCTGAGATGACCGGGTCGAACATGCTTAACGCTTCCTTGATGACCGCCGCGCCAGACTGAGGCCTAACGCCTCGATCGGAGCGTCTTTCACATGTGTCGCATGCCGCGCCTTCTCGCAACCTTGGCCGCGCCGGCCCTGCTGGTGTTCTCTAACGCCGCCTGGGCCGCCGCCGATAAGCCCGCGGCCAACCCCGCCCCTGCCGCCGCCGCGCCGACTCAGGCCAAGGCGGCCCAGCCGGCGTCGCCACGCGAGCGGATGGAGGCCCAGCGCCTGCCGCCCCTGGCCCGCGCCGCCTTCTGGGCCCGCGAGGTCGAGATCGACGCCCGCGACCCTGTGGCCGGAGCCAATCTCGCCAACGCCCTGCGCACCCTGGGCCGGGTCGAGGAGGCGCAGGCCGTCGCCGACCAGATGCTGATCGTGCATCCCAACGACGTCGAGGTCCTGCTGGAAGCCGCCCGCGCCCGCCTGGCGCAGAACCAGGGCTTCTACGCCATCGAACTGGCCGCCCGCGCCCAGGTGATCGCGCCCACCGACTGGCGCCCGACCGGCCTGCTGGCCATCGCCTACGAATAGAGCCAGCGCGAGATGGAGGCCCTGGCCGCGCACGAGGCCGCCGTCGCCATGGCGCCCAACGCCGCCGCGCCGCTCGCCAACCTGGCCATGTTCCAGGCCGGTCACGGCAACCTGCCCGCGGCGGAGACCATGCTGCGCAAGGCCGCCGGCCTGCCCGACGCCACCCCACAGGTGCGGCTGAACCTGGCGCTGGTGCTGGGGCTGCAGGGTCGTCTGCAGGAGGCCGAGACCCTGACCCGCCGCGACCTCCCGCCGGAGATGGCCAACAGCAACATGGCCTGGCTGCGCGCGGCGCTGGTGAAGCCGCCGGCGGCGGCGACGGGGCGGTCGTACGAATCACTGAAGAGCGCCGGGTCTTAAGGCCCTAAGCGCCGTCATCGCGGACAAGCGGCAAAGCCGCGCCGATCCGGAATCCAGCTGACGTGCGCCGGCCCCTGGATCCCGGCTCTCCGCTACGCTACGGCCGGGATGACGGCGCTGAGCGCCGTCACTTTCCCATGATGTCCGTCACCTTGATGATGGCGGGGCCCAGGATCACGACGAACAGCACCGGCAGGAAGAACAGGATCATCGGCACGGTGAGCTTGGCCGGCAGGGCCGCGGCCTTCTTCTCGGCGGCGGCGAGGCGCAGCTCGCGGTTTTCCTTGGCCATGACGCGCAGCGCGGTGCCCAGCGGCGTGCCGTACTTCTCGGCCTGGATCATGGCCGTGACCACCGAGCGGATGCCGGGGTGGTTGGTGCGCCGGGCCAGGCCCTCGTAGGCCATGCGGCGCTCGGGCAGGTAGCTGAGTTCAGCGGTCAGCAGGCCCAGTTCCTCGGCCAGTTCGATCGACGAACCGCCGACCTCCTGGCCGACCTTGGCCACCGCCGCCTCGATCGACATGCCGCTCTCGACGCAGATCAGCAGCAGGTCGAGCGCGTCGGGGAAGGCAGCGACGATGGATTCGCGCCGCTTGGCGGCGATGTTGGAAATGTAGATGTTGGGCGCGTAGTAGCCGATGAAGACGCCGAACATGCAGCCGCAGATCTTGGCCATCGTCGCCAGGCCGAAGTCGTTGACCACATAGAGGTAAAAGGCCGTCGCCGCGCCCATGACGATCGGCGCCACAAGGCGAAAGAAGTAGAAGGTGGTCACCGGCCGCGGCCCGCGGAAGCCCGCCTGCGCCAGCTTGTCGACCACCTGCGGGTCCTCCAGCAGCTTCGACAGCTGCAGCCGGTCCACCACCTTCTTGTACATGCCCTCGTCGGTGTGCCGCAGGGTATTGCCCGGCCCGGCGGAGGGACCGCGGGCCAGGGCTTCGCGCGACTTGCGCCGCAGTTGTTCGCGCCGGTTGGCCACCGATTTCAGCCGGCCCTCGAGGCTGGTCTGGCCCAGCAGCGGCGCGCCGAGGGTGACGATGGTGGCGAACACCACGATGGCCACGAAGGCCGCCAGGATGTTGTCGGGATTGGTCAGGGTCTCGATCACGGCGGCCTCCTTTCTTTTAGAATTTGAAGTTGATCATCTTGCGCATGGTGAACACGCCGAGCGCCATCCAGAAGGCGGCGCCGAACAGCATGATGTTGCCGCGCGGGTCGGTGAACATGGTGGTCATGTAGTCGGGCGCGGTCACCAGGATCAGGATCACCACGCCGGGCGGCAGGCAGCCGATGATGAAGGCGCTGGCGGTGGCTTCCGACGACAAGGCCTTGATCTTCTCGCGCATCAGCTTGCGCGAGCGCAGCACGGTCGAAAGATTCCCCAGCGCCTCGGCCAGGTTGCCGCCGGTCTTGGCCTGGATCACCAGCACGATGATGAAGAAGCGCAATTCGCTGGTC
>CANJOB010000060.1 GCA_947475655.1 Caulobacterales bacterium | reverse complement strand
TGCGGCCACCGCAAAACGGCCCGGACGGGGAGGTGGTGCCCGACGCCCGCTACCTGTCGGCGCATGGGGTCAAGGGCGCGCGTTTCTGGGTGACACGGTTTCGCACCGAGGCGCTGAAGCAGCGCCAGCTGCCGATGATCACCCCCGGCGGCCCCTACTGGGCGGCGATGCGCAGCCACGCCGACCTGATCGTCATCGACTGCCCCGCCGCCGACCGCAGCCAGGCTGCCATGACCATCGCCCCCTTCATGGATCAGACGGTGCTGGTGGTCGCCGCCGACGAGCCGGACGTGCGGCCACCGTCGCAGCTGCGCGATTCGATCACCGCCGCCGGCGGGCGCTGCGCCGGGGTGTTCTTCAACAAGGTCGACGTCGAGAAGCCGCGCTTCCTCAAGGCCATCCTGCCGTGAATCGGCCGTTCCTCGACCGCCCCGTGCCGGCGCCCTGGCCGCCGATGCAAGCGGTCGCCGTGCCGTCCGAGCCCCTGACCGCCGCCGACCGCTTGCGGCGGAAGGATCGCGTGGCCTTCTGGGCCGCCGTGGCCATGGTGCTGATCTTCAGCCAGGGCTGGCAGTTGCCGCTGGTGCGGGAGCTTCCGAGCACAAACACAGTCCTGTTGCAGGGCGGCTTTTTCCCGGCCTACGGCATCGCCCTGGCGATCATCTTCGGCTCGCTGTGGAACGCCACCCGCGCCACCCTGCGCCAGCCGTTCCTGATCATGCTGATGATCGTCGTGGTCGCCTCGGTGACCTGGTCGGTGGATCCCAGCACCAGCGCGCGGCGGGCCTTCGCCGTGGTCTGCACGAGCCTGGCCGGCATCGCCCTGGCGGGGCGTTTCCGCTGGGCGGTGATGGCCGATGTCCTGGCGACCGCCTTCGCCATTCTGGTGCTGGCCTCGTTCTTCACTGGCATCGCCTGGCGGGAGATCGGGGTGATGCGCGAGATCTTCCCCGGAGCCTGGCGCGGGCTGTGGATCGAGAAGAACATCCTGGGCGGCATCATGGCCCAGGGCTTTGGCATCTTCGGCGCGGCGGCCATGCTCAATCCCAAGCGGGCCAAGCTGTGGTGCGTCTTCGCCGTTCTGGCCGCGGTGTTGCTGATCCTGTCCCAGTCCAAGACCTCGCTGGTGGCGATGATGATCGGGGCCGCGGCGATCGGCTTCATCTATGTGGTGCAGCGCGGCCCGGCGATCGGCACGGCGGCCTTGTGGCTGGCGGTGACCGGCGCGGCGGTGCTGGCCGGGTTCGTCTTCCTGGCGTCGGACGTCTTCTTCGGCCTGCTCGGCAAGGACGCCACCTTCACCGGCCGCACCCGGATCTGGTCGGCGATCATCCGCCAGGTCGAGCAGCGGCCCTGGACCGGTTTCGGCTATTCGGCGGTCTGGAGCGACACCTCGGGGCGCGGTCCGTTCGCCTGGATCGTAAAGGAAGCGGGCTTCACACCCGAGCACGCTCACAACAGCTGGCTGGAGCAGTGGCTGGGCCTGGGCTTCTTCGGCCTGGTGGCCTGGGGGATGTTCTTCCTGCAGACCATGGCCTTGGCCCTGATCGCGGTGTTCCGCACCAAGGGCGCCTACCTGGCGTTCCCGTTCCTGCTGATCTTCAGCCTGCAGACCCTGACCGAGAGCATCGCCGTGGTTTACAACGACTTCCGCTGGACCCTGTTCGTGGCCTTCGCCATCAAACTGGCCTTCCCCGACCGCGAGCTGGACGCCAAGAAGGCCTAGGCCGCGATCTTCGCCGCGCCTTCGGCTACCGTCACCACCTCGAACCCGTCGGCCACGGCCTGGTCGATCAGCCGCTCCAGCGCGCCGGGCGTGCAGCCCCAGGGCGAGGGGTCGTTGGCGACATCGTGGGTGTAGAGGATCAGCCAGGCGTTCTCGGCCTTGGCCCTGTTCAGCCAGCGGCGGGCGACCGCCTCGCCGTCGGGGCCCTCGATGCCGACCGCTGGCGTCTGGTTGAGGTCGGCGCCCTTACCGATCACCCCGTGGTGCAGGGCGCGTAAGGTGGCGAAACGCCCGGCCAGCGCGCGCTTGGCGGGGGCGGAGACGTCACCGTAGGGATAGGCGAAGCTTCGGGCCTTGGGCAGTTTCCAGGCTTCCAGGGCGGCCTGGTTGCGGCCGACGTCGGCGGCGGTCTCGGGCCCGCTGGCTTGCCCTAAGTCAAGGTGCGAATAGGTGTGGCAGCCGATCTCGTGGCCGGCCAGGGCCAGGCGGACGATCTCGTCAGGGCCGGCGAAACGGCCCATCGGCCCGTCCGTCCCCGCCAGGGCGGCGGCGATGTAGTAGGTGCCGCGCAGGCCGCGCGATTCCAGCACGGCGGCGCCGGCGGCGGCGGCGCTGGCGGGCGCGTCGTCGAAGCTGAACGAGACCATCGGCCGCGTGGGGGCCGCCGTGGCGGGGCGCCGCTCAGCCAGGCGCACCAGGCGGCGGCGGATCTTGCCCTTGAGGGACCGGTCGGGCTGGTAGGCCTCCATCACACCGCCTCGATATAGAGAGCGGCGCGGTACAGGCGCATGGCGAAGGCGCGCATCGCTAAGGGCAGGGCCTCGGCCAGGGCGGCGGCCTTTATCAGCGGCCGCCACAGGCCGCGCAGCGGCACGGGCTTGAGCAGCTTGGCGACGCGGTAGCTGGGATAAACGCTGACCACCTCGCGGTGGCCGGCGACGACGCGGGCGAAATTGGCGGCGGATTGCTCGAACTTGGCGGCCATGACGCGGGCCGGGTCGAGCCCTAGGTGGCTGGCGCTGTTGTCCAGGTGCAGGATCGGATAGCGGCGGGCGGCGCGCATGGCCCACTCCACGTCCTCCCAGCCCCAGCCGGTGAAGCCCTCGTCGAATTCGATGGCCTCGAATACCTCGCGGCGCACCAGCAGGTTGGAGGTGTAGACGTACTTCTCCGGCGACAGGGCGCGCTGGGCGGCGGGCAGGGTCTCGGTGCGGCTGGCCATGGCGCGGTTCAGCGCCGTCTCACGCCGGTGCGGGGTGCGGTCGAAGGAAAAGCCGCCAAAGGCGATCGGCGAATCCGACGCCGCGATCCAGCGCCGCAAGAAGTCGCCGCGGTCGGGCAGCATGTCGGCGTCGAGGAACAGCAGCGCCTGGCTGCGGGCATGGCGCGACAGGCGGTTGCGCCCCTTGGCGCGGCCTTCGTTGACGGCCAGGGTCACGAGACGAACGGGCAGGCGCAGGGTCTTGAGCGTCTCGGTGACGCGCATCGTCAGGGCCGGATCGGCCGAGCCGTCGTCCAGCACCACGATCTCGACGTCCGCGTGTTCTTCGTCGAGCGATTTCAGCAGTTCGCAGGGGTCGTCGCCCTTGAACGGGATCAGCACAGACAACGCCGGCTTGCCGGCCTTCCAGGCCTTGTTGTCGGTGGTCTTCTCGATCATCGCGGGGTGTTCCGGTCGCCCAGCAGGCAGGGGATGGTCATGGCCATGATGTAGAGGTCGAGGCGGAAGGACTGCCGCTCGATGTATTCGACATCCAGCCGCACCCGTTCGCGCACCAGTTCGGGGGTATCAACCGGGCCGCGCGAGCCGTGGATCGCGGCCCACCCGGTCATGCCCGGTTTCATGCGGTGGCGGTGGGCATAGTGGGCGACCAGGGCGGCGCTCTCGACCGAACCGGTCTTCATGCCGACCGCGTGCGGGCGCGGGCCGACCAGGGACATCTCGCCCTTCAGCACATTGAACAGCTGCGGCAGCTCGTCGAGGCTGGTGCGGCGAATGAAGCGCCCGACCTTGGTGACGCGGTCGTCGCCGACCTGCACCTGCCGCGCGGCGGTCGGGTCGGCCATTTCCTGGCGCATGGAACGGAACTTCCACACCAGGATGATCTCGTTGTGGAAGCCGTGGCGCTTCTGGCGGAAGAACACCGGCCCGGGGCTGTCCAGCTTGATGGCCAGGGCCACCAGGGCCATCACCGGGGCGAACACGATCAGGGCGATGGTCCCGACCACCAGATCCTGCGCCCGCTTGGCCGCCGTGCGGCCCAGGCTCGCGCCGTGACCGGACAGCCGCGCCAGGGGCAGGGCGGCAATGCGGTCGGCGGAAGTGCGGGCGCTGTCCTTGTCGTCATCGAGCAGCAGCGCGATGTCGTTGGGCAGCACGGCCAGACGCTCGACCATGGCCGCCACTCGGGCGTTGGCGGTGTTGGGCACGGCGACGATGATGCGGTCGACGAAGGGGGTCAGGCGGTGGCCGATCAGGTCGTCCAGGTCGCCAAGCACCGGCACGCCGCCGATCTGGTCGGGAATGCGGTCGTGGCGGTCGTCGAACACGCCCAGCACCGCGGCTTCGCCGGTGGCGGTCAGGCGTTCGATCAGGCGGCGCGCGGCGGGCGTGGCGCCGACGGCGGCGACATGGCTGATCGGGCCGGGCAGGCCGACGAGATGGCCAAGGGCGCCGGCGCCCGCCAGGGCCACGGCGATCCGCGCCAGCCGGCGCTTGGCGCCGCCGCGGACGATGCTGTAGGCGCCGATGACGTGCAGGCAGAGCAGTTGCAGGGCGGCGATGCCGATCAGGCCCCGGCCGTCGAGCAGCACGGCGAGGCCCAGGCCCGCCACGGTGTCGCCCAGGGCGTAGCCGGCGGCTAAACCACGGCTGGACAGGCGCCTGCGCACGGAGGTCAGGGCGCGGGGGCGCAGCGCGCCACGGCGATGGTGGTCGGCGGCCGGTTTGGCGTCGGTGGCGGTCAGGCTCATGGGCGCGCATGATGCGCGCATGAGTCTAGCGTCCCGTTAACGGGCGAAGCCGAAAGCCAGGGCGTCGCTGGAGTAGGTTTCCACGACCTCGGCCAGGGGGTGGCCACGGCGGTCGAAAACGCGGGCGCGGTGCTCGAACAGCGGCGCGGCGGGCGGCAGGCTCCGGATTTGCGCCGCGGGCCGCCACAGCACGGTCACCGAGGTGGTTTCCCGCACCGGCCCGAGCGGCAGGATCACGCGCCCGAAGGCGGTTTCGGTCATGGCCAACTGGTCGAGCATATCGGGCGTCAGCCGCCCCGGCAGATACCAGTTCTGCGCTTCCGACAGCACCCGGCCGCCGCAGACCAGCTGTACGTGACGGTAGGCGACCGGTTCGTCGCCTTCAGCCTCCAGACGCTGGCGCAGGGCGGGGTCGGCGGGGCTGTCGCCGGGCATGCGGCGGGCGGTGACCGGCGCGCCGCACCAAGTCTCGAGGGTGAGGGTGGCGCTGTCGCTGCCGAGCAGGGCGGCGTTGAGGCGCTCCATACCCTCCAGCGCCCGCAGGCGGAATTCTCCGCCGGGCGTCGAGGCGTCGAGACCGGTGTTGCTCATCGGGCTCCCGTGTATCGGAGGCCGGGGCGGGGGGAAACCTCGGCGCGGCCGGGAGCGAGAAAAATCGCCGCCGCCTGGAGTGGAAATCGGCCTGGCTCCGTATTGCTACACAGTAGCGGGTAGAGAAACGCACGCGCCCAAGGCGCGGCGCCAAGGGAATACGATGCATTTGAGAGCCCTTTTGCGGTCCGTCAGCGTCCTGACGCTTGGCGCGCTGGTCCATAGCTTCAGCGCCGGGGCGGCCATGGCCGCCGAGCAGGCCCCCGCCGACGCCCCGGTCGCCACGGCGCCCGCCGAGGTAGGCGAAGTGATCGTGTTCGGTCGCGCCGAGGCCAAGATCGGCATCGCTCAGGCGGCCAGTGAAGGCACGATCAGCGGCTCCGACCTGTTGGTCCGTCCGCTGCTGCGGGTCGCCGAACTGCTTGAAGCCGTGCCCGGCATGGTGGCGGCGCAGCACTCCGGCAGCGGCAAGGCCAACCAGTATTTCCTGCGCGGATTCAACCTCGACCACGGGTCCGATTTCACCAACTACATCGACGACGTGCAGTACAACTTCCGCACCCACGGCCACGGCCAGGGCTACCTCGACCTCAACGGCCTGATCCCGGAGGTCATCAACCGCGAGGACTTCCGCAAGGGGCCCTACCGCGCCGACGGCGGCGACTTCGCCATGGCGGGCGCCGCCTACATGACCACGATCGACAGCTACGACCGGCCGTGGGCTTCGGCGGAAGTCGGCTCGCACAAGGCGGGCCGCCTGGCGGCGGGCGGCACCCTGAACAACTTCGGCGGCGGCGTGCTGACCGCCGTGGGCGAGGTCAAGGTCTATGACGGCCCCTGGCAGGAGGCGGAGCGCCTGCGGCACTATTCCGGCTTCGCCAAATACGCCAAGGAGACCTCGCTCGGTAAGCTGGAGATCACCGAGCACGCCTACAGCGGCACATGGCGGCCCACCGAGCAAATTCCGGAGCGCGCCATCGGCTCGGCGGTCTGCCCCGACCGGTTCTGCTCGCCTGATCCCACGGCCCGGGGCGAGACCACCCGCTTCGATACCGCCGTCAAGCTGAGCGGCCAGGGTTGGCGCGGCACCGCCTACGCACAGTACTACAACTGGGACATGTTCTCGAACCCGACCTATGCCGACGCGGCGGGCAAGAGCGCGCAGATCCATCAGTTCGACACCCGTTGGACCTATGGCCTGAAAGCCGAGCGCAACTGGGAGCTGTCGCGGAACCTCGACCTGACGCTCGGCACCGAGAACCGCTACGACGACATCAGCAAAGTCGGCGTCACCCACACCGACAAGCGCGTCTTCGTGGAGTCGTTCGGCCTGTACAAGGTGAAGGAAGGCTCGGCCTCGGTTTACGGTGAGACGACTTGGCGGCCGATCGAGGGCCTGCGCCTGACCGGCGGCCTTCGCGGCGACTACTACACCGGAGACGTCAGCGCCATCGACACCGAGGCGAAGGCTCTGGGCGTCGGCAAGGCCAACGACTCGATCCTCTCGCCCAAGGCCGGCGCGGCCTACAAGATCAGCGACAATTTCGAGATCTACGCCAACTGGGGCAAGGGCTTCCACTCCAACGACGTGCGCGGCGCGGTCTACAACACCGACAAGGTGCCGCTGCTGGTCGACGGCACGGGTAAGGAAGTGGGCGGGCGCGTGCAGATGGCCGGCTTCAATTTCACCGCCACCTACTGGACCCTGGACCTTGGCAGCGAGCTGAAGTTCGTCGGCGACTCCAACGCGGTCGAGCCGACCGGCGCCAGCAAACGTCACGGCTATGAGCTAGTCGCCTTCTGGCGTCCGATCTCCTGGCTGGCCATCGACGGCAACTGGACCGCCAGCCACGCTCGCTACGAGAACGGCGACCACATCCCCAACGCGTTCGAGAACGCGGCGTCCGCCGGCGTTTCGGCGGTGCTGGACAACTGGGAAGCGGCGGTGCGCGTGCGCCACCTGGGACCCTCGCCGCTGATCGAGGACAACTCGGTGCGCGACAAGGGCAGCACCGTGGTCAACGCGCGCGGGGCCTACAAGTTTCCCAAGGTCGAGGTCTACGCCGAACTGCTGAACGTCCTCGACAGCAAGGACAAGGACATCACCTACTACTACGAGTCCTACCTGCCGAAGTTCGACACCGCTCCGGTCGAGGGCCGCCTGAGCCGCACGGTAGAGCCGCGCACCATCCGCGTCGGCGCTAAGTACACCTTCTAGACGTGAGGAAGGGGCCGGCTAGGCCAGGCCTTTCCATCACATCATCGCTCCAGAACCGCGCCGGCCGTCCGGCGTGACCGGACTTCGGACCGGCGGTGGACCATGCGGTACAACGCCGGCAGCACCAGCAGCGTCAGCACCGTCGACGAGATGATACCGCCGATCACCACCGTGGCGAGCGGCCGCTGCACCTCCGCGCCCGCGCCGACGTTGAAGGCCATGGGCACGAAACCAAGGCTGGCCACCAGGGCGGTGGTCAGGACCGGGCGCAGGCGGGTGAGGGCGCCGTCGCTGATGGCCGTGTCGATGTCCGCGCCCTCGGCGATCCGCTGCCGGATGAAGCTGACCAGCACCACCCCGTTGAGCACCGCCACCCCCGAGAGGGCGATGAAGCCCACCGCCGCGGAGATCGACAGCGGCATGCCGCGCAGCAGCAGCGCCGCGACCCCGCCGGTCAGGGCCAGGGGCACGCCGGAAAACACGATCAGTGCGTCCTTGGCCGAACGGAACAGCAGATAGAGCAGGCCGAGGATCAGCAACAGCACGGCGGGAACCACCAGCTGCAGCTTCTTGCCGGCCGATATCAGCTGTTCGAAGGTGCCGCCGTACGCGATCCAGTAGCCGGGCGGGGGCGTGACCTGCGCATCCACCTTGCTTCGCACCTCCTCGACAAACGAGCCGAGGTCGCGCCCGCGCACATTGGCGGTGACGACGACGCGGCGCTTGCCGTCTTCGCGGCTGATCTGGTTGGGGCCGATCTCCGTGGCGACCGTGGCCACGTCGGACAGGGGCGCGAATCCGCGCGGGCCGTCGCCGGACTGGGGCAGGGGCACGCGCAGACTGCCGACCGAATCGACGTTGCGGCGGATGTCTTCAGGCAGGCGGACCACCACATCGAAGCGCCGGTCGCCCTCGAATATCTGGCCGGCCACCGTGCCGCCGAGCGAGGCGCTGACCACGTCCTGCACGTCCTGCACATTCAGCCCCAACCGCGCCAGCGCGATACGGTTGGGCGTGATCTGCAACACGGGCAGGCCGGTGACCTGCTCGACCGATACATCCTGCGCGCCCTCCACGCCCTCGATCACCGTGCGCAGCTGGTTGCCCAGCGCCAGCAGTTCATCGAGATCGTCGCCGAACACCTTCACAGCCACATCGGCGCGCACACCCGACAGCAGTTCGTTGAAACGCATCTGGATCGGCTGGGTGAACTCGTAGTTGTTGCCGGGGATTTCCGACACCGCCGCCTCCAGTTCAGCGAGCAGCGCCGTGCGGGTCTTGCGCGGGTTGGGCCAGTCCTTGCGGTCCTTCAGCATGACGAAGACGTCGGCCACCGACGGCGGCATGGGATCGGTCGCCACCTCCGCCGTGCCGATCTTGGCGACGACGCGCCGGACTTCCGGCAGACGCTTGATGCGGGCGTCAAGCACGTTCTGCATCTGAACCGCCTGGGTCAGGCTGGTGCCGGGAATGCGCAAGGCGTGCATGGCAATGTCGCCTTCATCGAGATTGGGCACGAATTCCGATCCCATGCGGCTGGCGGCGAAGACGGCCAGCAACACCAGCGCACCCGCGCCGGCGACGAAGGCGACTCTCAGGCGCACCGCCTTCTCCAGCAGCGGCTCATAGGCCCGCCGCGCCCAGGCCATGAGGCGGCTTTCCCTCTCCTCGACCTTGCCGGTGACGAACAGCGCCACGGCGGCGGGCACGAAGGTTAGCGACAGCAGCAGCGCGCCGGTCAGGGTCATGACCACGGTGATCGCCATGGGATGGAACATCTTCCCCTCCACACCGGTCAAGGCGAAGATCGGCACGTACACCAGGGCGATGATCAGGATGGCGAACAGGCTGGGCCGGATCACTTCGGAGGTGGCGCTGGCGGTGAGCGCGAAACGCTCCTCGCGCGTCAGCAGGCGGCCGAGCGAATGCTGCGCCAGGCCGAACCGGCGCAGGCAGTTTTCGACGATGATGACGGCGCCGTCGACGATCAGGCCGAAATCGATCGCGCCCAGGCTCATCAGATTGCCCGACACGCCGGTGCGCACCATGCCGGTGATGGTCAGCAGCATGGAGAGCGGAATGATGGCGGCGGTGATCAGGGCGGCGCGGATGTTTCCGAGCAGCAGGAACAGCACACCGATCACCAGCAACGCGCCTTCGAGCAAACTGGTGGAAACCGTCCTGATGGTGCGCTCGACAAGGGCGGTGCGATCATAGACCGGCGAGGCGATAACGCCGGGGGGCAGGGCCTTGGCGGCGATGTCCAGTTGCGCCGCGGCCGCGCGCGCCACCGACCGGCTGTTCTCGCCCACCAGCATCAACACCGTGCCGAGCACCACCTCGCGCCCGTTCTCCGTCGCCGCGCCGGTGCGCAATTCCTGTCCAAGGCCGACATCGGCCACGTCGGCGACGCGGATCGGCACGCCGTTGCGGCTGCTGACGATTATCGAGCGCAGATCGTCGGCGCCGGATGCCTGGCCCGGCACGCGCACCAGGTACTGTTCGCCGTAGCGTTCGACATAGCCGGCGCTGGCGTTGGCGTTGTTGCGCCCCAGCGCCGCGATCACGTCGTTCATGCTCAGGCCGTAGGCCGACAGGCGCGGTGGCAGCGGCGTGACGTGATACTGCCGCTCGAACCCCCCGATGGAATTGATCTCGGTGACGCCAGGCGTGCGGCGCATCTGCGGGCGGATCACCCAGTCCTGCAAGGTACGCAGGTCTTCCGCCGAATAGAGCTGTCCGTCGGGGCGTCGCGCGCCGGGCCGCGCCTCGATGGTGTAGAGGAAAATCTCGCCCAGGCCGGTGCTGATCGGCCCCATTTCCGGCGTCAGGTTCGGCGGCAGCTGGTTGCGCACCGATTGCAGCCGTTCGGAGATCAGTTGCCGCGCGAAATAGATGTCGACGCCATCGTCGAACACCACCGTCACCTGCGACAGGCCGTAGCGTGAGACAGATCGTGTATATTGCAGACCGGGCAAGCCGGCGATGGCGGTCTCCACCGCGTAGGTGATGCGTTGTTCGGCTTCGAGCGGCGAATAGCCCGGCGCGGCGGTGTTGATCTGCACCTGCACATTGGTGATGTCCGGCGTGGCGTCGATCGGCAGGTGCTGAAAGCTCCAGACGCCGATCGCCGCGCTGATGCCGGCGAGCGCCAGAACCGTCCAGCGGAAACGGATCGCCAGGGCGATGATGCGCTCCAGCAGCGGGAGTGTTACGGACGCGATGTCAGTGGTCATGGCTGGCCCCCGACTTCTCCACATCGGCGCGGATCAGGAAGGCGCCGTCGGTGACATACTCCGAACCGGGTTCCAATCCGCTCAGCACCTCTGTCCATTCCGGCGTGCGGCGGCCGAGCTGCAGCATCCGCACCTCATAGGTATCGCCCACCTTCACATAGACGACGGTGAAGTCGCGGAAGCGCTGTAGCGCCTTGGTGCGAACGGCGAGGGATACGGACGTGGTCGAAACCTCGAACGTGCCTTCCACCCCCAGGCCCGGGCGATAGTTCTGCGCCGCGCCGGCGGGCAGGTGGACGTGCGCCATCAGAGTCTGGTTGGCGAGGTCGGCGGTGGGCAGGATCGCCTCCACCTTGGCCGGGATACGGCTCTGGCCGGACAGGGTCCGCACCTCCACCGGCTGGCCGATGCGCACGCGTTCGGCGTCGCGCGGATAGACGAAGAACTCGGCGTGCAGCTTTGTCGGATCGGCGAGCACGAACAGCGGCGCTTCGCCCGCCACCCCGCCGACATTGGCGTTCTTCTCGACGATGATGCCGCCGATCGGCGCGGTGATGGCGTAGGCCTGCAGGCTGTAGCTCGACTCCACACGCGCCATCACCTGGCCCCGGCGCACCGGCTGGCCCAGTTCGCCGTTCATGGCCAGGATGCGGCCAGGATAGACGGCGCGCACCTCGGCCTTGCCTTCCGGCGTGATCTCGACACGACCGGCCATCTCGATCAGCTCGCCGATCCGCGCCGGACGGGCGACCTCGGTCCTCACCCCGCCGGCTTGCGCCGCCTGGGCGGAGATGGTCGTGCGACCCTCATAGGCGGCATAGGACCAGGCATGGCGCCGTCCGTTCTCCGTCGCTGTGACCTTGACGTCAAACGAGTGCGGCTCATGCACCACGCCGCCGCCGCGCAGGTAGCCTTCGATAGGCGCGAAGGCGAAACGGTCGACCTGGCCGCCGAGGCGGGTCAGTTCGACCTCTACCCGCGCCGCCTGAGGATCGAGCGGCTTGTCATCGCGATAGAGATAGAGGTGGAACTCCGGCTCCACCCCTTCCTCGAAGATCGTGACCTCGACGGAGAAATCGCCGTCGCGCAGCAGGCGGCCGCGATGCGGTCCGCGTTCGAAATCCTGCGCAGCGGTTTCGGATTGGGCGGGCGCGGGCTCTTCACCGCAGGCGGCGAGCAGGCCGCAGGCGAGGAGGGCGGCGGCGAGGATGTGGGCGCGCATCAGCGTGTCTCCGAACCGGCGATCAGGGTGGCGTACCGGCCGGTCAGCCGGTTCAGGCGCGCACCGTCGAGATGGAAGGATTTGAGCAGGTCGATCCGCCGCGCCCGGGCGGCGGTCACCGCCTCCTGCGCCTGCGCGACCTCGAGGAAGGTGAAGGCGCCGCCGCCGCGATTGAATCCGTCGCGCACCATATCGACCGCGCGCTGAGCGCCGGGCAGGACCTCGGACTCGATGCGCCGCACCTCGGCGGCGGCGGACGCCTGCCGTGCCAGAATGCGCGACGCCTCGCGCTCCCGCTCGATCCGCGCCGCCGCGATATCGGCTTCGCTGGCCGTGCGCTCGGCCTGGGCGCGTTCGATATTGCCGCGGTTGGTGTCGTAGCGGCCCAACGGGATCGATCCGCCGACGATAAGGGCGACATCATTGCCGTCGCCGAAGTGACGCAGGCCGGCACGCCAGGAGGGGTCCTGCAGGGCGCGGCTCTGTTCCAGCCGCACGCGCATCGCCGCGCTGTCGCGCTCGGCGGCGAGCAGGGCCTCGTCCGGCGTCTGCCAGACCGGTCCCGGATCGGTCAGTTCGGTCCGCGCCAGGGGTGAGGAATCGAGAGCGAACTGCGCCCCGCCGCCCCAGAAGGCGGCGAGGGTGGCCCGCGCCTGGCGCGCTGTCTCCACGGCCTGATCGCGTTCTATCCGCGCCTGGGCGACACCGACTTTGGCCCGTTCACCGGAGAACAGCGGATCGCGCGCGGCGGCGACCCGCCGGGCCACCTCCGTCTGCAGGCGCTCGGCGGCGGCCACACGATCCTGCGCCAGGGGAACAACGGCCTGGGCGCTCATGGCCTCGACCCAGGCGGTCTCCACCCGGGCCATCAGGTCCAGAGCCCGTACCGCGCCGCGCCGGCGGGCGATCTCGATATCCGCCTGGGCGAGGCTGGACCGGGCCTGGCGCTTGCCACCGCGCTCGACGGTCTGCTGGTAGTAGAGGGTGGCCTCCGACTGATCGAGCAGGGAGCGGTCGCCGGTTCCGGCGAAATTCTCCAGGTCGACGCCGAGGGTCGGATTGGGCCGCACCCCGGCCTGGCGCAGGGCGGCGTTGGCCGCCGCGATCCTGGCGGCGGTGGCGGGCGTGGCGGGATCGTAGGCCGCGGCGCGTCGAAGCGCTTCGTTCAGGTCGATCGCTGGATCGACGGTCTGGGCCCGCGCGGGCGTGGCGCTCGCGAGGATAGCCAGGATGACGGGCGCCAGCAGGCGGGCGCCAAGGCGATAGGGCATGGGTCAGCTCTCAGGACAGACGTGGAGGAACCCCCACGCCGGCCGGCGCGGAGGGCTTAGACGCCGATGTCGAGCTGTCTCGGAGGGCGGTCGGGTCCGGGCGACCCCACCTTTCGCGACGGCGCGTCCGATTGGATGGCCAGGCGAAGCGACACGGCGTGCAACAGGGTCTGCGACGAGCCGGCGGCGGTCAGCAGGCCGGTGGGGCTATCGCCATGGTGGTGATGATGGCCAGAGCCGATCTGGTGGTCGAAATTGGCGTTGTCGCCGACGGCGGTGTCCAGCGCGGAGCCGCGCGCATGGTGGGTGTCGTGATGATCGCCGTGGTCGTCGGTGACAATATCCGAGAGCAGCATATGCTCGTGAGCCGTGTTCTGGCCGAAGGCGTGCTCGACAGCGTCGACCCTGCTGGCCACGGAGGCGGCGGTGAACACCAGCGCCAACGCCATGCAGATCAAGGCGAGGATGCTGCGGCCGGGGGTTTTGCGCGGTTTCTTCACGCCGCCAGCCTACAGACGTTCGGGAAAACAGCCCACATGTTACAAAATACGCAAGTAAGGCCGGTATCCCTCAGGTTCCCGGCCCGAGGCGCGTTGCCTAACGCGCCGGGACAGGCTAACCAGCCCGGAACGGAGACGTGGCCGAGTGGCTGAAGGCACCGCTTTGCTAAAGCGACATACCTCTCAAGGGTATCGAGGGTTCGAATCCCTCCGTCTCCGCCAATCTACCCGTCTGCATCGTTCGCTGACGGTCCCTAAAAGAAGATAAAAGACCGACCGATCAAGCGGTTGTGCCAAAATATCCCTCACTACCATTCATAGACTATCCGTAAAAAGCACCCCATAAGTGGTGGGTACGGTGGTGGGTAGAGAGGGATTGGGCTCCTATGGCGCTCACGACGTTCGAGATAAAGCACGCCCAAGTCGGCATGCACGCCGACGGGGGCGGGCTCTACCTTCAAGTCGCCAATGGCGGCGGGAGGAGTTGGATATTCCGCTACCAGTTGAACGGGCGTCGCCGGGAGATGGGGTTGGGCTCCGCCGCCGACCTGAGCGTGACCAAGGCGAGGGCGTTGGCCGAGGAATTCAAGGCCCGTACCAAAAAGGGCCGCGACCCCCTTCAGGAAAAGAAAGCCGCAGAGGCCCAGGCAGCAGTGACCGCCGCCGAGGATACCAAGAGAGAGGTCTTAGCGGGTAAAACCTTCAGCACTGTCGCCGTAGAATATATCCGCGCCCACGAGGCTGGGTGGCGGAATGCCAAGCATGCCCAGCAGTGGACCAACACACTCAGGACCTATGTTTACCCATTGATCGGCGACCTGCCTATCAGCGAGGTGACCACCGATCATGTTCTGGAAATCCTAGAGCCGCTTTGGTCGGCCAAGCCCGAAACGGCAACCCGCGTTCGCTCCCGGCTTGAACTCGTGATCGCTTACGCGAAAGCGCGTAAGTGGTTCCAGGGGGCGAACCCTGCCGTCTGGCGCGGCCACATCTCAGCACTCCTACCCTCCCCATCGAAGATAAGGGAGGTCCGCCACCACCCCGCCCTGGCGTGGACTGATATGGCTGACTTTATGGTTAGGCTCCGCGCTATGCCCGGTACCGGTGCAAGGGCGCTGGAGTTCGTCATTCTAACCTGCGTGCGCTCTGGAGAGGGTCGCGGTGCGACTTGGCCTGAAATCAATCTAGCTACAAAAGTATGGACGGTGCCGGGTAAGCGCATGAAGGCGGGTAAGGACCACCGAGTGCCACTATCCGATGCAGCGGTCACCTTGCTCGAGAAGTTACCCAGGATCGCAGGTGAGAACCTGTTGTTCCCGGGTGCACGGTCGCGCCGCCCGCTTTCTGATATGAGCCTGTCTGCCGTGCTTAAGCGGATGAAGCAGACCGACATTACCGTGCACGGGTTCCGTTCGACCTTCCGGGACTGGGCCGCTGAGACTACCCTTCATCACCCCGATCTCGTGGAGTTGGCCTTAGCTCATACCATCGCAAACAAGGTCGAGGCAGCCTATCGGCGTGGGGACATGCTGGATAAACGCCGGGTGCTGATGGACGATTGGGCAGATTGGTGTCGTGGCGCGGGAGAAGAAATTGGCGGATGAGGAACCTGATCTGGACGAGCCCTGGCGGCTCTCGCCGAAATTAAAGTGGGAACTCGAAATGGCGCTGTCTGGCCAGATTGAGACCAGCCAAGAACTTGGACACGCGCTCGACTATCTACTGAGCAGCCCGGTTTGCTTCCCCAAAGAGGTGAAGGGCGATCCAAAGCTGGAGAAGAATTACAAAAAGCAAATGATGGAGCGTCGAAGGCTTGCCGTCCCATTGATGTGGAAATGGATCGCAGATGACAAAGCAAATATCGCCGAGAAGGATATTTGGGTGACGGCTGTTGCCAAGTTGATCGTTGACACAGTCCTTCCTGCAGAGGCCACAAAGCGTCCCAGTGCCGCGCTATATGCCCTTGGTTATCGTGGCCACCTTGAGAAATACGCTGACCTTAGGGAGGAGATGGATATGTACGACGTCTTCAAACGCCCCACAGACGAAGAGCTTTCTAGGCGGGAATTCGCGCTGCGAATGCAGCGCCAGGGTCACCTGAGCGATAAAACGGTCGATGAGGCGATGAAGATAATCGACCGCCTCCGCGAGACATAGGTATTCCGGAGCCATTTCGTCCCGAACAATAATAGGACCCGGGAGGCCTCCACGGTCTTCTTTCTCTGAACGTCAAACCGTTCAGGAGAAAACCAGTGAACACCACTAACCGTTACCTCCGCCGCCGGGGAGTTCTAGACAAGGTCGGCTTTTCCAGCACGCTTCTCTTTAACCTCGAGAAGGCTGGCGACTTTCCCCAGCATTTCATGCTCACGCC
>CANJOB010000059.1 GCA_947475655.1 Caulobacterales bacterium | reverse complement strand
TGGAGAAGGTCGCGTTCGTGATGAAGGGCGGCGTGGTCTACCGCAACGACTTACCCAAGTAGGCTCTAAGTTTTAGAGCCTGTCCGGGCGGCGAACCGCTCCACACTTCGCCTGACAGGCTCTATGATACGAAGCGCAGACCGACCGTGTAGCGGCGCCCCAGCACGTCGAAGATCTGCGCCTGGGTCTGGCTGGTGAAGCCGGTGCCGGCGACGATTGCCGGATCGCGGTCGAACAGGTTGTCGATCACCCCGAACACCGTGGCGCGGCCCTCGCCCTCGACGCTCACCAGGTCGTAGCTGGCCGAGACGGTGGTATAGTAGGTGGCGGGGATGCTGTTGTCGGCGATGTCACGCTCGGTGAAGGCGTTGTCGTAGACGGTGGAGCTCAGATAGCGCTGCTCCACGAACAGCGTCAGCGGGCCGTTGCTGTAATCCAGCTTGGCGTTGACCTTCCACTTCGGCTGGCCGGCGACGGCGGCCTGGCCGGCGGTGTGCAGGGTGACAGAACCGTCGTTGGTGTCGTTGAGCACTAGGCGCGTCGCCAGCACGCGCAGCGACAGGTCGCCCTGGAAGCCGTCGAACCACTCGCGCACCGGCAGGGCGTAGGAGCCCTCGAAATCGTAGCCGCGCTGATGGCGGCTGGCGACGTTGAGGAAGGTGGAGTCGATCCGCGTGATAAGGCCGGTGGTCGGTGATCGGGTGATGTTCTTGCAAATCTCCGCCGCGCCCATGAAGCAGCGGTCGATGGTCACCTGGCCGTTGATGGAGGCGATCGCGCCGACGATGTTGATGTCGTAGTAGTCCGCCGAAAGGCGCAGACCCGGGGTGAACGACGGGCTGATCACCACGCCGAACGCCTTGGTGGTGGCGCGCTCGGGCTTGAGGTTCGGATTGCCGCCGGTGAAACTGGCCGCCGTGTACTGCTGGTTGCCGTTGATACGGTCGATGATCCCGCCCGAGAGCTGATTGCCGGCCTGATAGAGTTCGCCCAGGTTCGGGGCGCGGATGTCGCGCGACTGGGTGGCGCGTAATTGGATCCGGTCGTTGAGCGCCCACACGGCGCCGGCCTTCCAGGTCTTCACGCCGCCGCTCAGGCTGTAGTCGGTATAGCGGCCGGCGAGGTTGAGGCTGAGGTCCTTGAACAGCGGCTGGTTCTTGATCAGCGGCACGCCGACCTCGGCGTAGTATTCCTTGACGTCGTATTCACCCGACAGCGGCTGGAAGTTGCCGATGCGCCATGCCTTGGCCAGAGAGGTCGCGTCGCTGGTGGTCTTCAGCTCTTCCTTGCGGAACTCGGCCCCGGCGGCGACGGCCACCGGCCCGGCCCAGATCGAGAACGGCTCGCCCGAGACATTGGCGCCGCCGGACCATTCGGTGATCAAGCTGCGGAACCAGGCCGTGCCCATGACCCGCGCCATGGCGGCGAAGTCCATCGAGCCATCGCCGAAGATGTTCAGCGGCAAGCAGCCGTTGGCGGGTGCCGCGACCGTGGAGCGGCAGACGACGCGGCCGGCGTTGACGTTGCCGGCCGGCGCGACCACCGCGTCCACGCCCTGCAGCCAGAGCACGTTGTTGCGGTCGTTGGGCTGGGTCTGCAGGTAGTCGGTCTGGCCCCACTGCAGGTAGGCGTCCCACTTCCACCCGGCGCCGATGGTTCCGTCCAGGGCGGCGACCACGCGGTGGGTCTGGGTGTCGCCGCCGTTGTGGATCAGCCCCATGTCGCGGTTGAGCCGGCCGACCGTGACGGTGGCCAGGTTGGCGGCGGTCATGGCGTTGCGCACGGAGGCGGGCAGGTAGGCGTTGTCGCGCTGGATGACGATGGAGGCGTCGAACGGCGCGGTGGTGGTCGACATGGTCTCCGATTGCGCGTGCGAGACTTCCAGCGCCGCGTTGACGCCGGGGGTGAGCTGGTAGTCGAAGCGGCCAAAGACGTTGCTGCGCGTCGAGGGCACGTCCAGCACCACGTCGTTCAGCAGGGTGTCGCCGCCGCCGCCGAGCATGAAGTTGGCGCCGACGAGCGTGCCGTACTGGAAGGGCTGCGTCGCGCCGTTCGGCAGGAACTGCGTGCCCTTCAGGGGCCCGCTGTTGATCAGCCCGCCGTAGGTCATGTTGGAATAGCGGACATTGGGGACCACCAGCCGCAGCGGCGTGGCGCCGGCGGCGTTGGCCAGCTGCTGGTAGTTGCGCGAGCCCCAGGCGCGGTCGCCGTAGTAGGGCGTGTCTGAGGTGCGGGTGTATTCGGCCGCCAGCATCAGGTGGCCGCGGTCGTCGAGCAGCTTGCCGCCCCAGGCCAGGGACAGCCGGTGGGTGCGGTCGTCGCCGCGCGCGGTGATGCCGGTCTGGGCCAGGCCCTTCACCCCGGCGAAATCCTTGTCGAGGATGAAGTTGACCACCCCGCTGACCGCGTCCGAGCCGTAGGCGGCCGAGGCGCCGCCGGTGACCACGTCGACCCGCCGCACCAGGGCCGAGGGCAGGACGTTGATGTCGACCGTCCCCTTGTCGCTGGTCGGCACGTGCCGGCGGCCATCGAGCAGCACCAGGGTGCGGTTGTCGCCGAGATTGCGCAGATTGATGTAGTTGGCGCCCGGGTTGGCGGTGCCGACCGACTGGGCCGTGGGGCCCGAGCCGGAGAACGACGGCAGGCGGTTCAGCACGTCGGCCATAGTCGGGGCTGCGGTGTTCTGCAGGTCCTCGACGCCGACGATGGTGGTGGGGGTCGGGGCGGTGAAGCCGGTGACGCGGCTGGCGGTGACCACCAGGGCGTCGATCTCGCCCGCCTGGGCCAGGGCCGCGCCGGGGGCCAGGGCCAGGCCGATGGCGGCCAGGCTGCTAGACGCCCACAGCAATCGGGCCCGTGACTTACTCATAGGATCATCCCCCGTACGCAGAGCCTCGATTAAGCCAGGCGGCCCCACGAGTTTTGTCTCTGTCGCCTAGTTAACAAACCACCTTCCGCCGCCCCCTGAAAGTGCGGCTGCGACACAAGTGAGACGGTAAATCACCGGATCGTTGACGAGAAAGCCGCTACAACCATAGCTTGACTCGCGCGGTGGCGGGACTGGGGAGCGCATAAGTCAAATGCCGACGAATGGAACCGCAGATTCAGGGGGCCGGACGGCCTTGATCGCCGGCCAGAAGCCCTGGCGGCTGGTGCTCGCCGCGACCATCGGCAACGCCCTCGAATGGTACGATTTCATCGTCTACGGCTTCATGGCGGCGACCATCGCCAAGCTGTTTTTCCCGCAGACCGATCCGGCGGTGGCCCTGCTGCTGACCACCTTGAGCGTCGGGGTCGGTTTCGTGGCCAGGCCGCTGGGCGGCGTGCTGCTCGGACTCTACGCCGACCGGGCCGGGCGCAAGCCGGCCCTGACCCTGGTGATCGGCCTGATGTTCGCCTCCACGGCCATGATCGCGTTCGCCCCCACCTACGCCCAGGCCGGGCTGTGGGGCGCGGGCCTGGTGGTGGTCGCCCGCCTGGTGCAGGGTTTCTCCACCGGCGGCGAGTTCGGCAGCGCCACCTCGATGCTGATCGAGTACGCGCCCCCCGGGCAGCGCGGCTTATACGGCAGCTGGCAAATGTTCGCCCAGGCCTCGGGCGCCCTGGTCTCGACCCTGATGGGGGCGGTGCTGTTCGAGATGTTCTCGCAGGCATCGGTGGACGCCTGGGCCTGGCGCATCCCGTTCCTGTTCGGCCTGCTGATCGGCCCGGCGGGGTTCTACATCCGTCGCACTCTGCAGGAGCCGCCGGCGTTCAAGGCGGCTGCGGCGGCCTCAGAGCCGATGCCGCTGGGAGCGCTGCTGACGAGGTTTCCGCGCCAGATAGCCGCCGGGTTCGTGGTGAGCACGGCGATCAACGTCATGTCCTATGTGATCATCACCTACCTGCCGCTCTACGCGCAGAAGTCGCTCGGCCTGCCGGCGGGCGTGGCCTTCAACGCCTTGCTGATCGCGGTGGCCCTGCGGATGGCTCTGGTGCCGCTGTTCGGCGCACTGTCGGACCGGATCGGCCGCAAGCCTATCCTGGCGGGGGCGCTGGCGCTGTTCGTGGTCACCATCTATCCGGCCTACGGCTGGGTCATCGCCGCGCCGGGGTTCGCGTCCTTGCTGGCGGTGGAAATCTGGTTCGCCGTGCTGATCGCGGCCGCCTACGGCCCGGCGCCGACCTACCTGTCCGAACTGTTCCCCACACGGGTGCGGGCGACGGGGATCTCGATCGTCTATAATCTGGCCGCCGCCATCTTCGGCGGGTTCTCGCTGTTCTTCGTCACCGTGATCGAGCAGCAGACCGGCAGCAAATATGCGCCGGCCCACTACGCGGTGGTGTTCTTCGTCCTCGCCCTGGGATCGCTCCTGCTGGTGCGGGAGGCCCGCGGCGAGACGCTGGACGAGGCCGCCCGGCCGGCTTGACCGGGCGGCGGCGTCCCTAATTGCCCAGCCCGCCGAGGTTCAGGCCCGACGTCCCGACTGAGAACAGGGAACCGCCGTTGGCGAACCCCGACCGTGGCGACCGAACCCGCCGCCGGGGCGGTCGACCCGAGATTGACGCCGAGCGCCGGGTTGGCGCTGCCGTTGACGACAGTCTGGCCGTCGGCGGTTACGGTGGCCAGACCGTTGGACGACGGATCGCCCAGGGCCGGGAGCGCACCGGCTCCCAGGCCGCCGGTTCCGAGACCGCCCGTCCCCAGCACCCCGCCGCCGGGGGCTGGATGACCGGATCGGTGGCGTCGCCGTCGCCGCCGAGGACGGCGTTGCCGGTGGTCAGCAGGGTCTCGGTGCTGTCGACGATCCGCGACAGGGCGCCGTCGCTGGCCGCCGACGCCGTGGATCCGCCGGAGCCGGCGCCGCCCGAACCGGAGCCCGCGCCGCCGCCGTCCGCCGAGCCATGCCGTCGCCGGCGCCGCTTGGCGCGCCTTGCGCGCCGGCGTCAACGGTGTCGCCGATGCCGCCGCCGGTTCCGAAGGATACGCCACGGCCGGAAGACGTACAGGCGGCCAAGGCCAAGCAAAGCGCAGCTGTAGACAAGCTATGCCTTAGTGTTGATTCGTATATGCCTTCGACAGCCGTGGCCGCCCCCAGTGGTTGCCGCATCGTAAACGTCAACCTGAAGGCGAGAATCCCAATATTTTTAGTACTGGTTAACCGCTATAAACAATTCATGGCGCAGGTTGTTTGCAATCAAACGCCACGCGCCAATCCCACGGCGATGAATACCGCCCAGCTTCGATGAAGCTATTTCTTTTTGGAAGGAGGCGTCAGGAACGGGGAAACCGTCGCCGCCACCGTCTTGGGCTTGTCCGCCTTGGGCTTGCGGACTTCCTTGTTGCTCTTCTTCTGACCCTTGGCCATGGGGCGCTCTCCTGACGAGGATTAGCCGCGCGCGCCGCGGGGCGGGCTCGGGACGATGGGATGTCTTGTCGGTTGGCCGCCGGTCGAGCGGGAGTCGCTCAGGGGCTTGGGGCCGCCTGTGCGCGTGCCCTGGTAGGTTTTCATGGCGCTAGGACTTGGCGGCGTAGTAGCCGCTCTCGCCCTCGACCTTGATCTGAACCATGCGGCCCTGGGCCATGGCGGCGCGGGCGAGCTTGCTGGCGGAGGCCATGACCTCGGCCTTGTCGCGGGAGCGGTTTGAGTGGGAGCCTTCGTGCTCGACCGCCCAGGCGCCGTCGCTGCGGATAACGCTGAATACCAGGAGTGCCATAGGGTCGGTCCTTGCTTGAGAGGGAAAATCCGGTCCCGTGACGCAAGGGGGCCGCGAAACAGGGCCGCCGCTGCCGGCGGCCCTGCCATCGTGCGGTGTTTAGACCGACTGTAGGCTGCCGGCGGACATCTTGCCGCTCTTGGCGTCACGCTCCAGCTCGAACGAGACCTTTTGGCCTTCGTTCAGGCCGGACATGCCGGCGCGTTCAACGGCCGAGATGTGCACGAACACGTCGGCGGCGCCGCCGTCCGGTTGAATGAAACCAAAGCCTTTTTGGCTGTTAAACCACTTCACAGTGCCAGTCGTCATAGTCGTTTTCCTTCAGGAATAGAGAGTTCCAACCCGGCTCTGGCCGGGCAGATCAAATTATCGAAATGGATAAGAGGCGGCCCGGAAGCTCAATCCAAATAGATCGAAACAGGAGAGCGACCGAAAACCAAAACGAATTCGACCAGCCTTGATACACGATCGGCCGGGGGTTGTCGACGATCTTCCCCAAACTGTCATTTTTCGCCAGTATTTGCGCGTCGGAATCTGACTTATCGCCCGCCGCGTGACTGACGGCCGGCTGACGCCGCCCATCAGCGCCTTGTCAGGGAAGATCAGGCATGATGCGGCCAATGAGGTTTTCCGCCCTGCTCATCGCCGCCCTGTGCGCCCTGTCCGTTTCGGCCGTCGCCGTCGGCCAGGACCGTCAGCATCATGGCGGCCGCCGCGACCACGAGACCGCCCGCGCGGCCTTGGCGCAAGGCGCCGTGCTGCCGCTTTCCCGCATCCTGGCCATCGTGGCCGAGCGCGCGCCGGGTGACGTGATCGGGGTCGAGCTGGACGACCGGCGCAACAGGCTGATCTACGAGATCAAGCTGCTCAACAAGGCCGGCCGGGTGATCAGCGTCGAGCTCGACGCCAAGACCGGTCGCGTGCTCGAGATCGAGAACGACTGATGCGCGTGCTGGTGGTGGAGGACGATCCGGACGTCGGCCCCGACCTGCTGCGAGGGCTGGAGGCGGCCGGATTCGTGGCCGAATGGTCGAGGGACGGCGAGGACGCGTGGTTCCGCGGCGACGTCGAGGAATTCGACGCCGTGGTGCTGGACCTCGGCCTGCCGAAGATGGACGGCCTCACCGTGCTGAAGCGCTGGCGCGAGGCCGAGCGCGGCTTCCCGGTGCTGGTGCTGTCGGCGCGCGGGGCCTGGACCGAGAAGGTGACCGGCATCGAGGCCGGCGCCGATGACTACCTGGCCAAACCTTTCGAGATGGGCGAACTGGTGACGCGGGTGCGCGCCCTGGTGCGGCGCGCCGGTGGACGCACGTCGTCGACCATCCAGATCGGCAAGCTGACCCTCGACACCCACCGCATGTCGGCGACCCTGGAAGGGGCGCCGGTGCGGCTGTCGCCGCTGGAGTTCCGCTTCATCGACTTCCTCGCCCACCAGGGCGGCCGGGCGGTGTCGGCGGGCGAACTGTCCGACCACCTCTACGGTTCGGGCGCCGCGGCGGAGGCCAACGCCATCGAGGCCCTGGTGCTGCGCCTGCGCCGCAAGCTCGGCCAGGGGTTGATCGAAACACGCCGCGGCTTCGGCTACCGGCTGTCGGGCACAGGGACATGATCGTGCGCTCCTTGCGGATACGGCTGATGCTGGGCGCGGCGGTGGCCATCTTCAGCGCCCTGGCCCTGGCCTGGCTGGCCATGACCCTGATCTTCGAACACCATCTGGAGCAACGGCTCGAGGCGGAACTGACCGCCCAGGCGACACTGCTGCTCACCGACCTGTCACGCAACGCCCAGGGGCTGGCGATAGACGGCGGCCCGGCGGATCCACGCTATGACGCCCCGGCCAGCGGCTTCTACTGGCAGGCCAGCGGCGGCGGCTCGGTGTTGCGCTCGCGCTCGCTTTGGGACCAGACGCTTCCCGCCGCCTCGGACGCCCAGCCCGACAACTGGACGCACCGTTCGACTCAAGGGCCGTTCGGCCAGCGCCTGTTCATGCTGGAGCGGCAGGTGCGACTCGACCGGGCCGGCCCCGTCGTGCTGGTGCAACTGGCGCAGGACGTGGCGCCGATGAGCCTGGCCATCACCGAGTTCGGGCGCGAGCTGGCGCTGTTCCTATTGCTGCTGTGGGCCGCCCTGTCGGCGGCCGCCTGGGCGCAGGTGCAGCTGGGCCTGGCGCCGATCGCCCGCATCCGCCGTCAGCTCGGCCTTATGCAGCAACGCTCGGAAAAGCGGCTGCCCCGCGGCTCGCTCAGCGAGATCGAGCCCCTGGTGGCCGAGATCAACAACCTGGCCGACGCCCGCGAGGCCGACCTGAACCGCGCCCGCCGCCGCGCCGCCGACCTGGCTCACAGCCTGAAGACGCCGCTGGCCGCCCTGTCGGTGCAGAGCCGTAAAGCCCGCGCCGCCGGCGCCGCCGACGCCGCCGACGGGCTGGACCGAGCCGCCGCCGCCATCCAGCGCGCTGTGGACTGGGAACTTGCCCGCGCCCGCATCACCGCCGTGCGCCAGGACGGTGCGGCCAGCAGCGCCGCCCTGCCGGTGGTGGAGCGCCTGCTCGGCGTGCTGGAGCGTACAGAGCGCGGCGCCGAACTGGTGTTCGAGGTCGAGATCGACAAGGCGGTGCGCGTGCCGATGGCCGCCGACGATCTGACCGAGCTGCTCGGCTCCCTGGTCGAGAACGCCGTGCGCCACGCCCGCCGCCGCGTGCAGGCGGTGGCCGATACGACAAGCGGGGTCGCCCTGCTGATCGACGACGACGGCCCGCCCGACGACGCGCGCGCCGCCGTGTCGGCGTTCAAGCGCCGCGGCCGCGCCGACGAGGCCGGAGGCGGGCTAGGCCTTTCCATCGCCCGCGACCTGGCGGAAGCCGCCGGCGCCCATTTCGAGCTCGCGATGTCGCCCCTCGGAGGGATGAGGGCGCGCATCGCCTGGATGCGGGAAGCCCCCGCCTAAGCCCGCCCAAGCAGCAAGAATCAAAACAAGCCTCCCCAAAAATAAGGACCACTCCAATGATGATCGATCAGGGGCCGCCGCCCGCGGTCGCGGAACAGCTCGCCTCCGAACCCGGCGTGGCGACCGGACCGGTGACCAGTTTTCCCAGCGCCTTCTTCGCCTCGGCGCAGCCGGTGTCGGCGCTCGACATGGTGCAGCGCGTGCCCGGCTTCACCATCAAGGAACCGGACCAGAGCGTGCGGGGCTTGGGCGGCGCCGGCAACGTGCTGATCGACGGCGTGCGCCCGGCCAGCAAGGACGCGTTGAGCGACATCCTGCGGCGGATTCAAGCGGGGACGGTGGAACGTGTCGAACTGATCCGCGCCGGCGCCGCCGGCATCGACATGCAGGGCGAGACCTTGCTGGCCAACGTGGTGCGCCGCCGGGGCGCGGCGGTGAGCGGCGAAGCTGAATTGGGCGCCTTCGTCCACCGCGGCGGTGTGGTGACGCCGCTCGTCTCGCTGCAAGGCCAGAGCCGCGCCGGCGAGCGGCTGATCGAGGGTTCGTTCAGGGCCGAACGCATAACCGATTTCGCCCGCGAGGATACCGGTGTCGGCCGCCGCTGGCGCGCCGGCCCGACCGGAACCCTGTTGCGCGACGCCCGGCAGACCTTCGTCGAGGATGCCTACGCCGAAAGCGCGACGGCCGGATTCCAGTCACCGCTGGGGGGCGGCGACCTGACCTTGAACGCCGGCTACGAAACCGAGACCGGGGAAGCCCTGATCACGCAGCGGGCCACCTTGCCGCGCGCCGGTGTCACCACGCAGCGCGGCGATTCGACCGAATGGGCGGCGGAGCTGGGCGCCAACTGGGAGCGCAGCTTCGGCGAGACCGAGCTCAACATCGTCGCCCTGGGCAATATGGGCGTCGAGCAGGAGAAGGAAGTCGAGGAGGCGGACGGCGAGACCGAGGAAAGCAACGACCGCGGTGAATCCATGGAGGCGATCCTCCGCGCGTCGGTGCAGCGCAGCTTCGCCGGTGGATGGCAGATCGAGTTGGGCGCCGAGGGCGCCTACAACGTCCTCGACAGCTCTGTGTCGCTCATCGAGGACGGCGACGTGATCGACCTTCCGGCCGCCAATGTGAAGGTCGCCGAGCGGCGGGGCGAGGTCTTCGCCAACACCGTCTGGCGCACCTCGCCGACCCTGACCCTGGAGGGCGGCGCGCGTGTGGAGACGTCCCGGCTGCGCCAGACCGGCGATTCCCAGCTGACCAAGACCCTCACCTACATCAAGCCGCGGATGGCGGCGATCTGGAAGCCGGGCGAGGCCGACGAGCTGCGGCTGCGCATCGAGCGCGAGGTCGGGCAGCTGGACTTCGGCGATTTCGCCAGCTCCGCGTCGGTGGACCAGAACGTCATCACCGCTGGAAACAGGAACCTTGTTCCCGATCAGAGGTGGGTGGCGGAGGCGGCCTATGAGCGGAGCCTGGGCGATGACGCGACGGTGGTGATCACCTATCGCCATGCCGAGATCACCGACGTGGTCGACCGCTTGACCTTCATCGACACCAACGGCGACATCTTCGACGCGCGCGGAAATATCGGCGATGGGCGTCTGGATGAACTGGAATCCGACTTCACCCTGCCGCTGACACGCTTTCTCACAGGCGGTCTGCTGAAAGGACAACTCGGATACCGCTGGGCGGCGGTGACCGACCCGACCACCGGCGAGAAGCGCCGCTTCTCCGTTGACGAGAAGTTCTACGGCGAAATCCACTTCACCCAGGACTTGCCCTCCTGGCGGTTCCGTTGGGGGATCGACGTCACGCCCACCTCAATCCAGCCCGAGTACCGGTTCGACGAAATCCGCGAGGATCGCACCGAGATGATCGTCGACGCCTTCGCCGAGAAGGGTTTCGGCGACAACTGGCGGCTTCGTCTGGACGTGAAGAACCTCACCGACCGCGCCCTGGTCTTTTCGCGCGACGTCTACGCCGGCCCGCGCGGCGGCGGCCGGGCCTATCTCTACCGGGAGATTCAGGAGGCGAAGGTCGGGCCGTCGGTCGGCCTGACCCTGCGGCGCACGTTCTAGCGTCTGCGAGCATCCGCTCGCGGGCTAACGCCGCGCGTCCTCGAGGATCATCGCCGCGCCCTTCTCGGCCAGCATGATCGTCGGCGAGTTGGTGTTGCCGGAGACGATGCGCGGCATGGCTGAGGCATCGACCACGCGAAGCCCTCGCACCCCACGTACGCGCAGGCGTTCGTCCAGCACGGCCATGGGGTCGGACGCCGCGCCCATGGCGGCGCTGCCGGCCGGGTGGAAGATGGTGGTGCCGATGTCGGCGGCGGCGGCGCGCAGGTCACCGTCGGCCGTCACATGCGCGCCGGGGCGGAATTCCTCGGGGTGAAAGCGTGCCAGGGCCGGCTGGGCGACGATGCGGCGCGCCAGGCGCAGGGCGTCCACCGCCACCCGACGGTCTTCCTCGGTCGACAGGTAGTTGGGGGCGATCACCGGCGGGGCGGCCGGATCGGGGCTGGCCGCGTGCACCGCACCGCGGCTGGTCGGGCGCAGGTTGCAGACGCTGGCGGTGAAGGCGCCGAACGCGTGCAGGCCGTCGCCCCACTTGTCGAGCGAAAGCGGCTGGAAATGGAATTCGAGGTTGGCCGTCTCATAACGCGGCGACGATCTGGCGAAGGCGCCCATCTGTGACGGCGCCATGGTCAGCGGCCCGCCGCGGCGCAGGGCGTAGTGCAGGCCCATCCCGGCGCGCTTGAACAGGTTGGCGTAGTCGGCGTTGAGGGTGGGAACGCCGCTGACCTTGAACACCGGCCGCAGCTGCAGATGGTCCTGCAGGTTCTCACCCACGCCCGGGGCGTGATGTGCGACAGCGATACCGAGATTTCGCAGCCGCTCGCCGTCACCGACGCCGGAAAGCTCTAGCAGCTTGGGGGACGCCACCGCCCCGGCGGCGAGGATCACCTCACCGTCGGCATGGGCGATGAATCGCTGCGCGCCCTTGCGAAATTCCATACCTGTCGCGCGGCCGTCCTCGATCACGACGCGCTCAACCTCGACGCCGGTCTCCAGACGCAGATTGCGGCGCGACAGCACCGGCTTGAGGAATCCGCGCGCGGCGCTCCAGCGGCGCCCGGCCTTCTGGTTGACCTGGAAGTATGAGCTGCCTTCGTTGTCGCCGGTGTTGAAGTCGTCGATCTTGGCGATGCCGGCTTCCTCCGCCGCGTCGCGCAAGGCGTCGAGGATCGCCCAGCGGATGCGCGGATGCTCGACCCGCCACTCGCCGCCCGCGCCGTGGAAGCGAGAAGCGCCGCCGACGTGGTCCTCGTGGCGCAGGAAGTGGGGCAGCACCTCGTCCCAGCCCCAGCCGGCCAGGCCGAGCTGGCGCCAGCCGTCGTAGTCGGCCGCCTGGCCGCGCATGTAGATCATGGCGTTGATCGCCGATGAGCCGCCGATCACCTTGCCGCGCGGATAGGGGAGGGATCGGCCGCCCAGGCCCGCTTCCGGCGCGGTCTTGAACATCCAGTCGGCGCGCGGATTGCCGATAGCGAACAGGTAGCCGACCGGGATGTGCAGCCAGATCCAGTCGTCCTTGCCGCCGGCCTCCAGCAGCAGCACGCTGGTGTCGGGATCGGCCGACAGACGGTTTGCCAGGACGCAACCCGCCGAGCCGGCGCCGGCGATGATGTAGTCGAAGCGCCCGAAGTCCACAGCCATGTTTGATTATTGGCCCACGTCGGCCCGGCGCGACAAGGGCGCCGGTCGCGTGAACCTTCCCCGCCTGCCGCGCTTAGTCTTCGCCGCGGGCGACGGGAGAGGGGCGAAGGCCGCTTAAACCGGCGCGAGTTCGATCCAGGTCGGCGCGTGGTCGCTGGTCTTTTTCCAACCGCGCACGTGGCTGTCGACCTCCGCCCGCTCGAGGCGTTCGGCTACGGGCGGACTGAGCAGCAGGTGGTCGATGCGCAATCCGGCGTCGCGGACGAACGCGTTCCGGAAATAGTCCCAGAAGGTGTAGATGCGCTCGTTGGGGTGCAGTTCGCGCAAGGCGTCGGTCCAACCCTGGTCGACCAGACGGCGGTAGGCCTCACGCACCTCGGGACGGAACAGGGCGTCGTCGCGCCAGCGCTCCGGCGCATAGACGTCGAGATCGGTCGGCATGACGTTGTAATCCCCGGCTAGCACCACCGGCGCGCCGCTCTTCAGCAGTTTGGCCGCATGGGTGGCGAAGCGATCGAACCAGCGCAGCTTGAAATCGAACTTCGGCCCCGGCGCGGGATTGCCGTTGGGCAGGTAGAGACAGCCGATCAGCAGGCCGCCGACCGCCGCCTCGATGTAACGGCTGTGGCTGTCGTTCGGATCGCCGGTAGGCCGCGGCGCGTCTCGATCGGATCGGCCCCGCGGGCGAGGATAGCCACGCCGTTCCAACTCTTCTGTCCATGCCAGACGGCTCCGTAGCCTGCGGCGCGGATCGCCTCGACAGGGAACCGCTCGCCTGGCGCCTTGAGCTCCTGCAGACAGACGACGTCCGGCGCCGTCTCTTCCAGCCAGCGCAGCAGGACGGGCAGGCGTCCGTTGACGCCGGTGACGTTGTAGGTGGCGATCCGCACTGCCTATCAAACCCCGGCGTGGAGGCTGGTTCCGGCGCGGCGGCGCCCTATGATGACGCGTGGCGAAGCAATCGGGTTCGAAGAAGCCGGTAACGGCGGCGAATGTCGCGGCGCTCGGCGTCGAGCGGCTAACCGCCTTGCTGATGGAGCTGGGCGACCGCACACCGAGCCTCAAACGCCGTCTGCGGATGGAGTTGGCGGCGGCGGTGGGGCCGGGCGACCTGGCGCTGGAGATCGACAAGCGGCTCGACACCCTCTCTGCCGGCCGCGGCCGCATCTCCTGGCGCAAACGGCCCGAGCTGATCGCCGACCTGAACGTGCAGCGGGTCATGATCGCCGGTCGTCTCGCGGCGCTCGATCCTGACCTGGCCCTGGCGCGGATGTGGGCGTTCCTCCGACTGGCGCATCCGCTGTCGTCTCGCACAACCGATCCGAAGGGCGAGCTGGACGCGGTGTTCCTGGCCGCGGCGGCGGACCTGGGAGGCCTGGTGGGCAAGTCCAGCGAGCTGCCGATGCAGATCGCGCGCAGCTTCGCCGACGCTATCCTGGCCGATCCGCGCCATCGCTGGAGCGAGTGGATGAAGGCGGCCGCGCCGGGGCTTTCCGTCCAGTCCGCCGCCGACCTGCTGACGATCCTGGAGAACCAGACCCACCTGTGGACGCCCAAGCTGTCGTGGATCGCCCGCGTGCTGGCCGACGTCACCGGCGACGCCGACGCCTTCATCCGCGCCATCCCCGAGCAGATACGCACCACGCCGGCCGCCGGAGCGGAGATTGCCACTCGTCTGCTGCGTAGCGAGCGGGCGGAAGAAGCGCTGGCGGCGCTGCGTGCGTCCGATCCGCGAAAGGGCGCGCGGAACGGGCTCTTATCGCGCGGCCAGCCGGCCATCACCGACTACGGCTGGGAGACTGCCTACATCGAGGCCCTGGAGGCGACCAGTCACGCCGAGGAGGCGCAGGCCGCCAGATGGGCCTCGTTCGAACACAGCCTGTCGGCCGAGCGCCTGCGCGAGTTTGTCAAGCGCCTGGCCGATTTCGACGACGTGGAGGCGGTCGACCGCGCCACCGCCCATGCTTTCGCCCACCGCGACTTCTACGCCGCCCTGACCTTCCTGATGGAGTGGCCGGCCCTGCCGGAGGCGGCCAAACTGATCGCCGCCCGGCGGCTGGAGATCAACGGCGCGGCTGAGGACATCCCCCTGTGGGCCGAGCGGCTGGAGGGCCGCCATCCGCTCGCCGCGGTACTGCTGATGCGCGCGGCCGTGCTGCATACGCTGCGGGAGGGCGACTTCGAACCGGCGGAGATCGAGGCGCGGGTCGAGGACATCCGCTCATTGACCGGTAACGTCGCCGACCTTGACGGCGCGCCGAGCCATGAGGACTTCCTGCGCGAGATGCTGAAGCGCCGGCGCTAGACTCCCAGCTCCTTGCGCACGATCGCCGCGCCCTCAGCCAGGGACGCCAGCTTGCCGTAGGCGACCTCTATGCTCATCGGCGCCATGCCGCAGTTGGTGCTGGGGAACAGGTGCTCCGGATCGACATAGGCCATGGCGGCGCGCAGCGTGGCGGCCACTTCCTCGGGCGTCTCGACATCGTCGCTGGCCACGTCGATAGCCCCCAGCATCACGTCCTTGCCGCGCAGCAGGCCGATCAGCTCGATCGGCACCTTGGAGTTGCGGCACTCCAGCGAAACCTGGTCGATGCTGCTCTTGGCGATGTGGGGCAGGGTGTCCTCGTACTGGCGCCACTCCAGGCCTAAGGACGCCTTCCAGTCATTGTTGGCCTTGATGCCGTAGCCGTAGCAGATGTGGACGGCGGTGACGCACTTGAGGCCCTGTTTGGCCCGCTCCAGCGCCGGCAGGCCCCACTCGGGCACCAGGCTCATGTAGACATTCCAGGCCGGCTCATCGAACTGGATGATGTCGACGCCCAGCGCCTCCAGCTCCTTGGCCTCCTCGTTCAGCGCCTCGGCGAAGGCGAAGGCCATGTCGGCGCGGTTGCCGTAGTGCTCGTCGGCCAGGGTGTCGACCAGGGTCATGGGGCCGGGCAGGGTGAACTTCAGCTTGCGGGTGGTGTGCGCGCGGGCGGCGGTCGCCTCGGCCCCGTGCACCGAGCCCTTGCGGCGGATCGGGCCGACCACCGTCGGGCAGTCGGCCTTGTAGCGGTCGTTGCGGATGCCGATGGACTTCTTCAGCTCGAAATCGATGCCGCCGACATTGGCCAGGAAGCCGTGCACGAAGTGGACCCGGGCCTGTTCGCCGTCGCCGACTATGTCCAGCCCGGCGTCCTCCTGCCGCTTGATGGCCAGGATCGTGGCGTCCAGCTTGCCCACGGCCAGGGCCTCGCCCTCCAGCTTCCAGGGGGCCCAGAGCCGCTCGGGCTCGGCCAGCCAGATGGGCTTGGGCAGGCTTCCGGCCAGTGTCGTCTCAAGCATGGGGTCCGCCCTGTCGTTGTTTTATCGACACAGGCTAGCGGCTTTCGGGAACTTGGCGAGTCCGCTTGCGGTCAAAGCCTCCGGGCGTGAGGGGGCGCAAAGCCTTACGCGTATTGAAAGATGGGTAGGTCCACCCCGCTTGGATCGGTGATAATTGACGAGCCGTTCAAAACTGGGTCGTTTAGCTGCCTTCCGTTGGCAAGAGATTTTTGCTAATTCGTAGGTTAGCGAAACGTGTAAGTTCTAAAGCTGATCGCGCAATTATCTGGAAACGTGAGAGAAACCCGATGAAAATGGCTAAAACTCTGGCCGCTGTCGCGGCTCTGGGCGTGCTGGCGATTACCAGCTCCGCCGTGGCCCACCATTCGATCAGCGGCCAGTACGACTTCAAGAAGCCGGTCGAACTGAAGGCCGTGCTCGAGAAGATCGAGTTCATCAACCCGCACTCGATGGCGCACTTCATCGTCAC
>CANJOB010000058.1 GCA_947475655.1 Caulobacterales bacterium | reverse complement strand
CTCTTGAAGTCCCACTCGCGCCACGGGGCGATGACGTGGATGTCGGGCTCCAGGGCGTAGTAGCCGATCTCGAAGCGGACCTGATCGTTGCCTTTGCCGGTGGCGCCGTGGCTGACCGCGTCGGCGCCGACCTTGCGGGCGATCTCGATCTGCTTCTTGGCGATCAGCGGCCGGGCGATGGAGGTGCCGAGCAGGTACTGGCCCTCATAGACCGTGTTGGCGCGGAACATCGGGAAGACGTAGTCGCGCGTGAACTCCTCACGCAGGTCCTCGATGAAGATGTTCTCCGGCTTGATGCCGAGCAGCAGCGCCTTGTCGCGCGCCGGCGCGATCTCGCCGCCCTGGCCCAGATCGGCGGTGAAGGTGACCACCTCCGCGCCGTATTCCGTCTGCAGCCATTTCAGGATGATCGAGGTGTCCAGCCCGCCGCTGTAGGCGAGAACGACCTTCTTGACGGACTTCTTGGCGGCCATGACGGAATCCTTGAGAGCAAGTGCAGGGGCCTTAAAGGGCGCCCGGCCGCAATCTTCAAGCGGCGTTACGGGTTGAGCTGGCCTTCGCCGGCCAGGGTGATCAGGGCGCGGCGCACCTGGATCAGGTGGATCACCGCGAACAGCGGCGCGGCGGTGAGGCGCACCAGCAGAATGATGATCAAGGTCTCGGTGCCCAGCCGAAGCGACAGGCTCTCGACCTTCATATAGGCCCCGACCGCGAAGGCGATCAGCACCAGGCCGGTCAGGCCGAGCAGGCGGGCGACCCGCAAGGTGGGCCGGCCGTCGCGGCTCCAGTGGATCGGCATGCGCACGCCGCGCGGAATCTGGCGCGCCGCCCAGCGCGAGCAGCCCGCCATCAGGGAGAGGGCGGCGATCCAGAACACATCGCCGAACAGCGACAATCCGTGCTGCATGGCAACAGACATTAGACCGTTATCTGAGCTCCGAGCTCGACCACGCGTCCGGGCGGGATCTTGAAGAAGTCGGTCGGGTTGGCGGCGTTCTTCATCAGGAAGATGAACAGGTGGTCCTGCCACAGCGGCATGCCGCTCTGCGCCGAGGGCACGATCGAGCGGCGTCCGAGGAAGAAGCTGGTGGCCATGATGTCGTACTTCAAACCCAGCCGGCGGCATTGTCCAAGCGCTTTGGGGAGGTTGGGGCTCTCCATGAAGCCGTAGGAGATCACCACCTTCTGGAAATCGCCGTCGACCTTCTCGATCTCGACCCGGTCGGCCTCGGCCACCCGCGGCTTGCCGGCGGTGCGGACGGTGAGGATGACGTTCTTTTCGTGCAGCACCTTGTTGTGCTTGAGGTTGTGCATCAGGGCGACCGGGGTCATGTCGGGATCGCCGGTCAGGAAGATGGCGGTGCCCTGCACCCGGTGGGGCGGCCGCGCCGCCAGAATCTGCACCAGATCGGCCAGGGGCACGCTGTCGCGGCGGGTCTTCTCGGTCAGGATCTGCGCCCCGCGGGTCCAGGTCCACATGATGGTGACCAGGATGCCGCCCATCACCAGCGGCAGCCAGGCGCCCTCGGGAATCTTCAGCATGTTCGAGGTGATGAAGATCAGGTCGATGAAGGCCAGCGGGACCAGCAGCAGGGCGGTCTGGGCCATGTTCCATTTCCACATCCGGCGGACGACGAAATAGGCCAACAGGGTGTCGACGAACATGGCCCCCGTGACGGCGATGCCGTAGGCCCCGGCCAGGCGGTGGGACGACTGGAACACGAACAGAAGCAGCAGCACGCCGATCATCAGGAAGCGGTTGACCTGCGGCACGAAGATCTGCCCGGCCTGGGTCTCGCTGGTGCGCTTGATCTCGATCCGCGGCAGCAGCCCCAGCTGCACCGCCTGCTGGGTCATGGAGAAGGCGCCCGTGATCACCGCCTGGCTGGCGATGACGGTGGCGATGGTGGCCAGGATCAGGATCGGCCAGTAGGCAAACTGCGGCACCATCGACCAGAACGGGTTATCGGCCGTCTCCGGGTGCGAGAGGATCAGGGCGCCCTGGCCCATGTAGTTGAAGAAAAGGCAGGGGAAGACCAGCGACAGCCATGCGATCTTGATCGGGCCTTTGCCGAAATGGCCCATGTCGGCGTAGAGCGCCTCGGCTCCAGTGACGCAGAGGAAGACGCTGCCGAGGATGACGAAGCCGAGGAAGCCGTCCTCGATCAGGAATTTGATCCCGTACCAGGGATTGACCGAGCGGAAGATCGACGGGTCGTCGAAGATGTGCAGGAACCCCAGCGCCCCCAAGGTGAGAAACCAGACCAGGGTGATCGGGCCGAAGAAAGCCGCCATGCGGTGCGTCCCCCTGGACTGCACCATGAACAGGGCCACCAGAATCGCCGCCGAGATCGGCACCACATAGGGGCTGAGCAGGGCGCCCACGCCCGGCGCCTCCTTCACGCCCTCCACCGCAGACAGTACCGAGATGGCCGGGGTGATGATGCCGTCGCCGTAGAACAGCGCCGCCCCGACGATGCCGAGGAAGAACACCGCGGTCGAGCGTCGTCGGCCGATGCCGACGCCCAGGTTTCCAAGCGCCTTCTGGGCCAGGGCCATCAGGGCCAGGGTCCCGCCCTCGCCCTTGTTGTCGGCCCGCATGAAGAAGATCACGTACTTGATGGTGACGAACAGCGTCAGGGTCCACAGCACCAGAGAGACCACCCCGAGCACCGCGGTGTCCTGGGAGACGTTCTCCTTGGTGTGGGCCAGGGATTCGCGCAGGGCGTACAGCGGGCTGGTGCCGATGTCGCCGAACACCACCCCGACGGAGCCGAGGGCCAGTTTCCAGAAGTTCGCGCCGTGCGCGCCATGGCCGTGCTCCGGCTCGCCGGCGGTCGGAGCGGCGGGCGCCGTATCGGATTTGGCCATTCAAAGTCTCCGGCGCGCCCGCAAACCTTGGAGGCGCGGAAAGCAGGCGGCCATGCGCCCCCCCAGGACCAGCCCAAGGGCAGCGTGCGGCGGGCGCGATACACCCTTTCCCGACGCCATACAATGCGGGGGAGCGGCGCCTCGTTGCGGTGAGGCCCCGGCGACCCCATAAATAGGGGTCCCGCAGGTCAAGGTTCATGTCCGACAGCCAAAAATTCCCGGTCGCCGCCCACGCCCTGGCCTATCTGGCCCACAAGGGCGCCTTCGCGGCCAAGGACGCGGTGTCGAGCGCCGAACTGGCCGCGTCCATGCCGACCAACCCGGTGGTGGTGCGCCGCGTCACCGCCATGCTGGGCAAGGCCGGGCTGGTGGGCAGCCGCACCGGCGCTGGCGGCGGCGCCTGGCTGACGCGGGCGCCGGAGACCATCGGCCTGGACGAGGTGCTGCAGGCCGTCGACGGCTGCACCAAGCTGGGCGTGCCGCCCAAGGGGGTCGACGGCTGCCCGGTGGGCGCCCGTATTCCCGACGCGGTGCGCGGCGCGATCACCGCGGCGGATACCGCCGCCACCGAACGGCTGGCTAAAATCTCGGTGGCGGACCTGCTGAATGACTAGGCCCCCTCAGTCCCGCTGAGTCCGCCTCAAGAAAAACTGCACTCGTTTCTGTTGCGACTAACTGGCGGCCCGCGCCGCGCCGGCATATGTAACTGCCACAGTTGTTGTTTTAAATAAAAGGATTCAGCCATGTCCACTTCCCCCGCCCGCGTGGCGATCGTCTATCACTCCGGCTACGGCCACACCGGCGTCCTGGCCGACAAGGTCGCCCAAGGCGTCCGCGACGCCGGCGACGAGGCCGTGCTGCTGCAGATCGACAGCGCGGCCTCCGATTTCGATCCCATCCTCGAGGCCGTCAGCGGCGCCGACGCGGTGATCTTCGGCGCCCCGACCTATATGCGCGACGTCTCCGCCGCCTTCAAAGCCTTCGCCGAGGCCAGCTCCAAGGTGTTCTTCACCGGCGGCTGGGCCGACAAACTGGCGGCCGGCTTCACCAATTCGCACAGCTTCGCCGGCGACAAGGAACACGCCCTGGCCAGCCTCTCGGTCCTGGCGGCGCAGCACGGCATGAACTGGATCAACCTCGGCATTCCGGCGCCCAACATCACCGCCGCAGAGCGGGGACCGGACACCTTGAACCGCGTCGGCGCCTTCGCCGGCCTGGCGGCCCAGTCCGACAACGTCAGCGCCGAGCTCAGCCCGCCGCCCGGCGACCGCGAGACCGCCCGCCTGCTCGGCGTCCGGGTGGCCCGCGCCGCCCGCCGCTGGCGCGACGGGGTGACGGACGCTTCCGAACAGGCTCAAGCCGCCTAGCCTTGAACAGAGTCGGCGGGCATGCTGTCTGGAGCGCTCAAGACGCGCTTCTCAAGAGACCGCCATGGCCCGCCGCCTCGCCCTGATCACCGGCGCCTCCGCCGGCATCGGGGCCGCCTTCGCCCGCATCTACGCCGGCCAGGGCTATGACGTGGCCCTGACCGCCCGCCGTGCCGACCGACTGGCCGCCCTGGCGTCGGAGATCACCCTGCGCTTCGGCGTCGAGGCCCTGACCGTCACGGCCGACCTGGCCGAGACGGGCGCCGCGGACGCGGTGCTGGAGGCCATCGCCGCAAACGGCCGCGTCGTCGACGCCCTGGTCAACAACGCCGGCTACGGCCTGCCCGGCGCCTATGCCGCCACCCGCTGGGCCGACCAGCAGGCCTTCCTGCAGGTGATGGTCACGGCCCCGGCCGAGCTGGCGCACAAGGTTCTGCCTGGCATGGTCGAGCGGCGCTTTGGCCGCATCGTCAATGTCGCCTCCCTGGCGGGGCTCACGCCCCCGGCCGCCGGCCACACCCTGTATGCCGCCTCCAAGGCGATGATGATCCGCTTCTCCCAGAGCCTGCACCTGGAGAATCTGGAAACCGGGGTCCACGTCACGGCGCTTTGCCCCGGCTTCACCTATTCCGAGTTCCACGACGTCAACGGCACGCGTGAGCGGCTCAACCGCTCCCTGCCGGCCTGGATGTGGCTGGGCGCCGACGAGGTCGCCGCCGCCGGCTACGAGGCGGCCGAGGCCAACCGCCCGGTGGCGGTGCCGGGCGCGCCGAACAAGGCCATCGCCCTGGCCGCCAAGCTCATTCCCGACGAATGGATCCTGGCCCTGATAGCCAGCCAGGGGCAGCGCTTCCGCCAGCTGTGAGTCCCCAGCTGTGATTTGGGGTCACACCGGGCGGCGCAAGCGTCGCTTCCGCGCCTTTGGGTGACAGGATATGAGCCGGTCCATGATCAAGCCCGACCCCCGCCTTATCGTCCCGCTCGACCTGTCGACCACGGCGGGCGCCCGCGACATGGTCGCCGCCCTGGGCGACGCGGTCAGTTTCTACAAGGTGGGCCTGGAACTGCTGGCCACCGACGGCATGGCCCTGGCCCGCGAGCTCAAGGGGCAGGGCAAACAGGTGTTCCTCGATTGGAAACTGCACGACATCGGCGAGACCGTGCGCCGCGCCGCGGCCGCCCTGGCCGGATCGGGCTGCGACCTGCTCACCGTCCACGCCGAGCCGCAGGTGATGGCCGCCGCCGTGGCCGGGCGCGGCGAGGGCTCATCGCTGAAGATCCTCGCTGTCACGGTCCTGACCAGCCTGACCGACGCCGACCTGACCGAAATGGGCGCGGCATTCGGGACCCGCGACCTGGTCGAGCGCCGCATCGGCCAGGCGCTGAAGTCCGGCGTCGACGGAATCGTCTCCAGCCCGCACGAGGCGGCGATGGCGCGCCGGATGGCGGATGAGGCGGGCAGGCCCGGCTTCCTGATCGTCACCCCCGGCGTGCGCCCCGCCTGGTCGGCCAAAAACGATCAGGCCCGCGCGGCGACCCCGAAGGACGCCATTGCCAACGGCGCCACCCACATCGTCTGCGGCCGCCCGATCACCGCCGCCGCCGACCCGCGCGAGGCCGCGCGACAGGTCATCGCCGAAATGGCGGAGGCCTAGAAGTCGACCGCGATTCCCTTGCGTTCCCAGTCGCCATAGCGGGTCGGTTCGGGGCCGGCGGGGCCGCCTTCCTCCGGCGCCTTGGCGGCCAGTTCCTCGGCGGCGCGGCGCGCGGCGGCCTCGGCCAGGGCGCGCTGGGCGGCGGGGGTCAGCACCTTTTCGGGAGCGGAGGGATCGGTCTCGTCATTCATACCCGTCAGTCTAAACCCTTGCGCGCGGCCCGTTAAGCGGGCACGCCGCCGCCGGTGAGTGAAGAAACCAAAGACCTCAAGCACGGCATGGCCGCCCGCAAAGCGGCGCTGCAGCTGTTCCAGGCGGCCTTGAGCCGCCGGGGCGGGCTGGACCAGGGCCTGTCCGACACCGGCCTGCACGGGCTTGAGCCGCGCGACCGCGCCTTCGCCCGGCGCCTCGGCATGACCGTGCTGCGGCGGCTCGGGCCGCTCGACCAGGCGCTCGACGCGCGTCTGGCCAAGCCGCCGCCGGCGCCGGTGCGCGACCTGCTGCGGCTGGGCCTGGCTCAGGTGCGCTACATGAACGTCCCGGCCTTCGCCGCGGTGTCGGCCACCCTCGACCTGGCCCAGACCGACAAGGACGCCCGTCCGTTCAAGGGCCTGATCAACGCCGTGCTGCGCCGGCTGTCGGAAGAAGCTATTAAGGATGATGATCCTGAACACCTGATCGCCCCCTGGATGTGGGCGCGCTGGAAGTCGGCCTATGGCGCCGAGGCCAAGGCCATCGCCGCCCTGGTCGCCGCCGAGCCGCCGACCGACATTACCTTGAAGGATTCCGGCCAAGCCGAGGCCCTGGCCGCGCCGCTGGAGGCCGCGATCCTGCCGGGGCCATCCCTGCGCGTGGGGTTGAAGGGCGACATCTCCGGCTGGCCGGGGTTCACCGACGGGTCGTGGTGGGTGCAGGACGCCGCCGCCGCCATCCCCGCCCGGCTGTTGAATATCGTCCCCGGCCAGGCCGCGCTCGACCTCTGTGCCGCGCCCGGCGGCAAGACCCTGCAGCTGGCCGCCGCCGGGGCCACGGTCACTGCCCTCGACCGCTCGGTGTCGCGCCTGCGCCGGGTGCGCGAGAACCTGGCCCGCACCGGCCTGAAGGCCGAGATCGTCGCCGCCGACGCGGCGGAATGGAAGGACGCCAGAACCTTCGACGCCGTGCTGCTCGACGCCCCCTGCTCGGCCACCGGCACCTTCCGCCGTCATCCGGAAACCCTGTGGCTGCTGCGCCCGGGCGACCTGGCCACCGTGGCCCAGCTGCAGAAGCGCCTGCTCGACGCGGCGGCGGGACACGTCGCCCCCGGCGGGCGGCTGGTCTATTGCGTCTGCTCGCTGGAGCCGGAAGAGGGTGAGGCCCAGGCGGCCGGCTTCCTCAAGCGCCATCCCGATTTCACGCTGGAGCCGGCCACGCCCGGCGAAGGCGGCGCGCCCTTGGCCAGCCTCACCGCCGAAGGGACCCTGCGCATCCTGCCCAGCCACCTCGACGGCGGCATGGACGGCTTCTTCGCCGCCCGCTTCATCCGCAACGCTTGAGCCCCACCGTTGCGCGTGGCGCAACGTCACTTGAGCCAAGGGGCGGCGCAGGGTTAAGTCGGGTCATGACGATCATCGCCCCCTCGATCCTGGCGTCCGACTTCGCCCGCCTGGGGGAAGAGGCCAAGGCCATGCAGGCCGCCGGCGCCGACTGGCTGCATGTCGATGTGATGGACGGCCACTTCGTGCCCAACATCACGCTCGGCCCCGACATCGTCAAAGCCCTTCGCCCGCACGTCTCGATCCCGTTCGACGTGCACCTGATGATCTCGCCGGCCGACCCCTATCTCGAGGCGTTCCGTGAGGCGGGCGCCGACTGGATCAGCGTCCACCCCGAGGCCGGGCCGCACCTGGCCCGAACCCTGCAGCGCATCCGTCAGCTCGGCGCCAAGGCCGGGGTGGTCTTGAACCCCGGCACGTCGCCGGCGGTGGTCGAGGAGGTGATCGACCTGGTCGACCTGGTGCTGGTGATGTCGGTCAACCCCGGCTTCGGCGGCCAGTCCTTCATGGCGAGCCAGCTCAGCAAGATCGAGCGCCTGCGAGCGATCATCGACGCCAGCGGCCGCGACATCGTGCTGGAGGTCGACGGCGGGGTGACGCCGCAGACGGCCGCGCAATGCATCGCCGCCGGCGCCACCGCCCTGGTGGCGGGGACCGCGGCCTTCAAGGGCGGGCCGGGCGCCTACGCCGCCAACATCGCCGCCCTCAAGGGCGCGTGACCGGCCCAGTCATGGACCGCGCCAAGGGCTCCGCCGTTCTCAGCGTCCCTTTGGGCATCGCCTTGAGCGCCGCCGTCGAGACGGGTGCCACCCTGGGCCGGATGGCGCGCGCGTCGCTGGACGGCGAGTGGTTCGGCTCCCCCCTGCACCGGGCCCTGCTGACCCGGCCGACGCCTGAGGGCCTCGCCGCCAAGCCGCGCGATTTCCGCCCCGCCGATCCGGCGCGGGGGCGGGCCATCCTGCGCGGCGACTTCAACCTCGGCGGCTCGGCCATCCAGGCCGGCCACGACGGCGACCCGTGGGACCGGCCCAGCCCCACCTACCGCCTGGCGGTGGCCCTGCACCGCTATGAATGGATGCCGCACCTGCTGACCGAGCGGCAGCAGGGGGCGATCCACGCGCTGCGGCTGCACATGCAATGGCGGCGGCTGTTCGGGGGCTGGAACAGCTTTTCCTGGTCGGCTGTGGCGCTGGAGCGGCGAGTGTTCAACTTCGCCTGCGCCATCGGCCCCCTCGCAGCCGGGGCCTCCGACGCCGAGATCGCCGGCCTGGCGCTGGACCTGGCCCGGCAGGCGCGTCATCTGCTGAAGATCTCCGACCGTCCCGAACGCGCCACCGAGCGCGCCGCGGTCGCCGCGGTCGCCGCCTGCGCCCTGGCCGGCGCCGCGGGCGACAAACTGGGCCGCAAGGCGGTGACGCGGCTGGAACGCCTGCTGCCCAAGACCATCCTGCCGGACGGGACTCACGCCTCGCGCTCACCCGAGGCCGGGCTGGAGCTTCTGTTCGACCTGCTGACCCTCGACGACGGCCTGTCCCAGCGCGGCCTGGAGGCGCCGCCGGCCCTGACCGGCGCCATCGACCGCCTGTCCAGCGCCCTGCGCTTCTTCACCCTCGGTGACGGCCGCCTGGCCTGTTTCCAGGGCGGGGAGGCGGTGGCCGCCGGGCGCGTCGCCGCGGCCCTGGCGCGGGATTCCAGCCCGACCCGCCCGCCCGAGATGGCTCTGCACGGCGGCTATCACCGGCTCACCGGCGAGGGGATCATGGCCCTGGTCGACGGCGGCGCCCCGGCCGGCGGCGTCTATTCGGTGCAGGCCTGCGCCCAGCCCTTCGCCCTGGAGGTGGTGTGCGGCCGCGACCGCCTGGTCACCAACTGCGGCTGGAGCCCGGACGGCGGCGCGCCGCAGGCCTTCCGCCTGGCCGACGGGGCCTCGACCCTGGCGGTGGCGAATTCCTCCGTCGGTGAGCCGCTGTCGGGTGTGCTCGCGGCCCTGTTCGGCCCGCGCCTGGCCGGCGCCCCGCGAACGGTCGCCGCCCGCCGCCACGAGCGACCGGAGGGGGTGTGGCTCGAGCTCGCCCACGACGGCTGGGGCAAGCGGTTCGGCCTGCGCCACGCCCGGCGTTTGTTCCTCGACCGCAAGCACGACCAGCTGCGCGGCGAGGATCGGCTTGAGCCGCTATCGGACAACCCGGCGAAAGGTGAGACCGGCCGCCCGCGCTACCTGCCTTTCACCGTGCGCTTTCACCTGCACCCCGACGCCCGCGCGTCCCTGGCCCGCGATCAGAAGAGCGTGCTGATCCGCGGCGCCTCCAACCAGGGCTGGTGGCTGCGTAGCGACGCGCTGGAGGTCTCCATCGAGCCCAGCGCGCACTTTGAGGAGGGGGGCGCTCGACGGTCTACACAGGTAGTGCTGCGCGGCCGGGCCCGATCCGACACCGGCGGCCGCCTGCGCTGGAAGCTCGCTGTGGCGGATTCCTAGAGAATCCGTTAGGAGCCGCTTGTCCGTGTGACTGGCGCTAGAGGTGGTTCACCACCGGGGAGCGCGGACCCTCATCGAGAGGCATCGCCGCGCGCCTGGGCTCCACAGAATGATGGAGCGATAGCCATGCCCACCGCCCCCGACTTTCCGCCGTCTCCCGACCGGGTCCCCGTGCGCCGGGCCTTGCTGTCGGTCTCCGACAAGACCGGGCTGGTCGAGGCCGCCCGGGCGCTGAGCGACCTAGGGGTGGAACTCGTCTCCACCGGCGGCACCCGCGCCGCCATCGCCGCCGCTGGCTTGGTGGTGAAGGACATCAGCGACCTGACCGGCTTCCCCGAGATGATGGACGGCCGAGTCAAGACCCTGCACCCCGTCGTCCACGGCGGCCTACTCGGGGTGCGTGACGCCCCGGCCCATACCCAGGCCATGGCCGACCACGGCATCGGCGGCATCGATCTGGTCTATGTGAACCTCTACCCCTTCACCCAGACGGTGGCGGCGGGCGGGAACTACGACGCCTGTGTCGAGAACATCGATATCGGCGGCCCGGCCATGATCCGCTCCGGCGCGAAGAACCACGGCTATGTGGCGGTGGCGACCTCGCCGGCCGACATGCGGGACGTGCTGGCCGACCTCGCCGCCCACGGCGGGGCGACGACGCTTAACCTTCGCAAGACTCTGGCGGCCCGCGCCTATGCGGTAACGGCGGCCTATGACGCCGCCATCTCGGCCTGGTTCGCCGCCCAGCTGGGCGAGGAATTCCCCGCCAACAGGTCGATCGCCGGCAGTTTGGTTCAGACCATGCGCTACGGCGAGAACCCGCACCAGAAGGCCGCCTTCTACCGCACCGCCGAGGCCCGGCCCGGGGTGGCGACGGCGAAACAGTGGCAGGGCAAGGAGCTCAGCTACAACAACATCAACGACACCGACGCCGCCTTCGAACTGGTCAGCGAGTTCGAACCGACGGACGGCCCAGCCTGCGCCATCATCAAACACGCCAACCCCTGCGGCGTGGCCACCGGCGCCACGGTGGGCGAGGCCTACGCCCGAGCGCTGGCCTGCGACCCAACCAGCGCCTTCGGCGGCATTATCGCCTTCAACCGCAAGCTGGACGCGGCCACCACCTCGGAGATTTTGAAGCTGCTGACTGAGGTTGTGATCGCCCCGGAGGTCGACGAGGAGGCCCTCGCCCTGTTCGCCGCCAAGAAGAACGTGCGGCTGCTGACCACCGGCGCCTTGCCTGATCCGCTGTCGGAGGGTTGGACCTACAAGTCAGTCGCCGGCGGGTTTCTGCTTCAGAGCCGCGACACGGCCAGGCTGACCGCGTCGGATCTCAAGGTTGTGACGAGGCGCGCGCCGACGGAGACGGAAATCCGCGACATGCTGTTCGCCTTCACCGTGGCCAAGCATGTGAAGTCCAACGCCATCGTCTATGCCCGCGAAGGCCAGACCCTCGGCGTCGGCGCCGGGCAGATGAACCGCAAGGACAGCGCCCGCATCGCCGCGCTTCGCGCAGCGGACTTCGGCCTCGACCTGACCGGCAGCGCCTGCGCCTCGGAGGCTTTCTTCCCCTTCCCCGACGGCCTGATCCAAGCGGCCGACGCCGGCTGCACGGCGGTGATCCAGCCGGGCGGCTCGATCGGCGACCAGAAGGTTATCGACGCCGCGGACGAACGCGGCATCGCCATGGTCTTCACCGGGGTTCGGGTGTTCCGGCACTAGAAACCAAAACGCCGCCGGCCAGGGGGGAATGGCCGGCGGCGCAGGATGGCGTCCGGACTTTGGTCCAGAGCCTTTCTGACGGCAGGGAAGCGCTGAGGCGGTGCTTCCGAGCCTTCCAAGTCCGGGGAGCGACTTGGTATGTTGTCTAAATAGGTGAGCTTCGCTTTGGTTTAACCTTCGCCGCATCACGCTTTCGTGTTTCGGTCGGCTTTTCGCCCTTGCGCGCTAGCGGCGGCGGCGTTCCCGGTAGCGCGTCAACGGGTTGCCCGACATGGCGGCGGCCGGAACTTTCCGGATCGCCGTTGGCTGAAAGCAGCACCGCGATCCAGCGCGAGCGCGGGAACTGGGCCAGGATGATCATGGCCATCACGGTCAGGGGCGTCGACAGGAAGGCGCCCGGCATGCCCCAGATCGCCGTCCAGAACGCCAGGCTGAGCAGCACCACCACCGGGTCCATGTTCAGGCTCTCGCCCTGCATGCGCGGCAGGATGATGTTGGCGACCACGAAGTTGATCGCGTTCAGGGCCGCAAACAGGATGATGGCCGGGGCGAAGGTGGGGAACTGCACCAGGGCGAAGATCGGCGGCAGGGCCACCGCCACCGCCCCGCCGACCACCGGCAGGTAGCAGATGATGAAGATAAGGAAGGCGAAGAACACGGCGTTGTCGAGCTGCATCACCGCCATCACCACCCAGGAGGCGGCGGCGATGATCAGGCCGGTGACGGTCTGGATCCACAGGTACTGCTCGACCCCGTTGCGGATGCGCTCGAACACATGGACAGCGTTCTCGCGCGACGAATGCTGTGGGAAAAGAGACACAAGCTTGCGGCGGAAACCCTGCCGTGAGGCGAACAGGAAGCCCATGTAAACCAGCACGAACACGGCGTTGGCGGCGAAGCCCTGCAGGCCCTGCAGCGCCGGGGCGACGTACTTGCCGGGATCGAGCTGTTGGAACAGCTGGCCCACCGTCGGCGGCACGGCGATCCCGACCATGGCGGCGGTCTTGGCTATGATCGTGTTCAGCTTCGGACCGTAGCCGATCAGCTGGGAGGCGAAGCCGGCGCCGCGGTCGGCGATGACGTAGATCGAGCCGCCGAACAGCAGCACCGACAGCAAGAGGGCCGAGGGCATGGCGAGACGCTTGGACATCTTGGCCCGCTCGTGCAGCACGCGGACAAAGCCGTCGATCATGATGGTCAGGAAGATCGCCAGGGCCAGGGGTGTGAGGATGTCGCGCAGCCAGTAGAGGGCGCCGCCGGCGGCGATGGCCGCCAGCAGGATCACGCTATGGCGGGCGACGGCGGACGGGGTTGGATCGGTCATATCAGCTCGGCTCGGTTTCACGCTTGAGCGCCGAAACCAGGGCCTGGGCCAGCTGGTCGCCGCGGAACGGTTTGCGCAACACCGCCCAGGGAAGGTCGGAAATGGTGAAGCCCTGCAACCGGTCGCCTGCATAGCCGGTGGCGAGCAGGATGGCCATGTGCGGATAGCGGGCGGCGGCGTAGCGGGCCAGCTCCACCCCACTGACCCCGCCCGGCATGATCACGTCGGTCAGCAGCAGGTCGAACCCCTTGCCCCTCGATAGCCGGGTCTTGGCGGCGGCGCCGTCCGCGTCTGTGACCACCTTGGCCCCAAACTCGGCCAGCAGGCCCTCGGTCATCTGCCGCACCGCCGGGTCGTCCTCGACCAGCAGGATGGAGAGGCCGCGCAGGGACGAGATGTCGACCGGCCGGTCGGGGTCGGGCGCGGGCGCGGCCGAACCCTGCGCCGCGGGCAGGAACATGGTCACGGTCGTGCCGGTCCCGACCACGCTTTCGATGGTCACCGCCCCACCGCACTGGCGGGCGAAGCCGTAGACCTGGGCCAGGCCGAGCCCCGTGCCCTTGCCGACCTCCTTGGTGGTGAAGAAGGGCTCGAACACCCGCGCCAGCACGTCGGCGCTCATGCCCGCGCCGGTGTCGCGCACCGCCACCCGCACGTGGTCGCCGGCCTTGGCGCCCGGCGCCTCGTCCTGCGCCAGGGTCACCCGGTCGACCAGGATGGCGATCGACCCGCCGGAGGCGGTGGCGTCGGCGGAATTGACCACCAGGTTGAGCAGGGCGGCCTCGAACTGCGCCGGGTAGACCTGGGCCGGACCGGCTTCAGGGGAGACCTCGATGGTGACGGTGATCGCCTCGCTGACCGCGCGCCGCACCAGCGGCTCGACCTGGCCCAGCAGGGCGGCGGCGTCCACCGTTTCCGGCTTGAGCTCCTGGTTGCGCGAGAACGACAGCAGCTGGCGGTTCAGGCGCTCGCCGCGGCGCCCTGCGTCCAGGGCGGCTTCGGCCAACCGTCGCACCCTCGCGGAATCGCCGACGTTGCGCAGGATCATGTCCAGTCCGCCCATGATCACGGTCAGCAGGTTGTTGAAGTCGTGCGCCACCCCGCCGGTCAGCCGGCCGACGGTTTCCAGCCGCTGGGCCTGGGCCAGGGCGGCCTCGGCGCGGGCGCGCTCCTCCAGGCTGGCCTCCAGTGCGCTTGTGCGTTCGGCGACGCGAATCTCCAGTTCCTGGCGGAACTGCGCGGCTGCCTGTTCCTGCGCCCGCGCCTCGGTGATGTCGGAGAAGGTCACGGCCAGGTCGTCGCCCAGACGCACCCCGCTGGTGCGCATCCAGTGCTCCTGATGGTTGAAGGTGCGCGACACCTGCAGATCGTCCGGCCCGCCGCTCTCGTGCAGGGCCAGCAAGCGCTGGAACATGGCTTCGTTGGGCTCGCCGGGATAGCCGGTGCGAACCGTGCGGCCGGCCAGGCCGGCGGTCCCGGCGGGCCGGAACGTGTCGGCCGCGGGATTGGCGTAGACCCACAGGAAATCGACGATCTCGCCCTTGGCGCGGATCGGGGTGAGGATGACGAAGGCGTCGTGCGACGCCTCCTGGGCGGCACGGAAACGCTGCTCCACCTGGAAGCCTCGCCGTACCGCCAGACGCAGGCCGGCGCACAGGGCAACCATCAGTCCGCCGGCGACCCAGAAGGTGGCCAGCTGCACCAGTTCCATGTCGTTCAGCCCGGCCCCGGGATCGTACATCCACAGCGCCGCCACGAGCAGGCCGCTGGCGGTCAGGGCGGCGACGCCGGGCGCCAGGCCGCCGATCATGGCTGCGACCATGACGGCCGGGAAGAACGGTGGGAAGAGGGGCGGGTTGGCGACCAGGCTGGCCAAGGCCATCCGGGCGGCCACCGCCGCGCCGACGCTCAAGCCCGCGACCAGGTAGCCGACCGCCGGGCGGTCGACCGCTGTCGCGAAAAGGACCGCTGTGCGGCCTAGCATGATCGATCGCCCCCTGGCTTACGACGGACGGCCGCGACGTCAGCGCGAACCTAACCGTAGCGCCAACGCGGCGCCAGGGATTGGGTTCCTCCGGTGGCGCCATCGCCTGTCGACCGCCAGATTTTCTAACCGCCTCGCCATGGCCACTAACGAGACGGGGCCGCCTTCAGCGCCTATAGGAGCGCGCCTTGGCGCAGTTCGCGCCCTTTAGGAAATCCGTTGGCGAGCCTGACCCACCTCCAGCGCCTGGAAGCCGAGAGCATCCACATCCTGCGTGAGGTGGCGGCCGAGTGCGAGCGGCCGGTGATGCTCTATTCCATCGGCAAGGACAGCGCCGTCATGCTGCGCCTGGCCGCCAAGGCCTTCTATCCGGCCAAGCCGCCGTTCCCGCTGCTGCACGTCGACACCACCTGGAAGTTCAAGGCCATGTACGCGATGCGCGAGCGCATGGCCGAAGAGCTCGGCTTCGAACTGATCGTGCACAAAAACCCCGACGCCGTGGCCAGGGGCATCAATCCGTTCGACCACGGGTCCGCCCTGCACACCGACATATGGAAGACCGAAGGTCTTAAACAGGCCCTGGACATGGGCGGGTTCGACGCCGCCTTCGGCGGCGCCCGGCGCGACGAGGAGAAGAGCCGCGCCAAGGAGCGCATCTTCTCGTTCCGCTCCAAGGACCATCGCTGGGACCCGAAGAACCAGCGGCCCGAACTCTGGCGCCTCTACAACACCAAGAAGCGTCCCGGAGAGTCGATCCGGGTGTTCCCGATCTCAAACTGGACCGAGCTGGATGTGTGGCAATACATCCACCTGGAGAACATCCCGATCCCCGACCTGTACCTGGCCAAGCCGCGGCCGGTGGTCGAGCGCGACGGCCAGCTGATCATGGTTGACGACGACCGCATGCGGCTGGGTCCCGGCGAGACGCCGCAGATGCGCTCGGTGCGCTTCCGCACGCTTGGCTGCTACCCGCTAAGCGGCGCGGTCGAGAGCGAGGCCGCCACCCTGCCCGACGTGATCCAGGAAATGCTGCTGGCCACCACCAGCGAGCGCCAGGGCCGCATGATCGACCACGACCAGGCCGCCTCGATGGAGAAGAAGAAGCAGGAGGGCTATTTCTGATGGCCTACGAGCCCTCCGACCTGATCGCCCAGGACATCGACGCCTACCTGGTGCAGCACCAGCACAAGTCCCTGCTCCGCTTCATCACCTGCGGCTCGGTGGACGACGGCAAGTCGACCCTGATCGGGCGGCT
>CANJOB010000057.1 GCA_947475655.1 Caulobacterales bacterium | reverse complement strand
GGTGGGGCGGCGCATGCCGAGACCCTGGCCGACGCCATAGCCCTGGCCTATCAGACCAATCCGGCCCTGCAGGCCCAGCGCGCCACCCAGCGGGCGCTGGATGAATCTGTCGTTCAGGCCAAGGCGCCCTTCCGCCCCAACATCAGCGCCAGCGCCGACGCGAGCGACACCCAGGTCGAGGGACCGGGTGATCGCCAGAGCTCGTCGGTGGGCTTAAGCGTCTCGCAGACCCTCTACACCGGCGGCCGCGCCAGCGCTGTGCTGTCGGCGAACCAGGCCGACGTCCTGACCGGCCAGCAGAATCTGCGCCGAGTCGAGTCCCAGGTGCTGACCAACGTCGTCACCGCCTATGTCGACGTGCGCCGCACCCTGGAGGCGCTGCGCATCTCGCAGGACAACGTCACCCGCCTGCGCCGCCAGCTCGAGGAGTCCCAGGCCCGCTTCGAGGTCGGCGATGTGACCCGCACCGACGTCGCCCAGGCCCAGGCCCGTTTCGCCGCCGCCCAGTCGGGCCTGTCGGCCGCCCAGGCCAATCTCGGCATCGCCCGCGCCAACTATGCCGCCGTCGTCGGCCAGAGCCCGGGCGAGCTGGAGCCGGAACCCAGCCTCGCCACCGTGCTGCCGGCCACGGTCGATCTCGCCTTCACCGGCGCCGAGCAGAACAATCCGCAGATCATGGCGGCCGAATACTCCGAGCAGGCCAGCCGCGCCCGGGTCGCCCAGGCGCGGGCCATCCTGCGCCCGACCATCTCGGCCCGCACCAGCCTCGGCTATTCGGCCTCGGAAGTCGCCGGGGTCGGCAACCAGTTCGGCGACTACGCCCAGTCGATCACCACCTCGGTCACCGCCTCGGTTCCGATCTTCACCGGCGGCCTGAACATGTCGCAGATCCGCCAGGCGGTGGAGCGCAACAACGCCGACCGCCTGAACCTGGAGAATGTCCGCCGCACCATCATCCAGACGGTGACCCAGGCCTGGAACCAGCTGCTGGGCGCCCGCGCCAGCATGATCTCCAACGAAGAGGGCGTCCGCGCCGCCAGCCTGGCCTACGAAGGGGTCAAGCAGGAGCAGCAGGTCGGCCTGCGCACCACCATCGACGTGCTGAACGCCGAACAGGAACTGCGCAACGCCGAGCTTTCTCTGGTCAATTCGCGCCGCGACGAATATGTGGCCGCCGCCGCCGTGCTCGCGGCCATGGGCCTGCTGGAAGCCAAGACCTTGACCCCCCAGGCGCCGCAGTACGACGCGGCCGCCCGCAGCCGGCGCACCGCCAATAACCCCTTCGGCTGGGCGCCGACCGAGCCCATCGTGCGCGTGATCGACAAGATCGGCGCCCCGTTCATGGGCAAGCCGCCCGCCGACGGCCCGATCGCCACCGCGCCGGTCAAGGTCGACCCGCCGGAGCCGCCGCCGGCTGTGACGGCCAGTCCGCCGCCGCTGCCGGAAGCCCCCGCCGAACCCCCGCCCTACATCGCCCCGGGCGCCGCCCGATAGGCCAGGGCGGCTCCGGCCGGCAGCTCCGGATTCCAAAGCTTTTCCAATCGGTCCTTGCACCCCACGCGGGAAATTGCTGGATGGGTTTCGCGCGCCTAGGGTGGCGCTCCAGGATTCCTATGCAGCACGGCCGCAAATGACCGATCAGAGCTCCCAAGAACCGACGATGGAGGAAATTCTCGCCTCCATCCGCAGAATCATCTCGGAGGACGACGCCCCCGCCGACGCGGCGGCGCCCGAGCCGGAGGCTGCGGCCGCGCCTGAGCCCGCGCCGGCCCCCGCCGCCGAGGAGGACGACGACAAGGACGAGGTGCTCGACCTGGTCGATCCGATCCAGCCGCCGGTGGAAACCCACGGCGACCTGGATGTCTTCACCTCGCCCGCCCCGGCCCCGCCGCCGATGGCGGCCGAGCCCGAACCGGCCTACGAGCCCGAGCCCGCCCCGGTGTTCACCCCGGCGCCCGCGCCGCACCTGGCCCCGGCCGAGCCGGAAGCCCTGATCAGCGCCGGCGCCGCCGGCGCCGCCGCCAGCGCCTTCGGCAGCCTGACCGCCGCCATCGCCATGCCCAAGGACGGCCGCAGTCTGGAGGACGTGACGCGCGAACTTCTGCGCCCGCTGCTCAAGGCCTGGCTGGACGAGAACCTGCCGCGCATCGTCGAGGCCAAGGTCGAGGAAGAAGTCGCCCGCATCGCCCGCCTGCGGAGCTAAGCGCTATTCTCGCAACGCGGCGGCCGTAACGCCGGCTGCGGGCGGTTTAGACCTTTCTCATGAAGGAAGAGGGCGTTAGAGCCTTCACCTCCCATGCTTGAAAAAACCTTCGATCCCAAGACCGCCGAGCCGCGCCTCTATGAGGCGTGGGAACAATCCGGCCTGTTCTCGCCGCGTGACGACGCCTCAGCGGCGCCGTTCAGCATCGTTATCCCGCCGCCCAACGTCACCGGCAGCCTGCACATCGGCCATGCGCTGAACAACACCCTGCAGGACGTGCTGACCCGCTTCCACCGCATGAAGGGCGACGCGGCCCTGTGGCTGCCGGGCATGGATCACGCCGGCATCGCCACCCAGATGGTGGTCGAACGCCAGCTGGCCGCCGAGGGCAATGTCGGCCGCCGCGACATGGGCCGTGAGGCCTTCGTCGAACGGGTCTGGGCCTGGAAGGCCGAGAGCGGCGGGACCATCACCCGCCAGCTGCGGCGCCTGGGCGCCTCCTGCGACTGGAGCCGCGAGCGCTTCACCCTCGACGAGGGCCTCAGCGCCGCCGTGCGCAAGGTGTTCGTCACCCTCTACAAACAGGGGCTGATCTACCGCGACAAGCGTCTGGTCAACTGGGATCCGCAGTTCCAGACGGCGATCAGCGACCTGGAGGTCGAGCAGCGCGAGGTCGACGGCAACTACTGGCACTTCGCCTATCCGCTGGAAGACGGTTCCGGAGAAATCGTCGTCGCCACCACCCGGCCCGAGACCATGCTGGGCGACACCGCCGTGGCCGTGCATCCGGATGACGAGCGCTACAAGGCGCTGGTCGGGAAAAATGTCCGCCTGCCGGTGACCGGCCGCCTTGTCCCCATCGTCGCCGATGAATACGCCGATCCGGAGAAAGGCTCCGGCGCGGTGAAGATCACCCCGGCGCACGACTTCAACGACTTCCAGGTCGGCAAGCGGCACGGTCTGGAAGCGATCAATATCCTGACCCCCGACGCCAAGCTGAACGACAGCGTGCCGGAGGCCCTGCGCGGCATGGACCGCTTCGCCGCCCGCAAGGCGATCGTCGCCCAGGCCGAGGAAGAGGGCTGGCTGCGCGAGATCGAGAAGACCCGCCACATGGTGCCGCACGGCGACCGTTCCGGCGTGGTGATCGAGCCCTACCTGACCGACCAGTGGTACGTCGATGCCCACACCCTTAGCCTACCGGCCATCAAGGCGGTGGAGGAAGGGGCCACGGTGTTCGAGCCCCGCCACTGGGAGAAGACCTATTTCGAGTGGCTGCGGAACATCGAGCCCTGGTGCATCAGCCGCCAGCTGTGGTGGGGTCACCGCATCCCGGCCTGGTTCGACGCCGACGGGAACATCTATGTCGAGGAGACCGAGCAGGCCGCCCGCGCCGCCGCCGGGGGCAAGGAAATCAGCCAGGACGAGGATGTGCTCGACACCTGGTTCTCGTCCGGCCTGTGGCCGTTCTCGACTCTGGGCTGGCCGGAAGAGACCGCCGACCTGAAGCGCTTCTACCCCACTAGCGTGCTGGTCACCGGCTTCGACATCATCTTCTTCTGGGTTGCCCGGATGATGATGCTGGGCCTGCATTTCATGGGCGAGGTCCCGTTCCGCAAGGTGTTCATCAACGCCCTGGTGCGCGACGCCAGCGGCGCCAAGATGAGCAAATCCAAGGGTAATGTGATGGACCCGCTGGAGCTCGTCGACGAGTTCGGCGCCGACGCCCTGCGCTTCACCCTGACCGCCATGTCGGGTCAGGGGAGAGACATTAAATTACAAAAGCAACGCATTGAAGGTTATCGTAATTTCGGTACGAAGTTGTGGAACGCTGCCCGCTTCTGCCAGATGAACGAATGTGTGCGCGACCCGAGTTTCGATCCGGCCGGCGCCAAACAGACCGTCAACCGCTGGATCCGCGGCGAGGCGCTGGAGACCAGCCTCGAGGTCACCGCCGCCCTGGAGGCCTGCGCCTTCGACGACGCCGCCAACGCGCTCTACCGCTTCGTCTGGAACGTGTTCTGCGACTGGTACCTGGAGCTGGCCAAGCCGATCCTCAGCGGCGACGACGAGGCGGCTAAGGCCGAGACCCGCCACACCGCCGCATGGACCCTGGATGTGGCGCTCAAGCTGCTGCACCCGGTGATGCCGTTCATCACCGAAGAGCTGTGGGACAAGACCGCCGAGTTCGGCCCCAAGCCGGACGGCCTGTTGATCGCCGCCGCCTGGCCGGCCCTGCCGGACTCGTACGCCGACCCCGCCGCCGAGGCGGAGATCGAATGGCTGACCGGCCTGATCGGCGAGGTCCGCGCCGTGCGTTCGGAGATGAACGTGCCGCCGTCGGCCCGGCCGTTGCTCACGCTCAGCGGCGCCAATGACGACAGCCGCGCGCGGCTTTCCCGCCACCGCGATCTGATCGTCTCGCTGGGGCGGCTTGGCGATGTGCAGGAAGCCCAGGCCGCGCCGCAGGGCGCCGTGCCGTTTGTGGCCGGGGAAGCCACCGCCGCCCTGGCCATCGCTCAGTTCGTCGACCTGGCTGGAGAGCGCGCCCGCCTGGACAAGGAGATCGCCGGCCACGACGCCGAGATCGACCGCAACACGCGCAAGCTCGACAACCCCGACTTCCTCGCCCGCGCCAAGGAAGCGGTGGTCGAGGAGACCCGCGAGAAGCTGCAGGAAGCCCAGGGCGCCAAGGCCAAGCTGCAGGCCGCCCTGGCCCGCCTGGCCTCGCTCGAGTAGTGGCTCGCCAGCGCGCCGACCTGCTGCTGGTGGCGCGCGGCTTTTTCGACAGCCGCGCCAAGGCCCGCGCCGCCATCGAGGCTGGCGGGGTGACCGCCAACGGCAAACCCGTGGCCAAGCCCGCCGACATGCTGGATGAGGATGCGGCGATCGAGGCCGCCGCCGCCCATCCGTGGGTCGGGCGCGGTGGGGTGAAGCTGGACCACGCCCTGTCGCTGTGGCCCGTGGCCGTTGAAGGCAGGGTGGTGCTGGACCTGGGCGCCTCGACCGGCGGCTTCACTCAGGTCTGCCTGGCGCGGGGCGCGGCGCATGTCTTCGCCGTCGACGTCGGCCGCGATCAGTTGCACGCCCTGCTGCGCGACGATCCGCGCGTGATCGAGCTTTCGGGGGTCGATGTGCGCGAACTGGACGAGGCGATCATCCCTGATCCGCCCGGCCTGATCGTCTGCGACCTCAGTTTTATCGGCCTGGCCAAGGCCGTCGGCGCGGCGCTGGAGCTGGCCCCGGCGGACGCGGACCTGGTCTGCCTGGTCAAGCCGCAGTTCGAGGCGGCGGGGCCGGGCGATGTCGGCAAGGGCGGAGTGGTGCGTGACGCCGGCGCTCAGGACGCGGCCCTGGCCGGGGTTTCAGCCTGGCTGGACCAGCAGGGCTGGACGGTGCGCCAGACCGCTGACAGCCCGATCCTGGGTGGCGATGGCAACCGCGAATTCCTGCTCTGGGCCAGCAAGGCCTAGGACGCTTCGGGGCACGAAAAAAGCCGCCCGCCCCTTGCGGGACGGACGGCTCTTTCTCTTCCGTAGATCTTGGTTCTAGCGGCCGTAGTAGCTGAAGCTCAGCGAGGTGCCGCCGTAGCCGTAGCCGCCATACCCGCCGCCGTAATAACCACCGCGCGGGCCGCCGTAGCCGCGGCCATATCCACGCCCGTAACCACGCCCGTAACCACGTCCGTAGTAGGTCGGGGCGACCACGACCGGCGCCACATAGACCGGCGGCGGGGGCGGGGCGTAGTAGGCCTGCGGCGCATAATAGGGCTGCGGGGCGTCGTAATAGCCGCCGGGCGCGGCGTCATAACCGCCGGCGTAGCCTTGGGTAGCGTAGCCCTGGTTGTAGTAGTCGCCGTTGTAGGCGACCGGCGCCTGGGTGCAGGCGGCCGAGCTGCGGCCGATGCTGGAGCCGATCAGGGCGCCGACCACGCCGCCGACGATGGAGCCGTCGCCGCGGTGGCCGCCGGCGGCGATGTTGTTGCCGAGGGCCGCGCCCGCGCCGGCGCCGACGATACCGCCGACAAGGCCGCGCGAGGTCTGATCACGACGGCACGGGTCGTAGTAGTAGCCGTTATTGGGACCTTGAGCCTGGGCGGCGGCTCCGAAGGCCAGGGCGGCCCCGAAGACAGCCAGGCCGGTCAGGCCCTTGGCGACGGTAAAGCGGTTCATGACTGAATCCCTCGACTTGTTTGAAAACACTATAACGAAAACAGTGGGTTATGACTAGCCCCGGCCGGACGGGCGCCAGACGCCATCCCGGCTGCGGCAGACTTCGAAATCATGATTGCGGCCGCCATAGTACTCCTGCACCCAGCGGCAGTCGGCGCGCTGGCGGGTGTTGGCGGTGACGCGGCGGGGATAGTTGGTGCACTTGAAGTTGCCCTTGGCGATCTGGTGGCCGGCGACGGCGCCGACCCCGGCGCCCAGAATCGAGCCCTCAGTGCGGGCCCCGTTGCCGGCGACCTGGCTGCCGACGATGGCGCCCAGGATGGCCCCGGCGGCGGTGCCCTTGTTGGCGGCGCTGCGCTGCTGAGCGCGGCACGGGTCGCCCGCGCCATAGTCGCGGCGCGACTGAGCGGCGGCGAACTCCGGAGCGGCGAGCGTGGACGCGGCGATGGCGAGAGCCCCGGCGAGCGTGATAATCGCTTTCATGTCTTTGTTCCTCTGCCATCCACGGTCATGCCGCCGATGGGATTTGAGATAACGGGTCTATTCTGAACGCTGGTTGAGCAGCCCGTTCATCTTCGTTCATCTTCCAGGCGAAGCTTCGCCCGCTGCGTTAATGGCCTCGGCCGAAGGGAAGTTCCGCATCCGACGCCCAAACACTCGCCCTAACCCGCGCCCTGTGGCCGCGGGGCCACCGGTGGAAATCCGTATCGAGACCGTCGGCGCCCAGGGCGACGGCGTGGCCGCCCATGGCGTCTTCGCGCCCCTGACCCTGCCGGGCGAGCTTGTCCTGGCCACCGTTTCCGGCGGGCGCGGCGAAGTTTTGCAGGTGATCGAGCCCAGCCCGCAGCGGGTGGAGCCGCCCTGTCCGCATTTCGGGGTTTGCGGCGGTTGCGCCCTGCAGCACTGGGACCCCGCCCCCTACCTGGACTGGAAGGTGGAGCAGATTCGCTTGGCCCTGGGCCGCGAGCGGATCGAGACCGAGCTGCTCAGCCCCTTCGCCGTGCCGCCGCAGTCGCGCCGCCGGGTGGCGCTGCACGCGCGGCGGGGGAGTTCGAAGGACACCGCGCGGCTGGGGTTCAAGGAGCGGCGCTCCTGGAATCTGGTCCCGATCCAGGTCTGCCCGGTCAGCCACCCTCGGCTGGTGGCCGCCTTTCCGGCCCTGGCGCGGATGGCCGCGCCGCTGCTGGAGCATCCCAAGTCCGCCCCGACCCTGCACGTCACCCTGACCGACGCCGGGCTCGACATCGACATCAGCGGGGTGGAGGGCAAATACAGCGGCGGGCTGTCGGCCGACGCGCGCATGCGGGTGGCGGAAGCCGCGGCGGCGGCGGACTTCGCCCGCGTCACCCTCGACGGCGACATGCTGTACGGCGCCCGCACCCCCAGCGTGCGGATCGGCCCGGCCACGGTGGCCCTGCCGCCGGGCGCCTTCCTGCAGGCGGTTCCACAGGCCGAGCAGGCCATGGCCCAGTTCGCGGTGGAAGCCCTGGCCGGCGCCGGCCAGGTGGCCGACCTGTTCTGCGGCGTCGGCGCCTTCGCTCTGCGGCTGGCGGCCACCGCCGGCGTTCTGGCGATCGACTCCGCCGATGGAGCGGTGAAGGCCCTGGCCTCGGCCCGCGCCACGGCGCCGGGGCTGAAAGCCATCGCCGTGCAGACCCGCGACCTGAGCAAGCGCCCGCTGCTGGCGCAGGAGATGACCAAGCTCGACGGCGTGCTGTTCGACCCGCCGCGCGCAGGGGCCGCCGAACAGGCGGTGGAGATCGCCGCCTCAAGGTTAAGCCGCGTGGTCGGCGTCTCCTGCAACCCGGCCACCTTCGCCCGTGACGCGCGCATCCTGGCCGACGCCGGTTTTGTGCTGGAGCGGGTGCTGCCGGTGGACCAGTTCCTGTGGTCGCCGCATGTGGAGCTGGTCGGGGTGTTCTCGCGCTAGAACCCGAACCCGAGTTGATCCCCCGCCCGAGGCGGCACGCGAAACTGGGTCAGGTCGAGGGCGAACCTCAGCTCATTAAGCCCGTGGCGTTTTCGGGCCAGGGTGAAACGGTTGCCGATCAGCTCGGCCACCGGCCCGTCGCCCTTCATGCGCTTGGACCACTCGGGGTCGTAGTCCTTGCCGCCGCGCATCTGCCGTACCAGCGACATCACCTTGCGGGCGCGGTCGGGGTGGTCGCTGTCCAGCCACTCGCGGAACAGGTCCTTGATCTCCAGCGGCAGGCGCAGGACCGTGTAATGCGCCCCGTCGGCGCCGGCGGCCTTGGCCGCTTCCAGCACTGCCTCCAGTTCGTGATCGTTCAGGCCGGGAATGACGGGCGCGAAACTGACGCTGACCGGGCAGCCGGCGTCGGTCAGGCGGCGTATCGCCTCCAGGCGCTTAGGTGGCGTGGCGCAGCGCGGCTCCATGCTGCGGGCCAGTTTGCGGTCCAGGGTGGTGATCGACACCGCGGCCCGCGCCAGCCCGGCCTTGCCCATGGCTCCGAGCAGGTCGGCGTCGCGGGCGATCAGGGCGATCAGGGCGGACTTGGTGATGATGGTGCAGGGGTGATGGAAGCGCTCCAGCACGGTCAGCACCTTGCGGGTGACGCCCAGCAGGCGCTCCTGCGGCTGGTAGGGATCGGTGTTGCCGCCGATGTGGATCACCTGCGGCTTGTAGCCGGGTTTAGACAGCTCCTTCTCTAGCAGCACGTCGGCGAACGGCTTGAAGAAGATCTTGGATTCGAAGTCGATGCCGGGGGATAGGCCCATGTAGGCGTGGCTGGGCCGGGCGTAGCAGTAGATGCAGCCGTGCTCGCAGCCTCGATACGGATTGATCGACTGACCAAAGCCGATGTCGGGGCTGTCGTTGCGGGAAATGATGGTGCGGGCGCGCTCAGGGGTGACCATGGTGGTCAGCTTCGGCGCCTCCAGGTCGCCGTCCTCGCCCCAGCCGTCATGGAAGTCCTCGCGCTGGCGGGATTCGAAGCGGCCGGAATGGTTCGACTTGGCGCCGCGTCCGCGCACGGCGCCGACCACGGGAGGGGAGGAGCTCATGGCCGCCATCATGTGGCGGCGACGGGATATAGCCACCGGCCGGATGAGCCGCGAATTGGGCACTAGGGGCCAACTTCGGCTTCCGACCATTCCGGACCACTGGAAGTTCCGCTTGTCGGCTCGCCGGCCAAGTTTTCAGGCCGCTTTGGTCTAGGCGAAATTGCCGCTAAGAGTGTCGCATGGCGCTACGTCAGGGCATGAGTTGGTTGAACCCGCTGGCGGGACTGTTCGCCCTCGCGGCCCTCGTCTTTGCCTTCGCCGCCCCTCTCGATGCGTTCGCGGGCGCAGCGCACAAGCTCGTTGAGGCGGGAAACCCGTCTTCCTTTCTGAAGGCCCTGAGCGCGCTGGATGTGGTTGACGACCTCCTAGATCACGCCCCCGGAGAGGCGGGCAAGGTCGCTCAGCATGTCGTTGTCGAACCCGTGTTCGTTCCCGAGACATTGATTAGCGCTGCTGGCTTTCAGGGCCGCGAACTTTGGAGCGCCCTGCCCACCGATGACTGGGGCTCCCGCCCTGTCGACCGACTGGACCGACCACCTCGTCGCTAGAGCGCCACTACCGCTTCAGCCAAACTCAAAAATCGAGGAATCCATGCTCACGCCCCCTAAGCCGGTGCGGAGGCTCGCTCTGTTGAGCGCCGCCGCAACCTTCCTGACTTTCGCCAGCCTTGCGCACGCTCAGCCCGCCTCGTCCCTGCCACGAGCTGACGCCGAAGCGGACGAAGAGGATGACGACGAAGCCGTTCCCGTCACGGCCTTGGTCATAACTGCCCAGCGTCTCGACGCCGCCCGCGCCAGGATCGAGCCGAGCCTCGGCGCGGCGTCGTACACGCTCAATAATGAGACCATTGAGCACCGCCCTAGCGGCGAGACCATCTCCATCACCGAGGCGCTTCTCCAGGCCCCAGGCGTCGTTCAGGACGCCTCCGGCCAACTCCATGTCCGCCAATCGAACGGCGACCTCCAATACCGGATCAACAACGTCATCCTGCCCGAGGGCCTGTCCGACCTAGGCGAAACCCTCACGGCTCGTATCGCCGAGAAGATAGAGCTCATATCAGGCGCTTTGCCTGCCCAGTACGGCTTTCAGGTCGGGGGCATCGTCAACATCACGACAAAGAGCGGCGTCTATCTAAACGGGACGCAGTTCGAGGTCATGGGAGGCAGCCACGGCGAGATCGAGCCAGCCTTCGAGCGGGGCGGGTCCATCGGTCGAACCAACTATTTCGCCACGGGGCGCTACCGCCGCAACAATGTGGGCCTGGCCCCGCCTGACAGCGGCGTGAAGGCGCTGCACGATCAGACCGAGCAGATCGACGCCTTTGCCTTCATCGACCATATCGCGGACGAGCAGACGCGGCTTTCGCTGATCCTTGGGGCTTCCGATCAGAAGTTCGAAATTCCCAACCCTCGCAACCTCAATGCCGCCACGTCGCCCCTACCGGCGGGAGCCCGGTTCCGCCGCCCTTGGCCATCCCGGCGGGTCCGCCAGCACCAATAAGCAAACCAATGCGCTTGCGACCGCCCGCAATGATTGTCCGCAATGCGGACATGTACTGATCTGGATTGTGAACGCTAATAGGCATCATTGCCTCCCCGAAGCGAGACTATCGGAATGGTTGAAATTATCTAGCGTCAGCTTTGGGGGGGGGGGTGAAACCGTCAAGCCGGGCGGCTCGTGGATGCAACCAGGGCTATCATCGTAAGCCCACGAGGAACGCATGGTCACCGCGAAGTGGTGTCCAAAACGCGGCTCATCCGGCCGGACGCCTTATCCCCATGTGGCGGCGACAAGAACAAAACAAGAACTGAATTGAGGCCGCCGCCGCTGCTTTCGGGGCTTTGGAAACTCGCGCAGCCGATGTTACGGTTCAGCTCTCGGGAGGAGCCCAATAATGAACAAACCTGTCAAAAGCCCCGTCATCCCCGCCGAAGCGGTCGACCTGTACACGCGTTTCATCCACGGCGAGATCAGCCGCCGCGTCTTCCACAGCGGCATGAAGAAGTTCGCCGTCGCCGGCCTGACGGTCGGCACGCTCGTCAACGCCCTGATGCCCAAATACGCCGAAGCCCAGCAGATCCGCGAAGACGACAACCGGATCATCGCCAGCTGGGAAACCGTGCCCTCGCCGGACGGCAACGGCTATATCCGCGGCTATCTGGTCCGCCCGATCAGCGCCAGCACGCGCGCCGAAACGACGACCAAGCTGCCCGGCATCGTCGTCGTGCACGAGAACCGCGGCCTGAACCCGCATACCATGGACGTGGCGCGCCGCTTCGCCCTGGAGAACTTCGTCGCCTTCGCGCCGGACGCGCTGTCGTCCGTCGGCGGCTATCCGGGCGACGACTTCAAGGGCGGTCAGCTGTTCGCCAAGATCGACGCCGGCAAGCGCCTCAATGACATGGTCGCCGCCACGCGCTGGCTGAAGGCCCATGCGGCCGTCAACGGCAAGGTCGGCATCACCGGCTTCTGCTACGGCGGCGGCGTTTCGAACGCGGTGGCCGGCATTCTCGGCGCCGACCTGGCGGCGGCGGCGCCGTACTACGGCGCCCAGACCCCGGCGGCTGACGTGCCGAAGATCAAGGCCGCGATCCTCATCAACCACGGCGCGCTCGATAAGGGCCTGGTCGACGCCTACCCGGCGCAGGAAGCGGCGCTGAAGGCCGCGGGCGTCCGCTACGAAGGCCACCTGTGGCCCAACTCGGTGCACGGCTTCTTCAACGACGCCACGCCGGAGCGCTACAACAAGGTCACCGGGCCGCAGTCCTGGCAGCGCACGATCGAGTGGTTCAACCAGTATGTGCGAGCCTAGACCCTAAGCTGCAGGCGGGCGTAAGGGGTTCGGATCATGAATCCCCTGCTCGAGAAACTCGGCGTCCGCCTGCCGATCATCCAAGCGCCCATGGCCGGGACCTCGACCCCGGCCATGGCCGCGGCGGCCTCCAGCGCCGGGGCGCTCGGCTCGATCGGGGTAGGGGCGGTCGACGCCGCCGCGGCCCGCGCCATGATCGATCAGGTCCGCGCCGCGACGGACCGGCCCTTTAATGTCAACCTGTTCTGCTACCCCCCGGCGACGCCCGATGCGGCGCGCGAGGCTGGCTGGATCGCGCGCCTGGCACCGGAATTCGGACGGCTCGAGGCCGCGCCGCCGACGGCTCTGTGTGAAATCTACAAGACCTTCGTCACCGACGAGGCCATGCAGGCGATGCTGATCGAGGCCGCCCCGGCGGTGGTCAGCTTCCATTTCGGCCTGCCGTCCGCGTCCGTCATGGCCGGGCTCAAACAGGCGGGCTGCGTGCTGCTGGCCAGCGCCACCAACCTGGAGGAAGCCCGCGCCATCGAGCGCGCGGGGATCGACGCAGTGGTCGCCCAGGGCTGGGAAGCCGGCGGTCATCGCGGCCTGTTCGACCAGCACGGCCCCGACCCGCGCCTGGGCGCCTTCGCCCTGACCCGGCTGCTTGTGCGCGAGCTGTCCTTCCCGGTGATCGCCGCCGGGGGCATCATGGACGGGGCGGGGATCGCCGCCGCCCTGGAGCTTGGCGCCGGCGCGGCGCAACTGGGGACTGCCTTCGTCGCCTGCCCGGAATCCTCCGCCGACGAGGGCTACCGCGCCGCCTTGTTCAGCGACGCCGCCTGGAACACGACCATGACCACGGCGATCAGCGGCCGCCCGGCGCGCTGCCTGGCCAACCGCTTCACCGCCATCGGCGACGGGGTGGCGCCGTCCGAGATCGCCGGCTACCCGATGGCTTACGACGCCGGCAAGGCCCTGGCCGCTGCCGCCAAGGCGAGGGGCGATTACGGCTACGGTGCGCAATGGGCCGGGCAGGGCGCGCCCCTGGCCCGCAGCCTGCCGACCGCCGAGCTGATCACGGTGCTGATGGATGAGTTCGCGGCGGCGCGCGCTTGACCGCGCGGCGGGCCTTCCGCAGGAACGCACCATGATCCGCGCCGTGGTGCTGTGCACCGACTCCGTCCAGGCCCTGGCCCATAGCCTCTCCGACCTCGTGCCCGGCGCGGTGGAGGGCATCGTCAAGCGCGTCACCGTGGCCGCACCGGCCGATGGGGCCGAGCCATTGTTCGAGGTCGCCGACGATGCCGGGGCGGCGTTTCAGCGGCTGGATGGCAGCTTCGGCGCCCGCGCGGCGGCGGCCAGCGGTTCGGGCGACTGGCTGCTGGTGCTGGAGGCGGGGACGCGCCTGCCGCTCAACTGGCACGCGGCGGCGGCCGACCACCTGCGACGGCGGCCCGGCCAGGCGGCGGTGTTCCTAGGCGATAAGGGCGGGCTGCTCAGCGGTCGGGCGCTGCTGGCGCTGCTGATCCCGCGCGCGCTCTATGACAAGTCCGGCGGCTTCGCGGCGGCGGACGCCGACCTCAAGCCTATGCTTAGGCGGCTGGGGAAGGCGGCGCGGCTTTAGCGTCGAGGCGGATGTCGGCGGTCTTCTCGCCGGCGGCCAGGGCGTCGAGCGTGCCGCTGGGCAGGCCGAACAGGCGCCGGTAGGTCCAGTAGGCGGCCGTGACCTTCTCCACATAGTTGCGGGTCTCCAGCGCCGGCAGGCTCTCGATCAGCAGCAGGCTGTCGGCGTTGGGGCCGAGCTGGGCGGCGGCGCGGGTCAGGGTCCCGGGCCCGCCGTTGTAGGCCGCTACGGCGCGCAGCAGGTCGAAGTTGTTGAGGCCCCGCTCCATCAGCCAGGTGAAATAGTCCTGGCCGACACGCAGGTTCATGGCCGGGTCGAACAGCGGCGACATGTCGTCTATCAGCTTATCGTCGCCGGCGGCGCGGGCGGCGGCGGCGGGCATCAGCTGCATCAGCCCCACGGCGCCGGCGCTGGAGATGGCCAGGGCGTTGAAGCCGCTCTCCTGCCGTACCAGGGCGTAGACCAAGGCCGGGTCGAGGGTGAAGCCGCCTTTCGGCTCCAGGGCCGGCAGGGGAAACGATCCCGCATCGGCGCGGCGCATGACGGTGCGGGAAACCACCGGCGCCTTGACGCCCGCGCCTTGCGGATTGAGCGCCAGCGCCAGAGCCATCCAGCTGTCGCGGGCGGCTTCGGTCTTCGCCAGGGCGAGCCCCGCGCGCAGTTCCTCGCCCGCGTCGGCGGGGCGGCCGACCTGGGCCAGGGCGGCGGCGCGGCGGGCGCGCGGCTCGGCGGCGGCGAAGCGGGCCGCGGCGGCGCGGCCGTCGTCGGAGACTCCGGCCAGCAGGTCGGCGATCGGGTCGCCGACCACGTCGATCCCGGCCATGGCCAGCTGCCGTTCGGCGATCATGCCGTAGAAAGTCTCAGGCAGCTCTGCGGCCATTTTCAGGAACCTGGTCTTTTCGGACATGGCGCCGCCCCGGTCGGCGGAGCGCCCCGCCCAGTAGGCGGCGGCCGAGCGCAGCCAGGGGTCGGTCGCCTTGTCGCTGGCCAGGACCGCGAACTGGGCGCGGGCGTCGCCGAAACGGTCGAGGCGGTAGGCTGACAGCCCGGCGATCCAGCGCTCGCCCGCCGCCAGGGCCAGGGTCAGGGCCTTGCGCACATCGCCGCTGTAGTAGGCCTCGCGGGCCGATTGACCCTTATCGCTGGAGACGGCGCTGCCGCCGCCGGTGGCGAGGAAGATGGCGGGCGCGCGGGGCGCCTTGGCCTTGCGCGGCCTGGCCTTGAGCGCCAGGTCGTAGATGCGCTCGGCCCCGGCGTGATCGCTGAACGAGGCCAGCCAGGCGGTGAGGGCGGGATAGCCCGGCTTTTCCCCCCTGCGCACCAGGCCGGCGTAGGCGACACGGCCCTTGAGGGCGCCGTTGGAGACTTTGGCCAGGGCGGCCGTGCGCTTGGCGTCCTCACCGCGCTCGGCGGCGGCGAAGGCGGCGCGGTAGGCGGCGATGTCGGCGGCGCCCAGCGGGTTGAGCGGGTCGGCGGGCGGGGCCTCGGCGACTTTCGGGTCCGGCTTCGCGGCAGGCGCGGCGGGTTTGGCGGCGGGTTTTGGAACGGCCTTGGCGGCGGCGGGCTTGGCCTTCGCCTGGGCGGCGGCCGGGATCGGGCTCGAAGCCAGGATCAGGCTCGCCAGCACGGCCAGGAAAGTCGCTTGCTGCTTCATATGTCCTTCCGGACCGGAGCTGACAGATGCCCCGGCGACGCCCCGTGTGACTTAAGCGCCGGATTCCTAAGGGTCACGGTGCGGCCGATCAAGCCGTTCGGCGAGCGTCAAAAAGTCCGACCAGGCGTTTTTCTTCGCCGCCGGCTGCCTCAAAAGGAAGGCCGGGTGCAGGCTGGGCATGGCCGGGACCGCCAGGGCGCCGTCGCTGGAGGTCCATTCGAACCAGCGCCCGCGCAGGGAGAGGATGCCCTGGTCCTGTTTGAGGATCGACTTGGCCGAGGCCCCGCCCGACAGCAGCAGGAGCTTAGGGTTCACCAGGGCGATGGCGCGCTCGACGAACGGAGCGCAGACCGCCTGTTCCTCCAGGGTCGGCGTGCGGTTGCCCGGCGGGCGCCAGAAGACGGTGTTGGTGATGAAGACGCGTCCGGTCAGGCCGGCGGCGGCGATCATCTTGTCGAGCATCTTGCCGGCGCGGCCGACGAAGGGCTGGCCCTGGCGGTCCTCGTCGGCGCCGGGGCCCTCGCCGATGATCACCACCGGTGCGTCCGGTTCGCCGCGCGAGAACACGGCGCGGGTCGCGCCCTGGAACTTCAGCGGGCAGCCGTCGAACGCGGCGATGGCGGCCTCCAGCTCCTCCAGAGTCGAGGCGGCGGCGGCCAGGGCGCGGGCCTTCTCGACGGCGGCGGCGGTGCTGGGGGCGGCGAGGGCGGCCGCCGGGCCGGGGCGCGCGGCGCTGGCTGTCGGCGCGGCGCGCGGCGCCAGGCGGGCGGCGCCCT
>CANJOB010000056.1 GCA_947475655.1 Caulobacterales bacterium | reverse complement strand
TGGCCGAAGCGGCCAAACGCGCCGGCGTTCCGCTAATTCAGATCAACACCCCGGCCGGTGATTTCGCCGCCGGCGAGCGCGGTATCGCGGCCGCCCCCGGCCGCCGCGATGACTTCCTCAAACACCTCCACAAGGCGATGGAATATACCCGCGTCACCGGCGCCAAACTGCTGCACCTGCAACCGGGCAAGGTCGCCGACGGCGCGCAGGCGCAGGCCGAGGAAATTTTCCTGCAGAATCTCAGCGACACCGCCGACGCCGCGGCGGCGGAAGGAGTCACCGTGCTGCTGGAGCCGATCAACAGCGTCGACCAGCCCGGCTATTTCTATTCGACCACCGCGGAGGCGCTGCGGCTGATGGACATCGCCGATAGGTCCAACGTCCGGCTACAGTACGACGTCTATCACATGCAGATCATGCAGGGCGACCTGGCCCGCACCATCGAGCGCCTGCTACCGCGCATCGGCCATATCCAGATCGCCGACAATCCGGGCCGGCACGAGCCAGGCACAGGCGAGATCAACTATCCTTGGCTGCTGGGCCGGATCGACGCCCTCGGCTACAACGGCTTCGTCGGCTGCGAATATTTCCCGGCCGGCGACACCGCCGCCGGGCTGGGCTGGGCCAAGGCCTACCTCTAGGTCTTCAGTCCGATCGCCCGCAACCGCTCGTCCAGATATTCGCCCGCCGTCGTCTCCGGATAGGCCGCCCCGCCGCCCAGGCAGGACGGGATCACCTTGAGCGAGGTCCTCAGCGTCGGGTGCATGAAGAACGGCATCGAAAAGCGGTCGACGTTCGGCCCGGCCGGATTGACCACGCGGTGAGTGGTCGCGGGGATCACCCCATTGGTCATGCGCGCCAGCATGTCGCCGCTGTCGACGATCAGGTTGGTCGGCTCGGTTTCCACCGGCAGCCAGGTCCCGTCGCGCTCGAGCAGTTCCAGCCCCGCGCCCTTGGCGGCGACCATGATGGTCAGGAAATTGATGTCCTCGTGGGCGGCGGCGCGCACGGCCTTGGGGTCCTCGTCCGGCCGAAGCGGCGGATAGTGGATCACGCGCAGGATCGAGGTGCCGAACCGCACCAGCGGATCGAAGTGCTGTTCGGCCAGCCCGAGCTTGGGGGCAAGGGCGCGCAACAGGGTGACGCCGGTTTCGTTGAGCGCATCGAACAGCGACAGGAACGTCGGCTTGAAATCCGGCAGCTCCTTGTCCGGAAAAGCATTGGGCGGGAAAGGCTCATCGGCGGGCGCTTCCGGATGCGGCTGGTGCCCGATCTGCCAGAATTCCTTCAGGTCGGGCACGTCGCTGTCTTTGGCGTGTTCGATGCCAAACGCGATGTAGCCGCGCAGGCCGGCCTGGTATCCGCGCTTCACGTCCCTGGGCAGTTGGAACGCCGCCACCGCCTGCTCATAGGCGCGGCCGAGCAGGTCGGTGGAGATGCCGTGGTCTTTCAGGATGAAGAAGCCGTAGTCCTGCAGGCTGCGCATCAGGGCGTCGGAAAACGCCGCCTTCGAGGCCGCGTCGCCGCGGGTGAAATCCTTGAGGCTGAGAGTGGGAACGCTCTTGCTCATGGTCTTGCTCCTAGGATGGCTTGCACCTGCGCCCGCGTCGGCAGCGACGGCTGGGCGCCCGGCTTGGTGGCGGCCAGCGCCCCGGCGGCGCAGGCGAAGGCCAGGGCCGCGTCCGGCGCCTGGCCTTCGACCAAGGCCAGCGTCAAGGCTCCGACGAAACAGTCCCCCGCGCCCGTGGTGTCGACCGCCGTCACCTTCGGCGGCGCGGCGTCGCCGATCAGCGCCGGTCCCCTGAACAGCTTGGCGCCGCGCGCGCCGTAGGTGATGGCCACCATGCCGGCGGCGGCATGCAGCGCCTCGCCGTACCAGGCGGCTTCCGTCTCGTTGACGATGATCAGGTCGGCGCGCGCGAACACCTGCGGCGGAACCTGCGCCGCCGGCGCCAGGTTGACGGCGACGAAACCGGCCGCCAGCCCCACTGCCTTGGCCACCGTCTCCACCGGCAGTTCGAGCTGGCAGATGAGGGCCCCCTCGATCGGCCCGGTCAGATGCCGCGGCGTGAAGGCGGCGTTGGCGCCCGGCGCGACGACGATCTGGTTCTCGCCGTCGGCGGCCACCGCGATCAGCGCCACCCCGGTCGGATAGGCGGGATCGGCCACGCAGCCGCTCAGGTCGACGCCCTCGATGCGCAATAGGGCCAAGGCCTCATCGGCCATGGAATCGCTGCCCACTCGGCCTAGCAGCCGCACGGAGGCGCCCAGCCGCGCCGCCGCCAGCGCCTGGTTGGCGCCCTTGCCGCCGGGATGGCGGGCCAGGGTCGCGCCGGTGACCGTCTCGCCCGGCGACGGCAGGCTGGCGCCGGTGGCCACCAGGTCGAGATTGACCGATCCGACCACGGTGATGACAGGACCGCTCATCGCGCCAGCGCCTCCTGCAGCAGCCCGAACACCCCGTTCGCGTCGGCCTTCACCGCCCAGCGCACCGTGGCGGCGGCGGGATCGGGCAGGCGGAACTCCACCGCGGTATGGCCCAGGGTGAGCGGAGACTCGGTCTCCACCTGCAGATCGGCGGAGACGGTCTCGAATAGCTGCGGCGCGATCAGGTAGGCGATGGTGCAAGGATCGTGCAGCGGCGGCGGCGGGGCGCCGGGGACGAGGCGCCGCTGCACGTCAATGGAAAATTCCAGCAGGGTCGCCACGGCCTTGGCCGAGGGCCTGGCCAGCGCCTTGATTGCCGCCAGCCGCTGCGGCGTGGTGCGCACCTGATGGGTGGCGTCGAGCCCGATGGCGATACAGGGCGCGCCGGAGCCGTAGACCATGCTCGCCGCATGCGGATCGGCGAAGACGTTGTATTCGGCGCTGGCGGTGATGTTGCCGCCTTCAATGCGCGCCCCGCCCATGATCACCACCTGCTCCAGCCGCGCGGCTAACTTGGGCTCCAGAGTCATGGCCAGCGCCAGGTTGGTCATCGGTCCCATCACGGCGATGGACACCGTCTTAGGCGGGCGGCTCATCACCGCGGCGATGATGGCGTCGGCGGAATGGCCGGCGGCGGCCGGCGCGGAAGGCTCGGAAACCTCCAGCCAGCCCAGGCCGCTGGTTCCGTGGAAATGGCTGGCGACGATGGGCGCGCGCACCAGGGGCCTGGTGGCGCCGGCATGCACCGGCACGCCCTCGGCCCCGGCGATCTGGCGGATCAGGCGGGCGTTGCGGGCGGTCTGTTGCGCATCGACGTTGCCGGCTACGGTGGTGACGGCCAGGATCTCCAGGGCTTGCGGCGAAGCGAACGCCAGCAGCAGGGCGATCGCGTCGTCGACCCCCGGATCGCAGTCGATGATGATCGCCTGGGCGGACATGAACGCCATTTAGGAACGCGCATCGCCCGGCGGCAACCTCTAACCGCCCCAGAGCGCTCCAGCGGGAACGCTCAAGGTCCCGCGGGTCAGCACCACCCCGCCGTCCCTGTCGCGCGCCAGCCAGGTCGGGCCGTCGAGGTCGGCGAAGTCGGCGCGGTCGGCGATGTGGAAGGCCGGAGCGATCGACAGGGAGGTGCAGATCATGCAGCCGTTCATCACCGTCAGGCCCCGCGCGCGCGCCGCCTCCAGCAGTTCCAGGGCCGCGGTCAGGCCGCCGGTCTTATCGAGCTTGATGTTCACCGCCTGGTAGAGGCCGTCCAGCCGATCCAGGTCGGCGGCGGTGTGGCAGGACTCGTCGGCGCAGATCGGCACGGACGGTTTGAAGCCGCGCAGTTGTTCGTCCTGGGCGGCTGGCAGCGGCTGTTCGAACAGCGCGATGCCCGCCGCCGCCAGGGCCGGCTGCATCTTCTGCAGCAGCGCCATGTCCCAGCTCTCGTTGGCGTCGACGATCAGGGTCGCGTCCGGCGCGGCGGCGCGGACGGCGGCGATCTGCGCCGCCGGATCGTCGGCGTTGACCTTGACCTTCACCAGCGGGAAATCCGCAAGCTTGCGCGCCGCCTCGCCCATGGCCTCCGGCGCCGCCAGGCCGACCGTCATGGCCGTGACCTGCGGCGGCAGCGGGGCGACACCGAGCAGGGCCGGAACCGTCGTCCCCGCCAGGCGCGCCTCCAGGTCCCACATGGCGCAGTCAAGCGCGTTCCGCGCCGCGCCGGGCTTCAGCGCGGTCAGCAATTCCTGCCGCGTCATCCCCGCCTCAACTGCCTCGCGCAGTGCAAACAGGTCGGCGACGCAGCTTTCGACGCTGTCGCCGTAGCGCGGGATCGGCGCCCCCTCGCCGCGCCCAGTCACTCCGTCCTGGGTGAGTTCGGCCACCACCACATCCGCCTGGGTGCGCACACCGCGCGCGATGCGGAACGGCGTCGCCAGCGGCCAGGCCTCGCCGGCGGCATGGAGCTGGCGCCGCGTCATGCTACGGCAAGCGTCCGGATGTCGAAGGTCGCCGCCAGGCCGGCCGGATCGAAATCGAGGTTGGCCTTCTCGCCCAGGTTCGACGCCAGGCCGCTCTGCAGCAGGCGTGTGCCGAAACCGGCGTGGCTCGGCGCCTTCACCGGCGGGCCGCTGCGCTCGCGCCATTCCAGCCGCACCGCATCGCGTCCCGGCGCGAGAGTCCAGTTCAGGGAGACGCGGCCGGCGGCGACCGAGAGGGCGCCGTATTTCACCGCGTTCGTGCCCAGTTCGTGCAACGCCATAGAGACGGCCAGGGCCGTGGTCGGGGCGAGCTGTACGTCGTCGCCGCCGATCTCGAAGCGCGACTCGCGCGCGTCGTCGAACGGGCGCAGCGCCTCGGCCACCACCTCGCGCAGGGCCGCGCCTTCCCAGTTGCGCTGGGTCAGGATGTTGTGCGCCGACGACAGGGCCATCAGCCGCTCGATCAGCACCTCGCGCGCCTGGCTGGCGGTCATGCCCTCGCGCAGGCTCTGGCGCACGATCGACTGCACCGAGGCCAGGGTGTTCTTGACCCGGTGGTTCAGCTCGTTGATCAGCAGCCGCTGCCGGGTCTGCGCCTCACGGTAGTCGGTGTCGTCGATATTGACGCCGATCATGCCGAGGAACCGCCCCGCGGCGTCGCGGCGCGGCTGCGCCCGCGTGGTCAGCCACCGCACCGCCCCGTCGGCGCGGTGGTAGCGGGCGTCGACCTCGAACGCCTCCTGCTTGGCCATGGCCGCACCGAAGGCGGCGAAAAGGCCCTCACGGTCCTCGTCCAGCAGGGTGGACGCCCAGGTGAAGCCGGCCAGGTCCTCCGGCACGCCCCAGAAATCGCGCAGGGCGCGGTTGAGGTAGAGGCAGGCGCCGGCTTCGTCGCCCAGCCACATCATCACCGGCGAATCCTCGGCCATCAGCCGAAAACGCGCCTCGCTCTCGCGCAGCGCCTCCTCGGCCCGGCGCATGTCTGTAACGTCGACCGCCATGCCGACATAGCCCTCGAAAGCACCATCGCCGTCGAAGCGCGGCTTGGAATGCGCCAGCATATTACGGTAGTCGCCCGCCAGGGTGCGGAAGCGGGCCTCGAACTCGTAAGGCGCCAGCACCTCGCGCGCCACGGCGCGCCGCGACGCCACGCCGGGCAGGTCGTCCGGGTGCACCAGGTTTTGCCAAACATTGCCCAGCACCGCGTCCTTGGGCAGGCCGGCGTGTTCGGCGAAGGCCTCGTTGACGAACTCGATGTCGCCGTCCGGCGTGGTGATCCACAGCGGCGAGGGGGCCGAGTCGGCGATGGCCTGGAACCGCGCCCGGCTCTCGATCAGGGCCGTCTCCCCCGCCTTGCGGTCGGTGACGTCCATCAGCTCCCCGACCAGCTTGGCCGGCTGGCGCATTTCATCGAACTCGACGTTGGCGCGCAGCATCAGCCAGCGCAGGCCGCCGTCAGGCCGGCGGTAGCGGTACTCGGCCTCGATCGACCCGGCTCCGCGCTCCAGCACGGTCTGGGCGATGGCGCGCAGCCGCTCGCGCTCGCCGGGCATGTAGCCGGCCTCGATGTCCTCCGGACTTGGCCGCGCTTCATCGGGAAATCCCAGCAGCCGGTTCAGCTCGATCGAGCCGTTCACGGTGCGGGCGGCGACATCGTAGTCCCACACCGCCATGCCGCCGGCGTCGATCGCCAGCCGCAGCCGCGCGTTGGCGTCCCGCTCGGACCCCGCCAGCCGCCGCTGTTCGGTGATGTCCTGCAGGGTGCCTATGTAGCGTACCGCCTTGACGGCGCCGTCGACGTTGGCGAACACCGCCTCCCCCACGGCGGCGACCCATCGCTCGACCCCGTCGGGGCGAACCAGGCGGTACTCGAAACGCGGCGACGCGCGCACGTCCGGATCGAGCGCTTGCTGGGCCATGGCCCATGTGCGCTGCAGGTCCTGCGGATGGGTGACCCGGCGCACGTCGTCCAGCGTCACCTCCTGGTCGAGGGTGAAGCCGCAGATCTGACGCGCCTTGGGGGAATAGACAAAGCTCTGGTTGATCAGGTCCCAGTCCCACACCCCCAGATCGGCGGCGCGGGTGACGATGTCGAGCGGGACCGAGGCGTCCTGCCCGGCCGGGTCTCGCCCCTGCTCGCTGTCGACCTCAGGCATGGCTTCGGCGCGGTCTCCGGTGGAGGCTCGACCATAAGCCGGGCCGCAATCGGAGCCTAGAGGCTAGCCGGCGGCGGCTTCCTGTTTGGTGTGTAGGCGCAGGTCCTGCAGGCCGTCGAGCAGTTCGCGGCGCTGCTCGGGGGTCAGCGCCTCGCCCAGCCGCAGCAGACGCAGGCTGTCGAGGTGGCTGGAGATCGCCGCCATGCCGCTGCGCAGGGCGCCGCCGCCCGTGTCGATCAGTTCGCACAGGCTCCAGGCCGCTTCGCCCAGGTCGCGCAGGCCGAACACCGCCGCCGAACCGTGCACGGCGCTGGCCGCCTGGTAGACCGCCTCGAGCGTCTCGGCCGAGGGTGGAGTCTCGCTGGTCCGCACCACGCTGGCGGCGATGATGGCGATGCAGGCGTCGATGGCTTCCAACCCGGCGGGCGTCATCTCCGACAGTTCGGTCTCGGCGTCGGCGACTGCGGCGGAGACTTTCTTGCCTCCGGGCGCGGCGATCTTGCGCGCCAAGCTGTTGGGATTTTTGATGTACCGGACGATGGTCATGCGCTGGCCTGCTGGGGATCTGAGGCGGGTTCGGCGAGGCCGGACACGTCGACGGCCGCCGCTTCCGCGGCCGCCGCGGCCGCGGCTTCCGCCTCGGCCAGAAGCTGGTCGTTGCGGCGGCGGCCCTTGTTCTCGCCGGGGTCCGCCTCGTGGTGGCGCCGGTCGGGGCCGATGTAGTCGCCGGCTTCGAGGAACGGTCGCTTCTCGCGCGCCACCCAGATCACGCGTTCCAGCACGACCTGCGGGCTGACGGGCTTGGCGATCAGGAAGTTGGCGCCGCAGTCGCGCGCCTTGCCGACGATCGAGCGCTTGGTGTGGCCGCTGATCATGATCGCCGGAGTGAAGACGTTCTGGTTGCCTTCCTGGCGGCGCAGCCAGTGCACGAAATCGTAGCCGCTCTCAGTCCCCACCGTGTCGTTGACGACAATCAGGTCGACGTCATTGGACCGGATGAAGTCTGAGGCCAGGGCGATGCTGGCGCAGCGGGTGATATTGCGCGCGCCGAAGCCCGTGAAGATCTGGCTGAGGATATCCATGCCCTGCGGGCTGGAATCGGCCAGCAGGATGCAGATCTTGTCCAGGTTAATGAAGCCGTTCAGGTCCATGTCGGCGCCGTTATGTCCTCGGTCTTGCGCTCACGTTCGTTGAGCGCGTTCGATGGTTACCTCCGGTCAAGTTTCGGAATTGTTATCATCGCTCACTTAGGGGTGCGGCGGCCCGCCGCACTCATGGTCAAGCTCAGAGGGTCTTGGCCAGGGCCTCGAGCTGGTCGGCGCATTGGCCCCAGCCTTCGTGGAAACCCATTTTCTCGTGGGTTTCGCGGTCCTCCACCGTCCAGTGCACGGCGCGGGCCATGTAGCGGGTCTTGCGGCCTTCGTCCTCGAAGGTGATCGTACCGACGAAGAACGGCTTGGCGGACGGCTCCCAGGCGCGGGTGAAGGCGTCGGTGAAGACGATCTTCTGGTTTTGGACCACCTCCAGATAGACGCCGTGGTTGGGATAGTCGGTCCCGTCGGGACTGCGCATCACGAACATATTGGCGCCGCCGGGGCGCAGATCGGTTTCGACCACTGGCGTGGTCCAGGGCTTTGGCGCGAACCATTGCTTGAGCAGGTCGGGCTGAGTCCAGCAGGCGAACAGCGTCTCGCGCGGGGCGTCGATAAGACGGGTCAGCACCAGTTCGCGGTCGGAGGCGGGGGTGGCGGTCATCAGTCATCTCCTCGTTTGGGGTTGGCCCCAAGGACGGCGCGGCCGGCCAGGGTCCGACATCGGCGGCGAATAAAGTTTTTCCGGGACCCCGAGTCTTTTTCCAAGCTCATGTGTCGGCGTTGCGCATACTGGCGCGTCCTTGGGACGATAGGGAGAGCCCCGCCGATGCTGTACGCCATCCTCTGCTACAACGATGAGGACGTGGTCTGGTCCTGGAGCCAGGAAGAAGACGCCGCCGTCATGACCAAGATCGGCGCCGTGGCGGAGAGGTGGGCCAAGGCCGGCAAGCTCGGCCCTTCGGCGCGGCTGCTGCCGACCACCGCCGCCACCACCCTGCGCAAGACTCAGGACCCGCCCCTGGTCATCGACGGCCCGTTCGCCGAGACCAAGGAGCAGCTGCTCGGCTTCTATGTCGTCGATGTCGCCGACCTCGAGGAGGCGCTGGAGCTCTCCCGCGAACTGGCGGCTGTCAATCCGGGCGGAGCCTATGAAATCAGGCCGATCGGGCTCTACAACGCCGACCCGAGGCTGTGCGCCTAAGGCCATGACCGACCTCGCCTGGATCAACGCGGCGATCACTGCCGCGCGGCCCCAGGCGGTCGGCGCCTTGCTGCGCTACTTCCGCGACTTGGACACCGCCGAGGAGGCCTTCCAGGACGCCTGCCTGCGGGCGCTCAAATCCTGGCCCCAGAACGGACCGCCGCGCGACCCCACCGCCTGGCTGATCATGGTCGGCCGTAACGCCGCCCTGGACGGGGTGCGCAAGACCAGCCGCCTGCAGGCGCTGCCCGACGAGGACGCCCTGTCGGATCTGGACGACGCCGAGGCGCCGCTGGTCGAGAGGCTCGACGGTTCGCACTACCGCGACGACGCGCTGCGCCTGCTGTTCATCTGCTGCCATCCCGACCTGCCCGCCACCCAGCAGATCGCCCTGGCGCTGCGCATCGTCTCAGGGCTTAGCGTCCGCCAGATCGCCCGCGCCTTCCTGGTCGGCGAGGCGGCGATGGAGCAGCGGATCACCCGGGCCAAGGCGCGCATCGCCCAGGCCGACACCCCGTTCGAGGCCCCCGGCGCCGTCGAACGGTCCGAGCGGCTCGCCGCCGTGGCGGCCATGATCTACCTGGTCTTCAACGAGGGCTATTCGGCCGGCGCCGACCCGGCCCGCGCCGCCTTGTGCGACGAGGCGATCCGCCTGGCGCGCCTGCTGCTGCGGCTGTTCCAGACCGAGGCGGAGATCATGGGCCTGACCGCCCTGATGCTGCTGCAACACGCCCGCGCCGCCGCCCGCTTCGACGCCAACGGGGAAGCCGTACTGCTCGACGACCAGGACCGGGGGCTCTGGGACGCCAAGCTGATCGCCGAGGGCCTGGCCCTGATCGACAAGGGCATGCGCCACCGCAACCCCGGCCCCTACCAGATCCAGGCCGCCGTCGCCGCCCTGCACGCCCGCGCCGCCACGGCGGAGGACACCGACTGGGCGCAGATCGACGCCCTCTACGCCGCCCTAGAGCGTATGACGCCTTCGCCGGTGATCACCCTCAACCGCGCCGTGGCGGTGTCGAAGACCGCCGGCCCCGCCGCCGCCCTGGAACTGATCGAACCGCTGGCCGACCGCCTGGGCGGCTATTTCCACTTCTTCGGCGCCCGCGGGGCCTTCCTGCTGCAGCTGGGCCGCGACGACGAGGCGCGCGAGGCCTTCAACCGCGCCATCGCCCTGGCCAACACCCCGGCGGAGGCGTCGCATATCCGCATGTGCCTCGACCGCCTGGCCACCGGCGCGGCGGCGCCGAAATAAATTTGCGCCCGGCTGTCGGGGCGTTCCGCCGTCGTCCGTCCTTTGGCCACAGGAAACGAGGAGATCGCCATGACCGACACAAACGGAAACGCCACCGTGAAAGGCGGCGTCGTGCCTTACCTGCAGGTGGACGGCGCCGTGAAGGCGGCCGAATTCTACACCAAGGCCTTCGGCGCGGAGATCGAGGCGATCCACCCGCCGGATGACAAGGGGCGGACCATGCACGCCCACATCTACCTCAACGGCAGCTCGATCATGCTGAGCGACGCCTTCCCTGAACACGGGCACCCGCATCAGCCGGCCGCCGGCTACAACCTCACCCTGATACTGGGCGAGGGTATCGACGAATGGTACCGGCAGGCCATCGACGCCGGCTGCACCGCCGTCATGCCGCCGCAAGACATGTTTTGGGGCGACCGCTATGGTCAGCTGCGCGATCCGTTCGGGGTGCTTTGGGCGATGAACCAGCCCAAAACCTGACGGCGCGCCAAAGGGGGGGCGGCATGAAGACGAACGACGCCGGTCGCGGCTCGCGCCTGATGACCTGGGCCGGCTGGGGCCTTACCGCCCTCTTCGCCCTGTTCATGGCCTTCAACACCGCCGGCAAGCTGATGCGGTTGGCCGGCGCCGGCGGCGAGACCGACCTGGGCTTTCCGTCACGGATCGGCTTCGCCATCGGCGTGGTCGAAGCCCTGCTGCTGGCGCTCTACCTCTTTCCCCGCACCAGCGTGCTGGGGGCGGTGCTGTTCACCGGCCTGTTCGGCGGGGCCATGGCCAGCCATGTGCGCGCCGGTGACCCCCTGCTCTTCCCGACCCTGATGGGGGTCTATCTGGGCGTGATCGCCTGGGGCGGGATCTGGCTGCGTGATCCCCGGCTGCGGGCGATTTTCCCCTTCCGTCGGTAGCCGACAGATAGAGTCGGGCGCCTGTTGCATTGCCGCAATTGCGCCGTGCGAAAGCCGCGGGCCGCCCGCGTAAAGCTTGTTTTTCCGAACAAATCCGTGTGATACCGCTTCGTCCGGGGGGACTCCTTTCGAACTTGGGGGCCGGACGAATGTTATGCAGTAAGCGCCCAGGCAGGGCGTGTCGCAGGACCTTGACGCGGCAGGGACTGGGAGCTGGGACGCTCATCGTCGGCAGCCTTCTGCTCGGGCTGAACGCCGCCCAGGCCAATGTGGCCGAAGACGCCAGCCTGCAGAACCTCGACGCCTTCTCGATCGAGGAACTGGGCCAGATTCAGATCACCTCGGTCTCCAAACGGCCCGAAGCCATCGGCCAGGCCGCCTCCGCTATCTATGTCATCACCAACGAGGACCTGCGCCTGTCGGGGGCCCTGACCCTCCCCGAAGCGTTGCGCATGGCGCCCAACCTCGAGGTCACGCGGATCGACGCGCTGGACTACACCATTACCGCCCGCGGCTTCTCCGGCTCGGAATCCTCCAACAAGCTCCTGGTGCTGATCGACGGCCGCAGCATCTACACCCCGCTCTATTCCGGCGTGGACTGGGACCAGCACCACGTCTTCCTCGACGACGTCGACCGCATCGAGGTGATCAGCGGCCCGGGCGGAACCCTTTGGGGAACCAACGCCGTCAACGGCGTCATTAACGTCAGCAGCAAGCCGGCCGGCCAGACGCTGGGCTGGCTGGCCAACGGCACGGGCGGTTCGCTCGATAGCGATGTTCGCCTGCGCTACGGCGCCATGCTTGGCGAAAGCGCGGCGTTCCGGGTTTACGCCACCGCCTACAAGCGCGGCGATCTGGAGCGGCCGAACGGCTCCAGCGCCAATGATGGTTGGTGGGGCGCGCAAGGCGGGTTCCGCACCGACTGGGCGAGAGGCGCCGACGCCCTCACCCTGCAGGGCGACATCAGCAACAACCAGATCGACGAGTCCGTCGGCGTCGCCGGCTACGCCCGCGGCGCCAACCTGCTCGGCCGCTGGGTGCGAACTCTGGGCGGCGGGACGCTGGAAATCCAGGGCTACTACGACCGGGTCGAACGCGAGGCGCGGCTGGTCTACGATTCCATGGATACCTTTGACCTGGAGGTTCAGCACGGCTTCGCCGTGGGATCACGGCATCAGATCGTCTGGGGCGGCGGCTACCGCCACACCGCCGACCGCTTCCACACCCTGGTCGAGCCGCAGCTTCTGGCGCCCGAACGGCGCAAGGTGAATATCTCCAACCTGTTCGCGCAGGACCAGATCGCGCTCGGCCCCGCGGTCTCACTCACTGTCGGCGTCAAACTGGAAAACGACAGCTACACCAAGCTGGAGGCCCTGCCTAACCTGCGTCTCGCCTGGCGCCCGAACGAGGCCCAGACCCTGTGGGCCGCCGTGTCGCGCGCCGTGCGCAATCCCTCACGCGTCGAGCGCGATTTCTTCATCACCGGCGTCGTCGTTCCCGGCCGCTTCCAATCCGAAAGCCTGATCGCCTACGAGGCGGGGTGGCGCGCCCAGCCGACGGCCGACGGATCGATCTCAGTCTCGCTCTACTACAACGACTACGACGGCCTGCGGTCCAACGACCTGACCGCGCCGGGCGTCCTGCCGATCTATGTCGGCAACAGCAACAAGGGCCGGGTGATCGGCGCCGAAATCTGGGGCGACTATGCGGTCGCGTCCCGGTGGCGGCTTAGCGCCGGCGTCTCGGTTCTCGACAAGACCATCAAGAAGAAGGCAGGCAGTCTCGACATCGCCGAGTTCGAATCCGGCGGCGTCGACGCCGACAAATGGGTCAAGCTGCGCTCGCAGATGAAGCTGGGGAGCGCTGGGATTTCAACGTCAGCCTGCGCGCCTACGGTGACGTGCCGACCTTGAAGGCGTCGGGCTATCGCGGCGCCCCGGCCTATGTGGAGGCTGACGCCCGCCTGGCCTGGCGGTTGAACGCCTCGACGGAAATCGCCCTGACCGGCGCCAACCTGCTGAGCGAGCGTCATCCGGAGGCGAGCGAAATCCGCCACAACGAAATCCCGCGCAGCGTCGCGCTCGGCCTGAGGTGGGTCCGCTAGTGCGAATCCGGCGGCACATACCGCTGCTGCTTCTGCTGCTGGCGTTATCGGCGGTGGCGCCCCCGCGCGCCGCCGTGGCGCAATCGCTCGAGTTCCCGATCAAGGCGCAGTTTCTCTACAGGTTCGTGCCGTTCGTCGAATGGCCGCCCGGGGCGATGGCGGCCGGCGGGCCACTGACCCTCTGCATCCTGGGCCGCGATCCGTTCGGCGGCCTGCTCGACCGCGCGGTGGCCAACCAAAGGCTGGAGGGGCGGGCCTTCGCCATCCGCCGCCTGATGCAGGTGGAGGCCGGATCGGGCTGCCACGTGCTCTATGTCTCCGCCTCAGCCGAGCAGTCGCCGGCCGCCGCCCTACAGATTCTGCGCGGCGCTCCGGTTCTGACCATCACCGACGACGCGGTCGCCGCCGCGCCGCACGGCATGATCCACTTCGTGATCCGCGAGCAGCGGGTGCGCTTCATCATCGACCAGGGCGCGGCCGAGGCCGGCGGCCTGACGATTAGTTCGAAACTGCTCGCCCTGGGGGCCGGCGCATGATCGGCCGCCGCGAACCCACAGGAGTCCCCAAGGGCGCCGAGGAGCGGCGCCTGATCACCGCCGCCTTCGCCGGCGCCACCCTGCTGATCATGATCGGCGTCGGCCTGGCGGCGCAGAACGAGCGGGTCTATCGCGCCCGCGCCATCGACCAGACCGCGGTGCAGGCTAAGATTCTGGCCGCCAGCGTCGCCGCCGCCTTGTCGTTCAACGACACCGAGGCTCTGCGTGAATATGTGGGCGCCCTCGGCGCGAACCCCGACATCGCCGCCGCCGGGGTCTACGACCAGACCGGCCTTCGCATGGCGGCGTTCCACCGCTCCGGCCCGCAAGCGCCCGCGAAGCTGGTGCAGCGCCAGGGCGGATTCTACCGCCACGGCATGGTCGAGGCGGCCGAGGCGGTGGCCCAGAACGGCGAACCGCTGGGGTGGGTGCATCTGCGTACCGCGCCCGAACCCGCCGGCCGCTTCCTGCGGCGACAGGGACCGCTGAGCCTGCTGATCCTGATGGCGGTCCTCGTGGTCGGCGCCGTCTTGCGCGCCACTCGCGAACTGCAAAGCCGCGCCCGCGCCCTGGAGGAGGCCAATCAGAACCTCGTCACCGAGATGCGAGAGCGCGAGAAGGCGGAACTGGCCCTGCGCCATAGTCAGAAGATGGAATCGCTCGGCCAGCTCACCGGCGGAGTGGCGCACGACTTCAACAACCTGCTGACCATCATCCTCGGCGGGCTGGAGACGATCAGCCGCCAGATGGACGGCCTGCCGAGCAACACCAACGTCGCCCGTCTGATGCGCGCGCGCGACATGGCCGCCCAAGGCGCCGAGCGCGCCGCCCAGCTGACTAAGCGCCTGCTCGCCTTCTCCCGCCGCCACCCTCTGCAGCGGCAGGTTGTCGACGCCAACAAGTTGATCACCGACATGGCCGAGCTGATGCACCGCACGCTGGGCGAGAACATTCTCGTCGAGACCGTGCTCGCCGCCGGCCTGTGGCGCGCCGAAACCGACCAGAGCCAGCTGGAAAACGCCCTGCTCAACCTGGCCATCAACGGCCGCGACGCCATGCCCACGGGCGGGCGGCTGACGGTGGAGACGGCCAACGTCTATCTGGACGAGCCCTATGTCGCCGACCTGCCCCAGCCGGTGCCGGCCGGACAGTACGTGATGATAGCGGTCACCGATGAAGGCGTCGGTATGGACAGGGAGACGCTCGACCGGGTGTTCGAGCCCTTCTTCACAACCAAGGAAGTCGGCAAGGGCACCGGCCTGGGCCTAAGCCAAGTCTACGGCTTCGTGCGCCAGACCGGCGGCGCCGTGCGCATCTACAGCGAGCCGGGCCAAGGCACGACGGTGAAAATCTACCTGCCGCGCCTGACCGGAGCCGAACAGCCCACCGCCACCGCCGCGGCCCAGCCCGAACCCGCCAGCCTGCGCGGCGCCGAGACCATTCTGCTGGTCGAGGACCATGACGAGCTGCGCGCCTACAGCAGCGGCATTCTGCGCGAGCTCGGCTACATGGTGCTGACCGCCGCCAACGGCATGGAGGCCCTGGCCACCCTGGACGACCATCCCGACGTCACCCTGCTGTTCACCGACGTGGTGCTGCCTGGCGGCATGAACGGCCGGCAGATCGCCGACGAGGCCCTGGCGCGGCGCCCGGACCTGAAGGTGCTGTTCACCACCGGTTACACGCGCAACGCCATCGTCCACAACGGCGCGCTCGACCGCGGGGTGGAACTGATCGTCAAGCCGTTCGGCTTCGAGCAACTGGCGATGAAGGTCAGGCGGATCCTGGACGAGCCGCAGGCTTCGCCAGCCGCCGGCGGCGCGGCGGACGAACCAGAGGCTTGATGGCGTCGGTGCCGAAGAACAGAATCGCGCCGTTGCGCCAGGCGCTGAGGCGCGGTGACTTGAGGGCGGCAATCAGGAAGTAGGCGCTGAGCGCGCCGCTGAACAGGCGGATGCGGCCCGCGGGCGCGAACCACACCTCGTCCCTGGCCTTGCGGCGGAAGAAGCGCGCTCCGGCGGCGGCCAGCTTGAGCAGGAGCAGGGCGCCGAACACCTCCAGCGCCACCTTCAGCGGATTCAGCCGGTCCAGCCGCAGTTCCTTGGGGACCGGACGGGGCTTGGCCGGCGGCGGCGGCGCCTCGCCCTCGTGCGGCACGATGGTCCAGCCGGGGGCCGGGACCATCGGCGGGTGGATATCCGGATGGGCGGCGTCGTGACGGTCCTTGGCCCACTGCAGGGTGCGCTCGACGGCGATGCCGGCGGCCACGCCGACCAGGTTGTTATGCTCGAGGCAGAATTCGGCGACGGTCTCGACGAAGGCGCGGCCGACATGGTGGTGCTCGCCCATCCTCTGCTGGAAGTGGCGCTGTGCCTGGGCGCTGGCCTCGGCCCACTCGCCGCCGACCAGGGCGCCCATCCGATCGAAAATGCCGCTCATGGCCCCAGCTTAGCCCAACACGCGGCAGGCCCGAACGGATTCGCGGCCAGGGGGAACCGTGACCGCGATATGACGCGGCCTGCGACAAGGCGCCGGCTCCTGTGACGCCCGCGGAGTAATGCGCCGCGCGCCTAAAGGTATGCGCGGTGAACACACTTCATAGGCAGATTGCCTATTCGGTGCGGGAACCGGCTCTTC